>JAFGGH010000038.1 GCA_016930645.1 Sedimentisphaerales bacterium
GGCGTAATCCGGGTTGATTCTGACAGCCTGCTTACAGGCATCTATCGCCTCCTGATAGCGGCCAAGTTCGGCGCAGCAATAACCAATATAAAACCACGCATCGGCGTCATCCAGGTACTTTTCTTTTGCCTTTTGAAAATAAGCAAGTGCGGCAGAGTAGTTTTCCTGCCACAACTCTGTTAAGCCTTTGTAGTAAAATAATTGGGCGTCGTTTGCATCGGTTGTCAGCAGGGCTGATGATTCAGATAAGGTGGTTTTTAAGGTTTCTTTGAGTGCGATGATTTTTTCGCTGGGAATGGCAAAATTGAGATTTTGTCCTTCTGTTACGATAAGGGTAGCAATGCCTATTACCTCTCCTTTGCTGTTCATAACCGGACTTCCGCTTGAGCCGGGCGAAACGGGAGCGGTTATCTGAAGTATTTTTCCAAAGGCGGGGATATCCCGGACCGCTGATACAATGCCGGTTGATACGGTTGATTCAAGGCCGAGGGGATTACCTATAACAACAATGTCCTCACCCTCAGAAGGCATATTCACGCTGAGCTTTAAGAATGTTATATCGGCGTCCGGCAGGTTCGCTACGAGTTTGACAATATCGGCCTCGATGTCTTTGGCAACAATGCCCTGTACCGGATATTCTTTGCCTGCCGAGGTTTTAACGGTGGCTGAGTAAGCGCCTTCGATAACGTGATGGTTTGTGATAAAGCCGCCTTTATTATCTATGAAGAATCCGCTCCCCTGACCAATTGGTTTGTTGTCCTTGTCGAAGGTTTCTATGAGAACTATACAGGGTTTTATTTTTTTAACTAACTCTACGAGCGTTTCGCCGGCAATTAGAGTTGTGGAAGTGAATAACGTGACAAAGACCAATGTAAAAAATATCTTTCGCATTTTCCTGTAATTTTCAATAATTACCTGAAATCAATTTACAGAAATAATACTCTTTGTCGTGCTGTAGGTCAAAGAAAAAACAAGGCCAAAGGTTGCCAGAAAGGCGGGTTTTGCGGTAAAATAAGTAAAATACGAATTGGGACGACCGGCCAAGCGGTTTGAGCAGTGGTAAGGTTTTTAATTATCTGTCTAACCTGCTGCTGCTCAAACCGACTTGAAAACAAAGGTAAGCTATGACACGAAGAGAAGTAGCCTTTCTGAAAGGAGTATTAACGCTATTTGAAAAACTGCAATCTACTCAAAGCAAAAATGAATACTTAGAGAACATACCGCCGCTATCAGACTATCTAACAGGCAAACACATAACCCCCACACAAAAAGAATGTATCCAACAACTCAAAGAATATATTGGCACAACAGTAGGATTTATAGAAACTTTGAGGAAGTGGGAAAGAAGATATGATAGTAGCGAATATACACATCAAGAGATAGAAAGATTGGCTGAAATTAATAAACCGTTCGGTTTCATTTATGATATGACTAATGATGCGTTTTGGCTGGAGCTGGCAGACTCAAGATTTATCAATGAACTACAGCGTTGGATAAAAGAAGCTAGCGGCAAGGCGGTCGATGAAATGAAAACGACGCCGGAAACAATTCAATATAATGGTAAAATATTCGGGGATAAGTTTAGTTTCTGGGGATTGGAAATACACTGGAGAAATGCCTGGGCAAAGCTTAAAAAATATGTAAAAACAATTCTACGAAAAGAAAAATAAATCCGCGTCATCCGTGAAATCTGTGGTTTCAAATCTTTTGTCTTTTGTGCCTTTTGTGGCGATAGTTCTTCATGTCAATTCGTGAGATTCGTTGTTAAAAAAATTAGAGTAAATTTTTTATTAATTCGGCGGCTTTTTTCAGAGCTTCCTCGATTTTTGAGGGGTCTTTTCCGCCTGCCTGTGCCATTTGCGGCCTGCCTCCGCCCCCGCCGTCGATTAGCGGAGCGATTTGCTTTACGATGTCACCGGCTTTTACCTTTTTGATTAAGTCGTCAGTAACTCCGACAATCAGATTCGCTTTATCGCCCTCGCCGTAGCCAAAAACCACTACGGCTGATTTGGCCTTTTTCTTTACCATATCGATTGCCGCACGGGCTTGTTCGGGATTTGTCGGTGATAATTTCCCTATGACAACAAAAGCATCGCCGATTTTTTCAGCTTTTTCCAGTAAACTTCTCGCTTCGCTCATTGTATCGGCGCCGGCCTGTTTCGAGGTGTTTTTTAATTCTTTGGTTAGTTTTTTGTTTTTATCGATCAAGTCTTTAATACGAGGCACTATTTCGTATTCTCGAACGTCAAGAAGTTTCGTTAATTTTTTTACAACCGCATCGTACTCATACTCTAAATAACTTATTAATTGATTCCCTGTTGTTCCAGTAATACGCCTTACACCAGCCGAGATACTCTCTTCTTTGAGTATCTTAAAACATATAATTTCCGAGGTATTACTAACGTGTGTGCCCCCACATAATTCCTTACTAAATGCACTATTGATTTGTGATTTATCTTTAGCACCTATAGCCATTACACGGACTTCGTTACCGTATTTTTCTCCAAACAAGGCCATGGCTCCTAATTTTTTAGCCTGATCAATGGGCATGACCGCACAGGTGACGGGCAGGGCTGCTTCGATCTTGTCGCGTACTAGGTCCTCGACCCGTTCGATCTCTTTGTCAGTCAAGGCCTTGGGATAAGTAAAGTCGAATCGAAATATAGGTGGACTCACCAATGAACCCTGCTGATGTACAGAATCACCTAATACACTTCGTAGTGCCCATTGAAGTAAGTGTGTAGCTGTATGGTTTTTCTTGGTATCCTGCCGAGATTCATCCACAGTAATTGTAACGGTATCACCAACAGAAAATGAACCGGAAATAAGCTTACCTTGATGAATAATACAATCTGCAATCTTCTCTGTGGTTTCAACCTTAAACTCTCCTTTTTGGCTCTTAATAATTCCACAATCACCTACTTGTCCACCAGCTTCTGGATAGAAACAAGTATGATCAAGAACCAATCCAATAGGCTCGCCAGTTACTGAAAGTATTCCTTCTGTAGAATATCCATCTTTGCTTACCCACCCTTGTATAACTGCTTTGCATGTTTCTGTTTCATATTTAAGATTGTCATCTGTGATCGGCAATTCAACGCCGGAAAGACTTTGTTTGAGTTTATCTCCTTCTTGTGCTGTCCGTGACAATTGTCGCTGTATATTCATTAATATATCAAACTTATCCGTATCGACTTTCAGGCCGCGTTCCCTTGCCATAAGCTGCGTCAAATCCAGCGGGAATCCGTAAGTATCATAAAGCTGAAATGCCTCATCGCCGGATATGGTTTTGTCCTTTGATTTTTCCGCACTTTCTGCGGCGGATGAAAACAGATTTATTCCTCTGTCTAATGTCCTGCCGAAGCTTGCCTCTTCCGATTCGATAACAGTTTGGACGAATTGCTGCCTTTCTCTTATTTCGCCGAAGGCATCGCCCATCAGTTCTGTAAGTGTCGGGACAAGTTTATAAATGAACGGTTCCTGCATACCAAGCACCCTGCCGAAACGAGCGGCCCTGCGGAGTATCCTTCGGATGACATATCCCCTGCCTTCGTTGGAAGGTGTGCAGTTGTCGGTTATGGCAAATGTAACCGTCCTGAGATGGTCGGCGATTACTCGAAAAGCGATGTCTTTCCGGTCGGTTTCAGATTGGCCGTATCGTTGGCCGGTAATTTTACCGATTGCCTCGATTAGCGTTGTGAACAAATCGGTGTCATAGTTTGATTTTTTGCCCTGCATAAATCTGGCAACTCGTTCCAGCCCCATACCTGTATCGACATGCCTGGCAGGCAGCGGCGATAGCTTGCCCCGGCTGTCGCGATTGAACTGGATGAAAACAAGATTCCAGATTTCAATCACATTGGGATTGTCTTTGTTTACGAGTTTTCCGCCTGATAAATCCGGCGTATCATCGTAGTGTATCTCACTGCATGGCCCACAGGGCCCCGTATCGCCCATTTCCCAGAAATTGTCTTTCAGATTGCCGGGGTGGATTCTCTCATCCGGCAGATATTTTCCCCAAAGCTTTCTTGCTTCGATGTCCGGCTCGATGCCGTGTGTTTTGTCGCCCTCGAAATACGTGGCGTGCAGTCTTTCGGGATTCATTTTCCAGACGTTTACCAGAAGCTCCCATGCCCACTCGATAGCTTCAGCTTTGAAATAATCTCCGAATGACCAGTTGCCGAGCATTTCGAAAAATGTGTGGTGGTACGTATCGACCCCGACTTCTTCGAGGTCGTTATGTTTGCCGCCTGCCCGGATGCACTTCTGGCTGTTTGCGGCACGGTTATAATCCGGCTTATTGAGACCGAGGAAAATATCCTTAAACTGGTTCATACCTGCGTTGATGAACAGCAGTGTGTCATCGCCGATGGGTACGACCGGCGAGCTTGGTACAATCTTATGATTGCGCTCTTCGAAGAACTTTATAAAATCACTGCGTATCTGGTTCGATGTAAGCACATTTTCCCCTTAAAAATTCTTTAGTATCTATTCTTCGACAAGGCCTTTAGCTATGAGGACCTTTTGTTTTATTTCGTCGCAGAGGTCTTTGTTTTCCTCGAGGTATTTCTTTGCGTTTTCTTTGCCCTGGCCGAGCCTGATTGAGCCGTAATTGAGCCAGGCGCCGCTTTTTTCCACAACACCGCAGCCGGAGGCTAAATCTATAATGTCTCCTTCGTAGCTTATCCCCTTATCGAACATAATGTCGAATTCGGCATCACGGAATGGTGGTGCGATTTTATTTTTAACTACTCTCGCTCGTACATGACTGCCGGTAGCCCCGGTATTGTCTTTTATAGTAGCTAATCTTCGAATATCAATCCGGACCGAGCTGTAGAATTTCAAGGCCCTTCCGCCCGATGTCGTTTCGGGATTGCCGAACATAACTCCGATTTTCATGCGAATCTGATTAATAAAGATAAGTGCTGTTTTGCTCTTGTTGATAACACCGGTTAATTTTCTCATCGCCTGGCTCATCAGGCGGGCCTGAAGCCCGACGTGCGTATCGCCCATCTCGCCTTCAAGCTCAGCTTTTGGCGTCAGCGCAGCTACAGAGTCGATAACAATAACGTCAACCGAATTCGACTTGATAAGCATCTCGGTTATATCCAGGGCCTGCTCCCCTGTATCAGGCTGACTTACTAATAGTGCGCTTACGTCAACGCCAAGCCGTTTCGCCCAGGTAGTATCCAGTGCATGTTCGGCGTCAATGAATGCCGCGACTCCACCTGCCTTTTGTGCATTGGCGATTATATGTAAAGCCAGTGTGGTCTTGCCTGAAGATTCCGGGCCGTACAATTCGGTTACTCTGCCCCGCGGCACACCTCTGCCGCCTAATGCGATATCGAGCGATAAAGCTCCTGTCGCGATGCCTTCAATCCTGGCATAGCTGTGTTCGTCCATCTGCATAATCGCGCCTGCGCCGTATTGCTTTTCTATCTGCGCAACAACCCTCTCGATAGCGGACTCTTTGCTGGTTGATTTATCTGCTGCACCCTTTTTTGTCTTTGTCATTTTCAATCGTCCTTAATCCTTAACCCTTTATCCTTAATCTTTTGTTATCGTCTCAGGTTATATCCTGCAAGCGGCGTATAAATAGGGCCGTCCGAGTTTAGCTGGCTTTGGTAAACCATTATCGAGTCAACAGCAACCGTGCCAGCCTGAAAATCACTGTACTTCTCTGCCGCCTTTGCCAATTCGGCGCCGGCCTTGACGTTCTTTATTCTACAAAGTGTAAGGTGTCCTGTGAACTGTCTTGTTTCGGGAGCAAAGCCAAGTGTCTGAAGCTGCTCATCGAGGTTATTTGCTATTTCGGCAAGCTGCTCGCTGCCTCCTCCGGTGCCGACCCAGATGACTCTTGCGCTGCGGCCGCCGAAATGGCCTGCCTTTTCAATATCCAGATTGAATACCGAATGTTTCATTGCAACCTGTTCTGTTTTTTTGCAGACATCATTTAAGATGTTGTCTTTTACCTCGCCGAGAAATTTCAAAGTCAGGTGCATAATCTCAGGATTTACCCATTTGACGCCCTTGTCGAAAGCAAGCTCGCCGCGGAGCTTATTTTGCAAATTGCCGATGGCCCGGCGAACCTCATCGTTTATATCTGTAGCGATAAATACCCGCATAATACACCCAAATTCTCACCACAGAGAACGCAGAAACCGCAGAGTTCTCTTTATATTTAGCCCGCCGTTCCTGTCCGGCGTAGCCCTTTTAGGGCGAAGACGGATCACGGCGGGTCATAAGATATGCTTATTCTAATCGCAGATTACGCAGATTTCCACTGATTTAATCTCCGCAAAAAGCCTGCCCTGAGCTTGTCGGAAGGGCGCAAAATTCATAAAAGAGCAGGTTCCCGCCGAATATTCATCCTAAGGGACGAACATATCCGCAAATTCGAGGTAATATGTGTCGCCTTGCTTTATTACATCGTCAGGGGAGTGCGTATAAACCGATTCAAGCACTACTTTCAACCCTTTTGTCCATATCTCGTCCGATACATCCGAACGAATCAGCCGGGCGCCTTCGAGCGCCTTTTCCAGCAGGCAGGACAATATGTCTTTCGGTTCTTCTTTTTTAATTATCGCTTTTAGCGCCGCCGCGACTGTCCTGTCGTCGATTTGCTCGTTTTCTCTCCAGACGTTTATTATGGCAAATTCTATATTCTCAAGGACGTCAACGTGGTTCTTCGTCATCTCCTTAAAAATCTTTTCCGGCTTTTCCTCGCGTATGTATTTACGCTTCCGGCCGATAGGCTTAAACTTCGCCATTTTCTATTCCTTTCCAAGAACTCTACTGACGATTATGAATGAAATTCTAATCGCAAATTACACATTTTTCACGGATTTTTTTGCCACAGAGGATGCCGTTTTTTATAGCCACAGAGCACTCAGAGAACACAGAGAATTATTTTTTCAGACGCATATTCCACTGATTCCGCGGACAACTTTTTTTGACCGATACACGTTTTCCTCGGTATCATAATCATTGAACAGCCCAGCAAGAACGCTATAATTTATTGGCTGGAATATATGATTTTGTGTTAAAAAGGAAATGAATATGATGTCCATGAATTCCCAAATGATAAATTCGGATTATAAAAATCATATTATATTTTCTGACCTTTCAGAATATATCGATTTTTATCAATCGTTGTCCCATTCAATATTTGTTTGGTTTACTATGGGCACATCGCCGATGTGTAATATTGATTCTTATTTAATCTCTTCAATTCAGGGGACAATCGAATCTATACAACTCGTTCTTAGTGATGGAAAAATTAATGATTCTTACGCTTTAACAAGAAAATATCATGATTTAGTTGTCATTAATATTTATGAGATAATATACTTGAAAGCCAATTTCAGCATTGAGAACTTTGTCGTACAAAAAATAAATAATTGGATTCACAATAAGAAAGAAAAGCTGCCAAGATACGCCGATATGATGGCCTATATTCGTAAATCAACGGATCTTACAAGGGTTAATAAATTATTAGATTTAGATGGTCGCTACAATAAAATTAGGGATAAATGCAATGACCATACTCACTACAATTTATTCTATTATATGATGCTGAATGATAATCAAATATATCTAAAAGATAGATCGAAGCACCTTGACGAATTATCAGGTATTATACGTGATATCTTCGTTCAGCATTTTATTTGGCTCTTTACGCTTAATGGGCATTTCATGGCTGCGAGTGATTATGTGGACAGTTTAGATTGCGGACTTATTCCTGAAGAAGATTCTCAATCTTGGGTTGCTCCGTTTGTTCAAAAAGCTTTCGATGGAATAATTAAAAAATATAGAATAGACTTGGCTACAGAGTTAAAAAATACAACGTGCATGAAATTGGAATAATTGAAGAAAGTTACTTGTTATTGCGAGGATTAATTTCTCTGTGACCTCTGTGGCCAATTAATTTATCTTTTTCTCTGGGGCAAAAAACTCTGTGGCTTAAAAATATGAGGTCTCTGTGGCTCTAAAACTTTACCACTTTGCGCAGTTCCGCCAGCCGATTATCTATATCGCCTCTGTTTGTTTTCGTCAGTCCCTGCAACGAAAAATCTGCGATTGTAAATGACGCGACGACGGTTCCGTAGGCAACCGCCTTTTTCAGAGTCGCCGTATCGGTCTTGTTCTCTTTTACCAGGTATCCCATGAATCCGCCTGCGAAACTGTCGCCTGCGCCCGTCGGGTCGATAACTTTTTCAGCGGGGTAAGCGGGCAAAATAAACTTATCTCCATCAGCGACAGCCGTTAGTGAACCGTGCTGGCCTTTTTTAACTATTACGACCTTTGGGCCCATTTTGGTAATACTGTCCGCAGCTAATATCAGGTTCTCATCGCCTGATAAAAGTATGGCTTCCTCATCATTCAGGACGAGACAATCTATTTTATCGAGCAGTTTTTTCAAATCGTCTTTATATTCGTTTATCCAGAGGTTCATCGTATCTGCTGCGACGAACTTGGGACTATCGACCTGCTCGAGCAATTCGATTTGCAGGGCAGGCGTGGTATTAGCCAGGAAGACGTATTCGCTGTCACGATATACGTCCGGAACCTTCGGAGGGTCTTCGGCAAGTACATTCAATTCGCAAGCGTCTGTTGTGCGCTGGTTCATATCGCCGAAATATGTCCCGGACCAGCGAAAGGTCTTACTGCCCTGCCGTATCTCAAGTCCGGCCAAATCAACATCTTTACCTGCGAAGACATTTTCCAGGACAAACGGACAATCTTCCCCGATTACACCGACCAGCCGCACGGGCGCAAAGAAGCTGGCAGCCATACTGAAATAGATAGCTGAACCGCCTAAGCAATCTTTACTTTCACCAACCGGCGTTCTTACCGTATCAATCCCTATCGAACCTGTTACAAGTAATGACATATCAATTTCCTTACTTAACCGCGGAGCACGCTAAGCCCGCAGAGTTAAATTTTAAAAGTTATTTACTAAACGTATTATTCCATCTTTTAGTAATTTCGAGTTGAAGTTAATAATTAGTCCAACTTTGCAGTTAGAAAGTTTGAGATAAGACAACAGTTGAGCCTTGTGTATCTCATTTAATTTCTCTGCGACTTTTATTTCAACAATTACAGAATCCTCTATTATGAGGTCTAATCTGTAACCGCAATCCAGCTTTACTTCTTTATAGATTAGTGGGAGAGGTTTTTGTTTTTCAACTTTAAAACCAGATTGAACTAACTCATAAAACAAACATGCTTCATAAGCTGATTCGAGTAATCCCGGCCCAAGCGCCTTATGGATTTCTATGGCTAATCCGATTATTGACTCAGTAATTCGATTAAGTTTGGCTTTATCGTGCATATTATTTTTCATTATACCGCAGAGCAAGTTTAGAACGCAGAGTTTATTTTTTTCTATATTATTTCTCAGCGTTCTTTGCGTTCTCTGCGGCAAATTTTTGCAAAGTATTATCAATGCGGATAAGGGTATTTTCTTTTCCAAGTAATTGTATCGAATCGAATATCGGCGGGCTGATGGTGTTGCCGCAGATGGCAACACGCAAAGGCTGGGCGACCTTACCCAAACCGACCTGTTTTTCCTCGGCTAAACCGCGAAGCATATCTTCAACGGCCTTTTCCGAAAGCTCGCCCATAGCATCGAGCCTGTCGCGGATGATTTGCAGCATAGCAAGGCCATTGTCTTTTAAAAGTACCTTTTGCACGGCCTTTTCGTCATACTCAATCTTATCGTTATCCAGAAATAAGAACCTGCTTTTATGTTCGACCATTTCGAGTGTCTTTGCGCCTTCGTTGATTTGTAGAATCCTTTTGAGCATGTCATCATCAGCTTTTTGGATTGGCGAATCGATGACTGCTAAATACTTTTTGAAATGCCCCAGTAATGTTTCTTTGTCAACAAGTTTCATGTGTTCGGTATTAAATGCCAAAAGCTTGTCCCTGTCGAACAGGCTGTTTGTCTTTGTCAGGCGGGCAAGGTCGAAGGCTTCTATAAGCTCATCTTTGGTCATAATCTCTTTTTTTCCGCCGGACGACCACCCAAGAAGCGCGATAAAATTGACCATAGCCTCCGGCAGATAGCCGCTCTCGAAAAAATCGACAACATTGATTTCCGGCAGATGCACACCGAGATAGTCGGCGATAGCGGAGATTATTTCCTGCTCGATTTGGCTTTTGCCATTGAGAAAATCGTTCAGCTCATCGCTCGTTATACCACCGACAGAAGCGATTTTCTCAAGGTCGGCGTTGGGTATTTGTTTTATTGCTTTTACGAGTGTCTTTCCGCGTTCACGTTTTGAGAGCTTGCCGCCTCCTTCACTGATTGTAACGGACATATGGACGTAATTGGGTGTTCTGAAACCAAGCGCCTTCTGCAGAGCGATATGACAGGGAGTATTCATCAGGTGTTCCTGTCCGCGAATAACGTGCGTGATTTTCATCAGCATATCATCCACAACACAGGCAAAGTGATATGTCGGATAGCCGTCTGACTTGCAGATTATAAAATCGCCGAACTCGCCCGCCGGAAATTTTACCTCGCCCCGGACAATATCATTAACTATGATTTCTTCGTTGGGCATACAGAACCGAATGACTACCGGCCTGCCTTCGGCGCGTGCTTTTTCGACGTCTTTCTCATCAGGGAGTTTTTCCGGCCGCCGGTAAAGAAAATTTTCTTTTTTGGCCTGGCTCTCTTTTCGCGTAGCTTCAAGCTCTTCGGGTGTGTCGAAACAGTAATAAGCTAAGTCTGCATCGAGCAGTTTTTGAGTGTATTTCTGATAAATATCTAAACGCTGTGACTGGAAATATGGTCCGTTCGGCCCGTCAACTTCCGGCCCTTCATCCCATTCGATGCCCAGCCACCGCAAATCATCGATTACCTGCTGGGTAGCGGCTGGAGTGTTTCGCTTCTGGTCGGTGTCCTCAATGCGTAAAATCATCGTCCCGCCGGTGTGCTTTGCCATCAGCCAGCAGAACAGAGCCGTCCGAGCACCGCCCACGTGCAGGTAGCCTGTGGGCGAGGGAGCGAAACGAGTTACCACCGGTTCGACAAGCCCGCCGCGGCGGGCAAGCTCACCATTAAATTTTTCAGCCATAATATCCCTGCAACCATTGAAAATGCCGAGGTTACGTTATGTAAAGCCTGATGTCAAGAACAGCGTTTTTGAGCTTTTAGAGCACTTTAAGTTTTCTGTTTGCATTTAGGCCGTCGTGAGGACAAGGCTGGCAAAGAAGATTACGCAGTGATCCCGATTTGTCGGGATCGCGAGGAAATCTGATGCCGCCAGCCGATGCCGCAACAGGCATAAAGCGAACACGAAAAATTAAATTGTTCTAAGTGTACCAAGTGAACGAAATTTGTTAAATTGCTGCACTAATATGGAAAAGCAAAATCCAGGTTATTTAAGTCATCAACAACTGGTCGAGGTTGTCAGGCTGGTACCTTTGATTTCGATTGATTTAGTAATCGAAAACACCAAAGGCGAAATTCTGGTCGGGATGCGTGAAAATGAGCCCGCCAGAGGATACTGGTTTGTTCCGGGCGGGCGGATTTTGAAAGATGAACGCATAAGCGAAGCGTTTGAGAGAATAATGAAAAATGAGTTAGGGCTTGAAGTGCCCTACAGTCAGGCCGAGTTCATAGGTGTATTCGAGCATTTATATCCGACTAATTTTACAAAGCAGGATGGCTTCGGAACGCATTATGTGGTGCTGTCCCACAGGATAAAACTCAATAATACGCCCAAAATCAATTCTGACGACCAGCACGGTGATATGAAATGGTTGAGCAAGGATAAAATTTTGGAAGATGAAAAAGTCCACCCGAATACAAAAGCCTATTTTGAAAAATCTTAAATCTTTATGAACAAAAAAATAGATTTAACAATTAAGGTTATATTACATTATTTGATAGCGGCTGTTTCAGTATTTATAAATATTGCTTTGGCTTATTGCACTGCTAAATTTCTTATAACAAAACACTCAAAGCCGATAAATAGTTATACTACTGCCCTACTTGTTTTGGGCACATGTCTTATTTTAATAGCGGGGATTGGCAAGCTTGGATGGTCAATTCAAACAATTGGCGGCAATTCAATCTTTGAAAAACTTAATAACGGGTTATTTTGGTGTCTATCTCATTTAGGAACGTTTCTGATTTTTTTAAGTATTTTTATTTCTCTGGTTAAAAATGAATAATGAAAAAAAAGAAAATGAAATAGAGAGACTGGATTTTGTTCGGCAGATAGTAGCCGATGATTTGGAATCAGACAAATGGGAGGGTAGAGTCGCGACGCGATTTCCGCCGGAACCCAACGGCTATCTGCACATAGGACATGCAAAAAGCATCTGTCTGAATTTCGGTATCGCCGCCGAATTCGGCGGGACATGTAACCTGCGTTTTGATGATACAAATCCAATCAAGGAAGAGCAGGAGTACATTGACTCGATTATAGCTGATGTCAAGTGGCTCGGCTGGGACTGGCAGGACAGGCTTTATTATGCCAGCGATTATTTTCAGCAGATGTACGAATGGGCTGTTGACCTCGTAAAAAAAGGCAAGGCCTATGTTGACGATTTGACCGGTGACGAGATTCGCCGGTATCGTGGCACGCTTACCAAGCCGGGCAAAAACAGCCCCTATCGCGATAGACCCATAGAAGAAAATCTCGATTTATTTGAGAAAATGAAAAACGGCGAATTCCCGGACGGCAGCAAAGTGCTCCGGGCTAAAATCGATATGGCTCATCCAAACCTGAATATGCGCGACCCGGTGATGTATCGTATTCTGCACGCCAGTCATCCGAGAAGCGGCGATAAGTGGTGCATTTATCCGATGTACGACTGGGCTCATGGGCTGGAAGATTCCATCGAGAAAATTACACATTCGATTTGCACGCTGGAGTTTGAAAATCACCGGCCTTTGTACGACTGGTTTCTGGATGAGCTTGGCGTATATCATCCGCAGCAGATTGAGTTTGCTCGTTTGAATATGACTTATACCGTGATGAGTAAGCGCAAGTTATTGCAGCTTGTGCAGGAAAAAATGGTCAATGGCTGGGATGACCCGCGGATGCCGACAATTCAGGGATTAAGGCGTCGCGGATATTCGCCGGCGGCAATTCGCAATTTCTGCAAGACAATCGGCGTCAATAAATTCAACAGCACTATCGACGCAGCTCTTTTGGAATACTGTTTACGTGAGGATTTGAATAAAACAAGCCCGCGTGTTATGGCGGTGCTGAAGCCTTTGAAACTGGTTATCACAAATTACCCACAAGGGCCGACCGAAGAGCTTGATGCGGTAAATAATCCGGAAGATGAAAATGCCGGTACTCGCAAAATACCTTTTTCGCGGGAGCTTTACATCGAGCGCGAAGATTTTATGGAAGAGCCGCCTAAGAAATTTTATCGTCTTGCTCCGGGCAGAGAAGTCCGCCTTAGATACGCGTATTTTGTTACCTGCACCGATGCTGTCAAAGATGCCGACGGCAATGTTACCGAGATACATTGTACTTACGACCCTGCAACAAAGGGCGGAGATGCGCCGGACGGCAGAAAAGTCAAATCAACCCTTCACTGGGTATCGGCACAACACGCCGCCGATGCCGAAGTAAGACTTTACGACCATTTATTTACGAAAGAAAATCCCGATGAAGCTGTGGAGGGAAAGGATTTCAAATCGAATATCAATCCGAACTCCCTTGAGGTTTTAACCGATTGTAAGGTCGAGCCTTCTCTTGCTGATGCCAAATCGCTTGACAGGTTCCAGTTCGAGCGACTGGGCTATTTCAGTGTTGACCCGGATACTGCCGACGGCAAGCTGGTCTTTAACCGTACCGCGACACTGCGCGACACCTGGGCAAAAATACAGAAGCAACAAAAAGCATGATATTTATTCGAGGTGGATAACACCTTGTTTCTGGTCGGCATCGAGGCTGGCTTTTTTAATCACATCGTAAAGCTGGCGGCTCCTGCGGATTTTCAGGAATGTAAACTCAGGGTCGCTTTTGTCGGTGGTTGTTAATACCACCTGGCCGACACCGACAATGCAATCGATTATGGTACGGCGGAGCTTCAAATCAATAACACGAAACATATCGAGATTATCTACCCGTCTGTCGAAAATACCCCTGCTGTGTTCGATTCTATCGACTGTTACCTCGTAGCGGGTCATCTTCAGCTTCAATACCTTATAGAAAAATATTAGCAGTACCAGTGCCGCCAGACCGAAACCGGCAATATTAATCCATCGGGCGAGATTGAAATATTGAGCGTCGGTGAGTTGAAAATCCGTGAATTTATCGAGGAATATCACTACCCAGTTCTCGGCAGGAAATCTGAATAATAACCAAGCGATAGTAAGTAAGAACGCCGACTTGATTGCAGCAGATGCCAGGCCGAATAACGACGGCCTGCCGGCAAAAAGAATACTACTGTCCTGTTCGGTTTCTTCGAAGCCTTCTTCTGCCTGCTTGGCGGCTTTTCGTGCGGCCCGGGCCTTGTCGGTATTCAGAAATTCATTGCAGAAACGGCATTTAATCGCCTGGGCCTGGATGGGTTCGGCACAGAACACACACTTTTTCAACTTAATTCCTTCTGCCGAATCGTCCGGGAAAACATACCTCTTAGGCTTTTTATGTAAAGTTTCCATCTCAGCCTGTATCGGCAATGCGGCTTATTCTTCTGGAAAAATGAGCTTTACCTTAAAATGTTCGACTCTAATTGGTTGCAATATAGGGAAATAGGCGGTAAAATGCGTTTTTAATGATTGGGTCGGTGCCCGAGTGGCTAAAGGGGATGGGCTGTAAACCCATTAGCGAAAGCTTACGGTGGTTCGAATCCGCCCCGGCCCATTTTTCTGTGCAAGGAGGAAACACCCCGATATAAAATAACAGGTTTTAGTCTGATTAGACTTTTTTAATAATTTGTGTCAGTGCAGAGGCAAAGCGGGCCGTTTATATGCTCATCACCCTCCTTGCCGGGTGCTTGTATCTTACATCAATTAAGAGAGTACCGGTATTGGATTTGGCTTCGATTAGAAAAGTGTGAGAATTTCGTTAAAATCCGTGATTTCCTTAAAAAATTTGTGCAATTGGTCCGAAAAAAATCGCTTAATCAGGTTTGAAAAAAAAGAGCCGGTTAATTTCAGAGCTTTCATATAATGTCGAAACGCGGGAAAGCCGAAATATATTTGGAAAGAAAAAAGAGCTTTTAAAAAATGCTCAAATTACTACTTTGTGATATAAACAGGAGACAAAAATGGTCGAACTAAACACAAAGCCTAAAACTATGAGTCTAAACCAGATTAGAAAAAAAGCTCAAGAACTCGGTATAGACCCCGGCAAAATGAAAAAACCCCAGCTTATTCACGAAATACAGAAAGCCGAAGGCAATCAACCGTGTTTTGGAACCACCCAGGGGTGGTGTCAATACTCGGATTGCTGCTTTATGGACGATTGCCTGAAGTCAAAGTGACCCCCCGATGTATATCGGGATTGAGATAGGGAGATTTTGTCTGGTTATATATTTTCTCTTGTGATTTTTGCCCCGACAGGATTGAGACGCTCTTCAATTCTCTCATATCCCCTGTCAATGTGATAGACCCTGTTAATAGTGCTTGTACCTGCCGCTGCCATAGCCGCTAAGACAAGAGCTGCCGAAGCCCTCAGGTCGGAGGCCATAACCGGTGCCGCAATCAGTTTCTTCACACCGGATACGATGATAGTCGAGCCTTCTTTATAAAGATTTGCCGCCATCCGGTTAAGCTCGGCGACATGCATGAAGCGGTCGGGGAAAATCTTTTCAATAATTATGCTGTTGCCTTCAGCAAGAGAAAGTAAAGCCATAAACTGAGCCTGCAGGTCGGTCGGAAAACCGGGATAGGGCTGAGTGGTAATTTGTGATGTTTTCAGAGCTCCTGTCCGGCTGACAACGCAGCCGCCGTTATACTTTTCGACAATAACTCCGATATTGCGGAGCTTATCGACTACAGCCATTAAATCTTCCAGCCTGCAATTTTCAATTTTCAATTCGCCGCTGGTTATAGTGGCCGCTGCCATAAATGTCCCAGCCTCAATTCGGTCGGGTATAACGGAATATTCAAAAGGTTTAAGCGACCTGACGCCTTTTATCACAAGTCTCGGTGAGCCGGTACCTTTTATTTTGGCGCCCATTTTTTTCAGGCATTGTACAAGGTCCGTGATTTCCGGCTCGCAGGCTGCGGACTCTATCACAGTAATTCCTTTAGCCAGAGTCGCTGCCATAAGGACATTTGCGGTGCCCAGTACAGTCGAGCCGAAAGGCCCGCCGAGAAAAATTTCCCTGCCGATGAGTCCTTTCGGAGCTTCTGCGACAATATATCCGTTCTCGATTTTTATTTCGGCGCCAAGCTCATGAAGCCCCATGAGGTGAATATCTACAGGCCGATAACCGATTGCACAGCCGCCGGGCATAGAAACCCTTGCTTTGCCGCACCGCGCAAGCAAAGGACCAAGTATACAAATACTCGCTCTCATCTTGCGGACTATTTCATAATCACCGACAGGGTTGTCAATTACGCTTGAGTCAACAGTAACTTGATCATTTCCATCGCGAGTTACCTTACAGCCAAGTGTCTCCAGAAGCTCTGCGCAGACGGATATATCTGAAAGATTCGGCACGTTATTCAGCTCAGAAATACCTTCCGCCAGAATTGCCGCCGCCATAATCGGCAGTGCCGCGTTCTTGGAACCGTTCACTTTTACGGTACCTTTAAGCTGAACAGGCCCGGTTATATGAAAGACATCCATTACCTATTTCCCTTGAAAAGCCCCCTGCGTTCTGCGATAGTAACATGGGCATCCTGCCCATGTTAGCACGGGCTCCAAGCTCGTGCTACAAGAAAAAGTTCGCATTTTTAGCCAATAAGTCAAAGAACAGAAAATTTTGATATGCTAAAGCATCTTACAGAAAATATCGACGCTTCAGCCGTAATTGTAATATTCGGCCTGTTTATTTTCGGCTATTGGCTCCTAAAAACATCACTGGCGAGAAAGGCACTGACAGACACTAAGCCGCGCCGAAACTCTATGCCGATTTTCTTCCCGTGGCTCGTACTTATCGTCTGGATGGTCGGGCTGATTGCGGTAATATTGGCAATAGAAGAGATTTTTGTTGATTTGACTGACTATCAGATGGTCTTCGTTCAAAACGCGGTTCAGGGAGCAGGCAGTATAATAATTACAGCAGTGATATTGCTGTTTGTAAAAAATTATTTTGCCCGGGGACTCAAAGGTTTCGGCCTGCCCGGCTTCTCCCTCCCGATGCATCGGGATATCGGGATTCGCCGAGGCGAGCACCTTAAAAAAATTCAAAAAGAGTTTATATACGCTGTCGGAACCCTGCTTGCCGTCTGGCCGATTATTATGGCTGTGCTTACGTTAACACTGATAGCTGCACAGTTAATATACGGTGCCGATTATAAAATCACACCGCACGAAGAGCTCCAGTATATACAGCAGTATTCTCAAACATCGCTGCGAATACTGATTTTGATAAATGGTGCGATTGTCACGCCGGTTTTTGAGGAGATATTATTCAGAGGCCTGTTCCAGAGCGCCATTCGCTCCTATACAGTCAAACCTTGGCCTGCAATTTTTATCAGCTCGGCTATTTTTACTATTACCCATGCCAATGGTTCGCATTGGCCTGCCCTGTTTATTCTCGGTGTAGCGATGGGATACTCTTACGAAAAAGACAATTCTCTGCTCAGACCGATATTTCTCCACGCCCTTTTCAACGGATTGACAATAATAGCAGCCATGTATTCGGCGGCTTATACTTGAGAACTTATCAAATACTATCCGGATAGATAAGGACACAAAAACACGAAGGCTCAAAAACACTAAAAATCAAAATAGTTCGATTAGTGTTTTCGTGTTTTAGTGTCTTGGTGTTGATAGTTGGGAAAGTACTACTTCTCGATTGCTGCTATCAACGTCGGGCCGTACTTTTGCCAGAGAGATTCGCTGTCAAGATTTGCCGCTTCTTTTGGCAACTCCAGTGTGATAATTGGTATGCCTAATGTAACCCCTGCGTAAGAGCCGAGCGAGCCGGGCATGGCACCAATTTTTTTAACCGGCAAATCACAATGCATCGCCATAGCCTCGGCTAACTCTTTCGCCGGGCCGTCGTAGTCGATGCATTTAAGAGGCTGATGGATGGAAACAATTCGATCCGGTTCGAATCTGGCGATTAGATGATATATCGCTGAGGCCTCCGGCTCGGATAAGCCGTACATCCCGAACTTCGATATGTTTTTTCTGTTATCCGCAGGGAAATTGCGATTCAAATCAACACCGTTTAGATTTGTACGGGTGTTAGTTGCCAGGCCGTCCGGATTGGCGACCGGCAAAATCACAACTCTATGTTTCTTAAAGACTTGGGGATTTTCCATGAGATATTTTTCCAGGCTCTTTGCTAAAACAGCGCCTGCCGGCTCATGACCGTGAATAGCTCCGAGGATAAAAATCGTATCTTTACCCGGCTTCTCCCCGCTCAGTCGCCGCGGGGGCTTCGCTGAGCTTCGCCGAGGCGAGCCTCCATCGAAAACCGAATATTCAATCTCCCTGCCGCCGACACTGTAACCTGCGACGTCTGAAAGTTGGTTTTGCCGCTGGAAAAGATTATCGCTAACTCCGGCGCAGCCGGAAAGAAATAAAATTGCTGATATATATGTTGTTATTAGAAAAGGTTTACGAATAATTATCGGCATCAGTTTATCATTCTTTTTTTGAGTCTCTTTACGGCAAATAGCCCGATGATAAAAATAAAAAGCAATATGTAAATCAAATCACCGAGTAAGCCAATGTTATATCGGCAGGTACATACAGCCCGCGCCAGTCTTACCGAATGAGTTAACGGCACGACCTCGGCAAAAGGCTGGATGTATTTCGGCAAATTGCCGATAGGAAACACCACTCCCGAAAAAAAGAACATCGGCGAAAGAAGTCCGGTAAAAAAGAAATTGAAATGATTAATCGTCTTGACAAAAGAAGTAATCAAAAGTGCAAGTGTCGCGAACATCACCGCTGTTATGAATCCTATCAAAGGCACGAACAAGCTATACGGCAAATGGACTATACCAAAGACCGTTAATATGCAAAGAACCGCAAAAGAAAAAAACAGTCCCTTTGTCCCCGCCCAGATTATCTCCCCGACAATCAGGTTATTGGCTGTTATCGGGGCGGCAAGCATACCGTCATAGACCTTCTCGAACTCCAGCCTGATGAACGTACCGAACGTGCATTCGAAAGATGCCGTGAACATCGCGCTTGTCATCAATAGGCCCGTGCCGAGAAATTCTATATATTTCAGGCCGTCCATAGTCTCGGTTATATATTTGCTAAGCCCCAGCCCGACGCCCGCTAAAAACAATAGCGGCTCTAAAAACGGCGGCAAGCCGTTGCTCAGCAGATTTTTCGTATAGACCCGCATATGGCGGTACCAAACGCTGTAAAGCCTTCGCCATAACGGCGGATATAATCTTTCGTCATTGCTTTTCATTTAGTCCCTTACCGGTAGCTTTTAAAAAGACGTCTTCCAGATTGGCTTGACGAAGGTAGTATTGAGCGCCTTCGAGTTTATTAGCCAGTGCGCGAAGCTGCTCGGTATCTTCACTGTAGAGGCGTGTAACCTGTTGTGATTTATCAACCCGAACATTGCCCGGCAAACCGGACTGTTCGAGCGATTCAAGTGACTCGATGCCGGTAATTTCAAGGACATACGACTCGATGTTTTTTTCAATCAGGTTTAATGGAGTGTCGTGCATCATTTTTTTGCCCTGGTGCATAATCAGCACCTCGTCGCAAATCTGAAAGGCCTCTTCCATATAGTGAGTCGTTAGCAGAATTGTCGTGCCTTGTCTTTTGAGCTGCCGCAGCTTGTCCCATATCAAATGCCGCACCTGCGGGTCAAGACCGGTTGTCGGCTCATCGAGTATCAATAATTTGGGATTATTAAGAAGCGCCCGGGCGATGACTAATCTGCGTTTCATTCCGCCGGAAAGCTCGCGAATTCTGCTCTTGGCTTTATCGCCAAGCTCGAAGAATTCCAGTAAATAATCTATCTGTTTTTTTACCGCCTTTGAAGATAGTCCATAAAATTTTGCATAGATATGAAGGTTTTGAATAACGTTAAGCTCATCATCGAGATTATTTTCCTGCTGAACTACTCCTGAGAGCGACTTTATGGCAAGCTCATTCTCGGCGGGGTCATAACCGAAGACATTGACTCTATCGTCGGCATTCCTGTCGCGCAGACATCTTCCATAGAGCGTCTTCATCACGGTAGTTTTACCTGCGCCGTTTGGGCCGAGGAAACCGAAGCAGCTATCAGCCTTGACTTCAAAACTCAAATCACAAACAGCACGGAGCTTGCCGAAGCTCTTATTAAAATTATTAACTGTAATCACAATATCAGACATAATTGGTTAATTTGTTTTGTAGCACGGGCTGGAAGCCCGTGCTAACACGGCCTTTTTGGCCGTGTTACGAAAGTCCGAGGACGTCAGCCATTGTATAAAGCTTAGGTTTTTTCCCGATTAGCCATTGAGCGGCTCGCAAAGCGCCTTGGGAAAATCCTTCTCTGCCGTGGGCGATATGGCCAAGCGTAACGGTCTCGCCTGCATTGCTGTAGATAACTTCGTGTCTGCCTGCGATGCCGCCTGCACGGACTGCGTGAATGCCGATTTCGCCCTGCTGGCGCAGCGTGTCTTTGCCCTCCCTGCCGAATACCAATGAGTTTTTCATATCTCTGCCGGTAGCTTCACAGATTTTTTCGGCGAGTATGAGCGCCGAGCCGCTGGGAGCATCTTTTTTGAATTTGTGGTGCTGTTCAACTATTTCGATATCGTAATCATTGCCGAGCATTGCCGCGGCTTTGCCGGCCAGCGCAAAAAGCACATTCATACCGACACTCATATTTGTCCCGTAAATTATGGGAATTTTTTTGGCTGCTGCTTCGATTTTCGCTTTTTGCTTATTATCAAGGCCTGTCGTCCCAATTACCAATGCCGCACCGGTTTCAACGCAGAATTCGCTCGTTCTGGTACTGGACTCCGGCAGGGCAAATTCAATCACTACATCGGCCTTTTCAGGGTAATTGGTAGTAACCGGCACATTTATAACCTTGCCGCCTGCCAACTGGCCTGCGTCTTTGCCAAAGTCGGGATGATTTTTACATTCGACAGCGGCAATAATCTCAAAGTAATCGGCGTCTATAGCACAGGCTATAATACGTCTGCCCATTCGTCCGGCGGCGCCTATGACAGCGAGTTTAGGTTTCATAATCAGCTCCTTTTAAGGTTTTTAGCATATACAGGCCGATATGAAATATAACCGCTAAAATAAGCTGTGGCAAGTCCCGATTTACCGGGATAAAGTAACAGGGGCATCCTGCCCATGCTGTGATAACCGAAAACCGGTAAAAATGAATCCCGATAAATCGGGGGACCGGCTATATTTGACAGGAGGCTAAAAATGAATAGAAATTCGATTACAATTCTGGTCGCGACGTTTATATGTGCCGCTTTAATGGTTACCGCAGGCTGCGAGAGCGACGCTCAAACCGGGGCCGGTATCGGCGCAGCCGCCGGGGCAGGGATAGGCCAACTTGCCGGCCGTGATACCGAATCGACCTTAATCGGCGGTGCGGTCGGAGGCGGCGTCGGCTACATCGTCGGCAACGAGCAGGACAAGAAAAAGGCAAAGGCCGGAGACGAGCAGCTTAGCGAAGAGATGAACACCGTAACCGTTAATGTTACTAACAGCAACGGCTCGATTATTCCGGTCAAGCTGAAAAAACAGGGTGTCGGCTTCTTCGGCCCGCGCGGCGAATATTACGACCACCTGCCGACAAGCGAAGAATTAAGGCCGGTTTACGGCTTTTAATCCCGATATATCGAGACGAAAAAAAACAGGCCGATTGCTGCCGGCAGCTATCGGCCTTATCTATGGTGAACCACTCCCGATATACTTCGGGATGGGGTGGCGGCTTTCAGCACAGCGTCAAACTGGATTATATGCGGCAAATGTGTCGTCAAGATGAGGTTTGGGTTTATCAGGCCAGTTTAATTCATCGAACAAAAATTCACTGGCCTGCCTGAGCATAACTGCGGGCATACAGGGATACATCTCCAGCGAGCCTGCAATGTCGTTGTCATATTTGCCCAGTGCATCCAGCAGGTACTGCCAATCTTCTTTTGGAATTCCGCCTTTTAGGCCCGGCGGCTCATGGTCGTCCGTCTGGCCGTAATTATCGGTTAGATGCAGATGCGTTACACGTTCAGCGAGTCTGTCAACATAATCTGAAAAACTATATTGATTGTCAATATGTGCATAGCCTGTATCGAGGCAGTATTCAATGGATTTGAACCTGTCACCAAGACGAAGAATATCGTCAAGCGGCCCCGTTTCGACACAGAGTTTTACTCCAAGTTCATCGGCTATTTTTACAACCTCACCAGCGGTGCCCGAACCATTTGGATTTTCTCCCGGTGCTATGCCAAGACTTCGAAGATCGCTTACGATATTGGCACCGAGCATTTTTGCACATTCCAGTTGTAATTTCCACCTGTTCAGACTCAAAGCACCATTGGAGCAAAGCTGCGACCTCATTGAAACAAGCATACCCTCTGTCGCCGCTGCAAGTCTCTGCCAGTTGCGCACCTCGTAGCGGCATTCTTCCAGTCCTCGGATATTAGGCCATAGTTCTATACCAAAGCCGTGCGATTTGAGGAACTGGCATTCCTGCTCGAACGACAGGTTATTTTCCCGCCACCAGAAAATCATGGATGAAACTACGTATCTAATCCTCACTAAATTCTCCTTGATAAAATCCGGGCGTTCCTATCGCCCAGGTGTTTGTATCGTTTGAAAACGGATGTATCTTAAGCTATTCTATAAAAATAAGGTTTTTTCCGTGTATAATTAAGGAATCGCCCCATCTTTTCAAATTGTGGGAATAACGCTTTTTTCCCAAAAATCGCCAGTTTCCCGCAAAAAATTGCTGATTTCACAGATTTATCCGCCGCAGAGTTTTCGATTAGCCCGCGGTCCTGCCTGCCCGCTGTAGCTTCAACGTTTACCTGCCGTTTACCCGCCGTTTTTTTGGAGGGTAGGCGGAATCACTTATCAATTAAATCTCCTTCAAGCTCTTCATGGTAAAAAAATCCGTGTTCATCTGTGTAAATCAGTGTCTGAGAACAATTTTGTGTCTTAGTGTCTTTGTGCTTTAGTGTTTAAAATCTGCGTTCTCTGCGAACTCTGCGGTTAAATTACTCAGTGTTAATCTGTACTACTATCCTTCAACTTCTCGCTTTTTGTGCTTGATTTTAGAATAGTGTTGCCATATCCGCTGCAATGACAAGATGTTGTGATACGTTTTGAATTTTGAGTTTTGGTGATTTGAATTTGTTTAGTATTTCGAATTTAGAGTTTCGGATTTGGTTGCGGCCTTCAGGCCGCGCCAAGTAAATCAGTGTCTGAGAACAATTTTGTGTCTTAGTGTCTTTGTGCTTTAGTGTTTAGAGCACTTTAAGATTTTATGTTCAGGTTTAGGCCGTTGTGAGGACGAGGCTGGCAAAGAAGATTGCACAGCGATATTGAAATA
>JAFGGH010000039.1 GCA_016930645.1 Sedimentisphaerales bacterium
CAAATCGGGATCGCTGTGCAATCTTCTTTGCCAGCCTCGTCCTCACAACGGCCTAAACCTGAACATAAAATCTTAAAGTGCTCTAATATCAGCTTTACCAAATTCTCAGGCCAAGATGCAAATTGAACAATATAACACCCATTCATATATAAAACATAAAAGATATACATTAATATTATTTTGTTGCATATCGAACATATACTCCCTGCGTGTTTTATATGCCTAAATTTAAGAGTTGCTTTGTGCTTGAAAAATCTTTCTGGCGAACATATGTTATATTTTGGTGTTTTGTGAACGCAGTAATAGCGGATATTATATTAAATAAAGATTTGTTGGTAAATTATCTATTAAGCCGATTTGTTTGATGTGTACTGTTTAATGAAAAATAGTTTATGAAAATATTGAGAAGCAAAAAATCGATGTTGTTTATGAAAGCCGCTATTGAAGAAGCAAAAAAGGGATTAAGCCAGGGCGGCATTCCCATAGGCTCGGTTCTTGTTAAAAACGATAAGATTATTGGAGCGGGACATAACAAACGTGTGCAGGAAAATGACCCTGTTATACATGCTGAAATCGATTGCCTTCGCAGCGCGGGAAGAATCGGAAGTTATAAAGATACTGTACTTTATTCGACCTTAATGCCTTGCTACCTTTGCGCAGGTGCGGTAGTGCAGTTCAAGATTGCGAAGGTTGTTGCGGGTGAGTCACAGACCTTTAAAGGGGCGGGGGAGTTTATGAAATCTATGGGCGTAGAAGTTATTGATATGGATCTCGATGAATGTAAGCAATTGATGCGTGAATTTATCGGGGACAATCCGGAGCTTTGGAACGAAGACATAGGTAAGCTATAGATTATCAAGAGCTTCTAATGCTCTATTGAGAAGATAATTAACAATTGCATTGAAAAAATTTTTTGCCTGTGAGTTTTTTCCTGGCTTTTGGTCTTAGTCCTTATCAGAAAACGAATTGTCGAATCCTGTTAAGAAAAACTAACAGCCTTGAAAATCATTAATCGGCGTATATCTCTATAAATCCGTTGACATACTATATATTGAGCTTAGAATAGAAACAGTTTCTAAATATAGTGTTTTTGTTTTTTTTAAGAGGATTGGCTGAGCTGTGAGGTGTCCTTACTGCAAGGAAGACCATGACAGGGTTATTGATTCCCGCTCCAGCGATTCGGGCAGGGTCATAAGAAGGCGGAGGGCGTGCCTGGCTTGCGGAAAGCGATTCACGACGTATGAAAAAATCGGCGAAAGCTTCAAGCTTTACATCGTGAAAAAAGACAACTCTCGGATTCCATACGACAGGGAGAAGGTTATCGTCGGTCTGCAGAAGGCCTGTTACAAAAGGCCGGTTTCCGCCGAGCAGATTCAGCAGATTGCCGACAGGGTGGAAGAAGATGTATTCAGAAACTTTGATAAGGAAGTGCCGACGAGTTTTATAGGTGAAAGCGTAATGAGGCATCTTCGCTCAGTGGATAAGGTGGCTTACATTCGCTTTGCAAGTGTTTACCGCGATTTTAAGGATGCCAACGAGCTGATTGACGAGGTAACACAAATAATGGGCCATAACGGAAACAGCCCCGATTCATCGGGGAAATTATTCGATTCTTAAATCCTAACTTGGAGTATTAAAAGCTCTTGTTTGGCTTTTTTGTTTGCATGGAGGCGATAGAGACGAAATGAAAACTCAGCTAAAAGTCAGAAAAGCCGATTCAAGTATCGAACGGTATATGCATACCAAGGTGATGCATACGATAAGCCAGGCCCTTGCTGAGGTAAGCAAATCCGAGATGAGCGTAATAGAAAATCTGGCTGAGGTTGTAACTTATTTTCTCTACAGCAGGCATAAAGAATGTGAGATTGCGAGCAGTGAAATCCTTTCAGCGATAAAGGTTTCTCTGGCTGCGACGGGATATGAAGATGCGGCGGAGGCTTTAAGCAGACATCACTTCAACAGGAGACTTGGACGCGGCAGGATTGAAGTTCTCAATCTGAATGTCAATCAGGTTTCGGATTTATCAACGATGTTTCTTTTCCAGGACTCATACGAAAGGCTTCAATGGGACAAATCGGTGATTGTCGATGATTTGGTAAATAAGCACGGTCTTGCCCGCCAAAGCGCAAGAACCGTAGCATATATGGTCGAGGAAAAGGTCTTAAATCTCGGCCTGACGCAGATTCCAAAAAGTTATGTAAAGCAAATTGTTTTGAGTGACACCGCCGCCGTTATGCGCGCCGAGACCCAGCTCCAAACCGCCTAAAATTTAATCCGGTTGGCTTTTTCCTCAATGAGTTCTTTTGCCATTTTAATGATACTATCAAAGGATTCGTCCGTTTTCCTGCCGCTGCGCCTCGCGCCGCAAGACGCGGCAGCGGGGATGTCGAGCCAGTTTACGTCTTTGAATGTTTTGAACCAGGTGCGCTGGCTTTTGGCGAAACGCCTTGTGTTCTTCTTAATCAGCTCTGTTGCTTCATCGAGGGTGATTTTACCTTCGATATATTCTATTATCTCTGCATAGCCGATGGCGCAGCGTGCCTGTTTGCTCAAGGGCGTCTCTTCGGTTAATAGTGATTTGACTTCATCAACCAATCCCGCTTCAAGCATCTTTTTGACACGGGCGTTGAGCCTTTTGTTTTCTTCGGCTTTATCTCTTCTTATGCCGATTATGAGCCAGTTGTCCTTTGGTTTTGCTGCGTCGAATTGTCTTTGGAATGATGAAATCGGCTTGCCGGTAATTTCATAGACTTCAAGTGCCCGGATGATTCGTTTGGCATCGTTTGGGTGAATGTTATCGGCAGCAACAGGGTCGATTTTTTCGAGGTACTGATGCAATTTCTCCAGTCCTTCTTCTTTAGCCTGCTGCTTTAGCTTTTGCCGAATATTTTCATCGCTTGCCGGGCCATCGAACAAACCGTACAACATTGCCTTTATATATAATGCTGTTCCGCCGACCGCTATGATGTTCTTGCCACTTTCAGCTATGTCACCGATGGCCTGTTCAGCTAATTCGAGAAATCTGCCCACACTGAATGATTCGCTCGGTTCGACAATATCAATAAGGTGATATTTGACCTGCCGTTGTGCTTCTTGAGTCGGCTTGGCTGTACCGATATCCATTCGCCGATAAATCTTCATCGAGTCAACGCTGATGAGTTCGGCGTTGTAATACTGGGCAAGCTCAAAAGCCAATCGGTTTTTGCCGGAGGCTGTTACGCCTAAGAGCAATATTTTCTTCTGTCGCATAATTTTCTGTTCAATAAAATCAAAGCACATATAATAAGCTCAAGGGTGTTAAAAAGCAAAATTAAGTCAGTTAGTGGAGTTTTGATGCACGAGGCGGATTTCAAAAAGGAGCTTGGGAATAAAGCGGTGCAGGTGAATGAGGTTTTACGCCGGCTTATAGATAAGCAGCCTAATCTCAACAGCGATATTAAAAAAGCGATTGAATATACAATGTACGCGGCGGGCAAAAGAATCCGCGGGGCTTTGGTTCTGTGGTGCTGTGAGGTTGTCAGCGGTGATATAGACCACAATGCCGAAATCGCAGCAGCGGCTATTGAGATGGTTCATACCTATTCACTCATACATGATGACCTGCCAGCAATGGATGACGATGACATCAGGCGAGGCCAGCCGACCTGTCACAAGGCTTTCGATGAGGCTACCGCGGTATTGACCGGAGATGCACTGCTTACGTTTGCGTTTGAAATCGTAGCTAAGGAAATTGACGATACCGATATCGCAATAAAGGTGATAAGCCAGTTGGCTGAGTCGGCAGGCCCTGCCGGGATGATTGCAGGGCAAATGGCCGACCTCAAAGCTGAAAGTCAAAAGCCGGACATTGAAACGCTGGAATATATACACCAAAATAAGACCGCCAAGATGTTTCAGTGCTCTGCTGTTTGCGGCGGTATTGCAGGCGGAGCCGATACGAAACAGCTTCGCTGCCTGTGGAATTACGGTTTGAATCTCGGTCTTGCGTTTCAGGTTGCCGATGATATTCTGGATATTTGCAGCTCTGCCGAGCAGACCGGCAAGACGAGCGGCAAGGACCAAAAGTCGCAAAAATGCACTTATCCTGCTGTTTTAGGACTGAAAAAATCCAGAAAAATCGAAAAAGAATTCGCCGACAAAGCCGTAAAAGCCCTTGCTTATTTCGGCCCCGAAGCTGATATCCTTCGCCAACTGCCAATCGCACTGCTTCAAAGAGTGAAATAACCACACAGAAAAACATTGCTATTTCCTTTTATACTGGTATAATTAAATCCTGTTTATCGTCCATCGGTAATTTTAAGGGGCTGAAAAATGGCTGTCAATTACTCACTCAGGGAAAAATGGTACAGGGGTGTTAATAAGTGCTGTTTTACGGTTGCGCTTAATATAGCGGTTGACAATTGTAAGTCTAAAGGATGTGAAACTCTTTTGAAAGAGGCCGAACACAGCAAAGGCGGCATCACAGATGAGCAGATTCAACAGAGTTATACAGAGGTCGAAAAGCGGCTGAATGACATTCGCAACTACTTTTCACACTTTTACCACGGCGACGAGTGCTTGATTTTTAAGAAGGACGATATTGTTAAAAGATTTATGGAATCTGTTTTTGCAACAGCGGTGTCGAATGTTGTTGGCGGCACAAAAGAGAGTGATTATAAAGGTGTTGTACCGCCATTGTTTGAGCAGTCCAACGAAGACTATATGATTACGGCGGCAGGGGTAATTTTTCTGGCTTCTTTTTTCTGTCATAGGAGCAATGTTTACAGGATGCTGGGGGCCGTTAAGGGATTTAAGCACACCGGCAAAGAAGAATTAAGCGACGGGCAAAAGAGAGATCACGGTTTTACCCACAGGCTGCTGGCACATTATTCGTTGCGGGATAGCTATTCCGTTAAGATAGAAGAAACAAAGTCGTTCCGGGACCTGCTCGGATACCTGTCGAGGGTACCGCAGCAAGCTGTGGACTGGCTGAACGAGCGAAACGAACTCAGTGAGGATGAAAAGAAGGAATTTCTTAATCAAAAGTCCTCCGAAGAAGAATCGCCGGAACAGCCGGAACCCGAAAATGCGGAGTGGAGAACCGAAAAAACATCGAGACGTTCCCTGCGTAAGACGGAAAAATTCATTTTGTTTGCGGCCAAGTTTATTGAAGACCGGGCGGAAAAAGAAAAACAGGACGTTACGTTCGCACGTTATCAGAAAACCGTAACCAAAGAGGAGAATAAAAATCAGGACGGAAAGCAGGCGAGGGTTGTACGGTTGAAATATGAAGAAGATAAAAAGGATGATGAGAAACCCAGAGAGCATTTTAATTTGGAATGGATGTATTATATTCGAAATGAACACGCGATTATTCAAATCAAACCAAAGGATAAGGAAGCGGTGGCCGCGCGAATTTCTGAAAATGAGCTAAAATATCTTGTGCTGCTGATTTTTGAGGGTAAGGGCGGGGATGCCTTTAACAAACTTAGCGACTATATTTTCCGAATGACCCAGAAAATAAAAAGCGGGCAGATTAATCCAAATGAAGCCCGCCTGCCATCGTTTCTTAAAAATCCGGTTAAAAACATCACAGACAAAATGGTGCGGAACCGCCTTGATTATATTCGTGGGCAGATTAAGGATGTGCTTGAAAAAATAAATATGGAGGAACCACAAAATAATAAATGGTTAATCTATAAAGGCAAAAAGATTTCGCTCGTTCTGAAATTTATCTCCGACGGCATCAGCGATATTAAAAAACGGCCGAATGTGAAGGAATACGATACTTTACGTGATACGCTTCAAAAGCTGGATTTTAACAGATTCTATGAAAGACTTAAAAGTTATGTAAGCGATGGCAGGCTTGCCGCAGCGTTATACGATAAGATTAAAGGGATAGACGACATCAGCGAACTCTGCAAAAAGGTATGCGAACTGATGTTTGCCAGACTTGCTGAGCTTGAGAAAAAGGGCGGTTTTGAACTGTATCGGTACATCGGCATGGAAGTGCAGGAGAAAGACGAGAAGTATGACGAATGGAATTCGCCGCAAAAGAAAGCCGAACGATTTTTGGAGTCACAGTTTTCAATTGGAGAAAATTTCCTGAGAGAGAGTTTCTATTCGGAGTACTGTCAAAAACAGGAATGTATTGACAAGGAGATAAGTCTTAATACATCAGTTAAAAATCGAAAAAGCTTGGTTTATATAGTGAAAGAGAAGTTGAAAGATATTATGCCTCTGCATAATGACCGATGGTATCTTATAGACAGAAATCCAAAGGACTTCGAGCGTAAAGACAGTAAGGTCATAAAGGGTTTGTGTAATACTTATGTGCAGGATGTCCTGTGTATGAAGATGGCACGGTGGTATTATGGACAACTCAATCCTGCATTGAAAAACAATATTAAATGGGATGAAACGGGGCAGGGGCACGGTTATGACCGGTATAAACTGTCGTACCGGACCAACTTCGGCATTACTATTGAATTTAAGCTGGCTGATTTTACCCGGCTGGATATTATTGAAAAGTCTGATATGATAGAAAATATCTGCCGGAGCTTTATTAAGCCCAATCGCACTATAAGCTGGTATGATTTCAAGCAGGACGGCGTTGAGGAATACAGAAAGCGTCAGTATAAAGCTGTTCGGGCGGTGTTTGCATTTGAAGAAAGCCTGATAATCCCGGGCAGAGATTGGCTGTCGCAGGGGTTTGTTCCATTTATTAAGAATGAAGAATACGTGAAGAAAGGATTTAGTCTTTTTGTTCTTGATGAAGCGGTACGGCAGCTTAAAATAAAAGGTAGTGATAAAGATGCGATGCGACAGGTAAGAAACGATTTCTTTCACGAGCAATTTCAAGCAAAAGATGAGCAATGGAAGGTTTTTGAGGGATATTTGTCTTGTTTTATGATTGACCGACCAAAAGGGGAAAAAAATAAAAAACGATATAACGGCAATAAAAAATGACAGCAATTTGTGTTTTTTTTCAACTTAAAATGCTTATAACTATATTTGAGATAATACCTTGCAAAGGGTCTGCTGGAGCAGCCCTCGATTTGCAGGGTAATCACAGCATAGGAAAATCAGGCCAATCAGTCATATCGCTGGAGCAGCCCTCGATTTGCAGGGTAATCACAGCGTAAGTCCCATCTTTTCAACCTTTCAAAAAGCTGGAGCAGCCCTCGATTTGCAGGGTAATCACAGCGCACCCCACATTAAATCGTAAACTAACCTATGCTGGAGCAGCCCTCGATTTGCAGGGTAATCACAGCCACGATGGTTCGGGATTTATCGCCCAAACGGCTGGAGCAGCCCTCGATTTGCAGGGTAATCACAGCTGTGGGTAAGAGTTATATCGCCGCTATTCCGCTGGAGCAGCCCTCGATTTGCAGGGTAATCACAGCAAAGACCTTGTTAAAAAATGCACTCGTCTGTAGTAAATAAGGGGGGGAACCATTTGTAAAATGGGGGGTATTGTAGTATAATGCACTGTTTGGTTAAATGTACGAGTTACTGGATAAAATTAGCTCTCCGGCTGACCTGAAGGGGCTGTCTGTAAGCCAGTTAAAGGCCCTTGCGGAGGAGATACGTCAGTTCATTCTGGCCTCGGTAAGCAAGACAGGCGGACACCTTGCCAGCAATCTCGGCGTGGTTGAAGTTACACTTGCTTTGCACCGGGTTTTTGATTTTTCAAAGGACAAGCTGCTCTGGGATGTAGGCCACCAGTGTTACGCTCACAAGATTCTTACCGGCAGAAAGGATACCTTCGGTAAGCTGCGCCAGGCCGACGGGCCAAGCGGTTTTCCCAATCCGGATGAAGGTCCTTACGATCAGTTTTGTGTTGGGCACGCGGGGACTTCTGTTGCTACCGCTATTGGTATGGCGCTGGGACAGGCACATCAAAAACAAAAAGATAAAATCGTTGCCTTAGTTGGTGACGCCAGCATTGTTAATGGTGTGAGTTTCGAGGCGCTTAATAATCTCGGGCTGGTCAAACGCCAGCTTCTGATTGTGTTAAACGACAATTCAATGGCTATCGACGCGACCCAGGGAGCTGTGGCGAAATATTTTTCAAAGGTAAGACTGAGTCAAACCTACGAGGATATGAGAAAGACCACAAAAAGTATCCTTGAGCATACCCCTTTTATTGGCAAAAGTGTTGACGAGACATTAGAGCGTTTAAAAAAATATCTGCGTATGGCGTTGCCGGCCAGCCAGCTTTTTGAGAGCCTTAATATTCCTTATTTCGGCCCGGTTGACGGCCACGATATTGGCTCACTGATTCAGTTATTCAGCGCGCTGAAAGAGCATGACCATCCTGCCATACTTCATATTTATACGAAAAAAGGTGAAGGTTTTAGCCCAGCCGGTAATGAGCCGCATAAATATCATTCTACGGGCCCGTTCAAGATTAACGGCGACTCAATTGAAAAGGGTACTTCAAAATCAGCCCGAAAATTTACTGACTCACTCGGCGATTATCTGGTTGAACTTGCCGCCAAAGATGAAAAGGTAGTAGCTATTACCAGCGCTATGGGAACAGGAACAGGCCTTGATTTGTTCAGGAAAAAGTTCCCCGACAGATTTTATGATGTCGGTATTGCCGAAAGCGCTGCGGTAGATATAGCGGCGGGCATGGCAAAAGCAGGCCTCAAGCCTGTCGTCTGTATATACTCGACTTTCCTTCAGCGCAGCTTCGACCAGATTTTCCAGGAGGTCTCCCTGCAAAATCTTCCGGTTATATTCTGCATTGACCGGGCTGGACTGGTCGGCTCGGACGGCCCGACACATCACGGCCAGATGGATATCGGCTATCTGAGAATGATGCCGAACTTTGTTCTGACGGCACCGTCGGATGATACGGAGATGGAATTGGCTTTGGAGTTTGCTCTAAAAGAACAAAAGCCGGTTTGCATCAGGTATCCTAAAGATACCGTACCGCAGGATGATTTCGACCGTTCAGCGTGCAGGCAGAGGTTCGAGCTTGGAAAAAGCGTAACAGTTAAAAAGGGTGATAATCCTGAACTAAAAATCGTTGCTTATGGAACGGTTCTAACACAGGCACTTCAGGCTGAGCAAATACTGGCTGATGAGGGAATTGATATTGACGTTATCAACGCGAGGTTCGCAGAGCCGATTGACGAAGCGATTTTCGAAGATGATTTGCCGATTATCACACTCGAAGACCACAACTTGGCCTGTGGTTTCGGATCAGTGATGCTTGAAACAGCAAACCGCCTCGGAAAAACAGCTCAGCCAATAGTGATAATCGCCGGTCCCGGAGAATTTATCAGGCATGATACGAGAAGTGCACAGCTTACGAAGGCGGGTATCAATGCCGCAACAATAGTAAAAAACGCAAGGATATTGATAGGGCAAGGTCGGGCCGCTGATATACTAAAAGGCCGATAATGAAGGTGTATTAGGGATGGCAAAATCAGAACTCAAAAAAATGGTTGTTTTCGGTGACACTGAAAAGGGCAGAGTTACTGAGGCCATATCGCAATTTCTGGATTTCGCCAAAGGCAAAATTGAGGTTGTCGCGAGCTGCCACATCAATGACTGTACGATGGAGGTACTCCGGCAATGTGATTTTGCAGTTGTCTTCGGCGGCGATGGAAGTATTATCTCCGCGGCGAGGAATCTCTGTCAGACGGATGTGCCTGTAATCGGAGTAAACCTCGGCAAGCTGGGCTATCTTGCCGAATTCAGTGTCGATGAGTTGATGAAATGCTTCGACCAGATAATAACCGGTAAAGCTAAGGTCGAAAAAAGGATTATGCTCGGCTGCTCAGTGGTTAATAACGGAGAGCGGAAATTCGACGCAAATGCCATAAACGATGTTTTTGTTATGGCTGGGCCGCCTTTTAGAACGATTGAGCTGAGGGTGCTTGTTGACGGCCAGCCGTTAGCGGATTGTATAAGTGACGGTCTGATTATTTCTACGCCGACCGGCTCGACGGCTTACAATCTTTCGGCAGGCGGGCCGATTTTGTCCGGTAAAACCGAGGCTGTGGTTATAACTCCTATTTGCCCGCACTCGCTGAGTTTCCGGCCTATAGTGATAAACGCTGATAGCAAAATTGAAGTGGTACCGGTCAGGCTAAATGCCGGCTCGGCGGTCCTGGTTGACGGCCAGGTCTCCTCGAAACTGAAAGAAGACGATATTGTCCGCGTTGAGCGGATAGAATGCTCGTTTAAGGTTGTTAATAATCCCGCCAGAACCGAATGGGATACGCTTGCCGCCAAATTAAACTGGGCCGGCAAGCCAAAGTACGAGACCTTTTAAGACGATATAAACCGGTGAACAACCGGCAGTTAAGGACAGTACATTATTATATGGGACTTTGCCGTAAGACAATTTGCTTATTAGTGGTTTTCACGCTTTCAGGAGCGTGTTTTGCCCAGGCTGGGCCTGATTTGACAACACCTGTGCTTAAAAATCCTATAGACACTATGCCAGGTACTGTACCGGTCAGCTCATATCAAAACAGCCTTGTCCGTTCGCCGAATCCTGTTGATAATACTGGAAATCTGATTGTAACCGGTAATATTGGGGGCGGAAAACATTTCCGCGGTACCGTGCCATATAACGCGATAAGCGATTTCGGCGGAAGGCTGGGGTCGGGTACCCTCGATGATTTTATGAGGAGAAGTACCATATCTACGGATTACTACAGTGGTGGCCTTACGCCGTATTATTCTTATTCGGGAACTGTTACGAGGTTTCAGCCTGGTACGAATATGGTTATTACCTCGCCGAGTTCGCGGATTAGAACAGATGCTTATCAGCAGGTGGACGGCGGCCTTTTTACCCTGCGCAGGGAAGGCATGCAACAAATTCAAACTTCAAATCTGTCACCGACCGGCAAGCTGATCTTTCTGCCTATAGGTGAAGAATTGCTGTATCCGGATTTATCAGAACAGCAACAGCAACAAGCAGAAGAACAAAGCCAGTTGCAAAGGCGCAATTACCAGGTTGAAATGGAGGATTTTAACCGGCGTGTGGAAGAACTTCGCAAGGAGGCGGAGGAACTGGAAAAGCAATTAGGGGCGGATAAGCTGCCATTTAGAAAAGATTTACAGAAAAACCTTACAGAAAAATCCGAAGACCAGAGAAGTCAGTCTGAAAAACCCAAAGAAAGCGAAGAAAAAATCGACATATATGACAGAATGATTAAGGAGTATCAGGAGAATAAGAAGGTTTATGACCAGATGTTCCCTGAAGAAGCCGAAAATCCCGATAAATCGGGACAGCAGGATACTTCTTTGCCTAAGGTCGAGCCTGGTGACAGAAAACTTGAGTATAAACAGGCTCCTCGTGTCGCAGTAGCGGACAAAACCCGGAAAGATGCTGAGGAAGAGGAATTATCCGATATCGAAATTGAGGCAAGAGCTCGCGTAGCCATTGAAGATTACAAATCTTTTGCTTCTAAATCTAACGATGAGTTTAATAAATATATGCGTTCTGCGGAAGAGAATATGAAAAGCGGCAAGTTCTACAAGGCAGCGGATGATTATTCTCTTGCCTCGATTTATAATCCGAGCGACCCGCTTGCTTACGCCGGTAAAAGCCACGCCTTGTTTGCGGCGGGCGAATATCTCAGCAGCGCCCTTAATTTGAACAGGGCTATCGAAATCTTCGGCGGTTATGCCGAAGTAAAGGTCGATGTAGTTGCAATGATAGGCGACAAGGACACCGTGGAAAAAAGACTGGCTGACATCGATACCTGGTATGAAGTCACATCTTCACCTGAGCTGAAATTCCTCCAGGCCTATATTTATCTGCAGATAGACAGGCTCGACAAAGCCACCGACGCGATTGAAGATGCATACTATGAAATGTCGGATATCCCCGCGGTTGGAATTCTCAAACAGGCCATCGAAAACAAGACAAAAAAGTAAGCAACCCTGAAACAGAATCCGAGTATTTCAAACCATTGCCCTATTATCCTGCATCAAATTGTGTATAATCACTTCGATGATTAAGTCTAATATTTCTTTGGCGATGGAGCAATACTTCGATGAAGATGGATTGCTTGCGAAATCCATCGGCAATTTCGAGCCGAGGACAGAGCAGGTTGAAATGGCTTGTGCCGTGAATGAAGCTCTGCTGGGAAAACATCATCTTGCCGTCGAGGCCGGAACCGGTGTTGGAAAGAGTATGGCTTATCTCGTTCCTGCGATTGGCAATCTTGCGATGTTAAAGGCAAAAATTCTCATCAGCACTTTCACAATAACGTTGCAGCAGCAGCTTATAAATAAGGATATTCCCGCACTTTGCGCTGCTATGCCGCAGAATTTCAAGGCCGTTCTCGCCAAAGGCAGAAGCAATTACCTTTGCCTGCGTAGGCTGCAGTATACTCTTAGCCGCTCAAGGGGACTGTTCGATGAGATGTCCGATGAATTCGAGCAGTTAAATAACTGGGCGATGCAGACACGAGACGGCTCGCTCAGCGATATTCCGTTCATACCGTCAGCTTCGGCGTGGGATGCCGTTAAAAGTGAGCACGGTAATTGTCCGGCGGCAAGATGCAGACATTTCGGAGATTGTTTTTACAGGAGGGCAAGGCTGGCGCTCGAATCGGCGGATATTATTATCGCAAATCATGCGCTGCTTTTTAGCGACCTGGTATTAAGGCAGGAAAACTATTCATTGCTGCCCGATTACAACTCGATAATAATCGACGAGGCACACAATATCGAAAGCGTTGCGCAGAACCATTTCGGCATCGATATCAGCAATCACCGGGTAAATTACCTGCTCAACCGGCTTTATAATCACCGTACAAAACGCGGGTTTCTTACCTACAGAAAAAATGTTGAAAAAATCGTCGACGCAGTCGAATCAGCGTCAAAAGCCGCAAAAAAGTTCTTCAAAAATGTTCAGCAGTTTTATGAACAGAATCTCGACCAGACCGAAGGCAGATGCTACAAGAACTTTACCGAGAATAATCTTTCCGGGCCGATTAAAGTTTTAAGAAAGCATCTAACGGCTCTGGCAAAAGAAACGAACGATACCGATGATAAGTATGAGATTACAAGATTCTCTAATCTTGCCGCTGAGCTGGTCATCGATTTGGAGGATTTCATATCACAAAACAAGCCTGAGCAGGTTTACTGGATAGAGGCCGGCGGGGCAGGAAGAAAAACCGTAAGGCTGAAGAGCGCGCCGCTGAATGTCGGTACAGATGTTAAGAGAACTCTTTTTGATGTATATGGCTCTGTTGTTTTAACCAGTGCTACTTTAAGCAGTGACGGCGGGGATGACAAATCCGCCGCGGCGGGCAAGTCCGGCTTTGAATTTTTTGCAGGTAGAATCGGTCTGGAGAATTTCAAATCGCTCCGGCTCGGCTCGCCGTTCGATTACGAAAGGCAGGTAACTTTATATATTGAAAAAGACCTGCCCGACCCAAACAGCTTCGATTTTCCGGAGGCTGCGGCTCAGAAGATAAAAAAGTATGTCGCCCAGACACATGGCAGGGCTTTTGTGCTTTTTACCAGCTATCAAATGCTCAATAAAGTCGCAGAGCTGACCGCAAAATGGTTTATTCAAAATGATATAAACCTGCTTATACAAGCCGACAAGCTTGACAGGAATACCCTGCTGAAAAAATTCAGGTCATCCGAAAAGAACGTTTTATTCGGAACAGACAGTTTCTGGCAGGGCGTTGATGTGCCCGGCCAGGCGTTGAGTAATGTAATAATTGTGAAACTACCTTTTGCCGTGCCGAATCACCCGTTAATAGCGGCAAGGCTGGAACAAATCAGGCAAAAGGGCGGCAATCCATTTTACGAATACCAGTTGCCGTCGGCTGTAATAAAATTCAAGCAGGGCTTTGGAAGACTGATTAGAAACAAGACTGATACAGGAATTATTGTCGTTTTGGACAGCAGGCTCGTGAATAAAAAATACGGCCGGAATTTTCTGGCCGCAATACCCAAATGCCAGGTTGAGATAACAGGTTAAATAAAATATTCTTCTTGCTTACTTTCGAAGCTTGAACGCGGTTACGTTAATCTTATTACTCTTATATTTCAATTCGGTTTTATCTTCGCCGAATGATATATAGACATCGATAGTGTTTTGTTTATAAGCGTCCGGTTCTTTTATAGCTTTCTGTATTTCTTTTAAAGGAATCAACAAAACACCATCTCTTGAGACTAACAAGTATCCTTTGCCTTTCTCTAAAGAACTCAAAAAGCGGTCGCGAAAAGTGATTTGCCAGCCTTTTGTTTTTGGGCTTCCCGGTCTAATGTAAGTTTTTTCGCCATCTACTGTTGCCTCATACGCCGACCAGCTTTGAACTGTTTTACCTTTACTGCTCAACAATCTTTTTAGCTCGTCGGGAAAAATCTCTTCCTGCCCGCCATCTTCGAGAATTTTATTTATAACATTTTTCTTAAGCAGAAAATGATTTAATTCCTGCATTAGTGAGTTTGCAATGTGTTTTTGAATTGGATTAAGACTGACCTTTTGCCCTTGTGATAAAACCATGAACTTATTGGCCTTGAGAAGCCTTATTAGATAAGACTCAAGCTCATATCGAACAACATTGTCGTTGAAATCAGATTGTGTTGCCGAACGGCCATCACTTATCACTATAGCCTTGTCCCAGTTTTTTATTTTTGTTTCCGGGTTTGTATTATGAGTTTTAAGCCGGGTATAAATATCTTTAGCCTCACCTATGTAAACCTTGTTTTTATCAAAAAGCAGATAAATGCCTGGGAAATCCGTTCTGCCCATTTCATCGCGCAGTATTTCCAGGGCTTTTGTGGTACGAGGAATTTCCCAGGAACGTATTTGATGGGTCGTTCGAGCTCTTACTATTCCGTTACCGTTTTTTGGTTCTTCCTGGTATCCAAATTCGATGTCAGCCATTCAATTACCTTTTTCGCAAAATGATTATTGATTCCCTCAGCTTATAACTTCTGATTTGTCCGGAGCGTCTTTCTCTTGCCTTTTCGATGCTTTCTATTTCCAGACCTAAATCCTTTCCAATCCTTGCAAGCAGCAAATCGGTAGGTATATAGACATCTGCAATCAGGCTGTCACCGATTACCATAATAAATCTGCCTCCTCTTTTCAGAGAAGGTAGTATATTTTTCATAACCTTATAAAGATCATCGAAGTATTTATGAACAATATATGGCATATCTTCCCGTCTGTAAGCACCTCTTTTAATGATTCTTTTTCTGATACGTTCTTTAATAGCTTCCAGCCAGTCATTTGTATAAGAGGAGGATTTGGAAAATTTTCTTATAAGTCCTTTGGAGACATTATCACATACTACCATCTCATCTTTTACTTTTTTTAATTCTTTTTGTGTATCAGCAAAGCCCAGCCATCCCATTTCAATTTTATAATTCATTACATAATCCAAACCGTTCATATAAGGTGGTGAAGTAATCATCAAGTCGAATTTGTCACGGTGGGTATAATCCATTGCATTTGCCAGCCGAACTTCGCTTGGCGTTTCTATAATTTCTCCATATTCAGACTGCATGAGAAGCAGATCATCGGATATTTCTCTCACTTTCTGCCCGAATAAAGCCGATGGAGCCGAATCGTCAACATACTTATTTTTAACGTAACCCAAACAAGGACTTCTTTTTAAGTTACTGCAATCCACAAGAATAGCTGAAAAAGCAAGCCTTAAAAGGTCTTTTACTTTTTGTTTTTGGGTACTTTTTACCTGAACGGCTTCGATACTACCTGCTAATCGCTCTAAATTACGAAGAACTAGTTCATTAAACTGGGATGTTGATTTTAAGAATTCAGGTGCTGAGAGAATGTGGTCTTTTCGAAGAGAATTATAAGTCTTTAAAAGATAACTCGGCGAAACATCCCAACAGTTAAGCTTGGTATTAGCAATAAATTGGAGCAATGGATTCAGTTCTGTCCCAACAGATTTGAAACCGTTTAACTTTGCCTGAACAAGAACAGTACCGCATCCGGCAAACGGATCCAAAACAACGGGATTTTCATAGTCATCCTTATATCGGTCAAATATACCCTGCACAAAGGAAGCGGAAAAACCCTGAACATAAGGAGCCCACCTGTGAATATGTGAGTTTATATTAGATGTGAATTGTATTGGCTGGCCGTTTTCAATGATTTCTATCCCGAGTTCTTCCAGATAAGGAATAGAGTCAACGCTGCAGCAGCCCCCTTTCTTGGGAGACCTTAAGATATTACGCTTTCGAGCGTCAATTTCAACGCTTCCAAGCTCAGGGAAAAGGACTTGGCTCCCTTTCATTGCAGACTCCAGTCACAATCTTATATGCCTATACTGCATATATGTCTATGCTTATATGCAAATACGATTATGTTGATTTTAAACCAAGGTGTCAAATGTAAAATGGAATTGGAGGTGTTTTTTAGGATAGATAAATAGAAAAAAGCCCCGCCCAGCGATGGGCGGAGCGGAAAGTATCTTTGCTTGCGGATTAGCCTATTATATCGTTACGGCTTTTAGTCTTTCGCGGGTGTCCACTTCATCTTCAGTCTGCTCGCCCGGCTTAAATGGCAGAGGCTCGGCGAACTGAATCGCGATTTTGCGAATAAAGTCGTTAACGTTTTCAACGCGGCAGACATGACCATGACGGGTGAAGCTCGACATCCCGAAAGACTCGTCGGTCTCGAATTTCGGGACGCTGAATCTTGCCGTTACGGGTTGGCCCGTATATAAATTACCGCGGTCGCTGTAACACGTAAACGCGGCGCCTTCGCTGGATACATCTACCATCTGGCCCTGTGTCAGCTCTTCATTGAAGTCCTCTGCGAACCAGACAGGCCAGTGATAGCGAAGCCGTTTTTCCCTTCTTCGTTCTGCGTAATCGTTCATTCTATACCTCCTGAAAATGTCGATAACAAAATCGGAATCGACATTTAACATGGGCGGCTTAACCGCTAAAACAATGCCGTCTGAGGCTTTATTATTGGAAATTCACTTTACGCCGAGAAAATCCGGCAACAATAAGAAAAAAACTCGCTAATTTTTTTTATGCCAAGGCTTATGTTCCTATAACTTTTTTTATTTTCAAATCGAGGCACCCCGCCCAGCGCTGGGCGGGGAATAATTTTCTTGAAGAGTTAACCAAATCAATATAGCTTATTTCAGCAAGAATGTACCATGGCTATCCTGGCCGTGGTAACACGAGCAAGATGCTCGTGTTACTTCCATTTAGCTTAAAAAGGGGCTGATTATGAAATCCAGGTACGTGATTGTCATCCTGATTGTAAGTATTTATTGTTTTTGCTCCTTGGGCGACGAAGCGGTAAGGATATGGGAAGAACCTTTAGTGCTGCCCACCTATAAAATGAATCCGGCGGATGTAAATCCAATGTTCGAAAGGCCTTTGTCCTACCAGGGCGCCCATCGAATTATATATCCCTATCCGGTACAGGACAATTTCACGAACATCAAAGAAGACAAATCATATAAAGCCCTTTATCTCGAAAACGAATACATAAAACTCTGCGTGCTGCCGGAAATGGGTGGCAGGCTGTTTTATGCCACCGACAAAACCAACCGCTACGAAATGTTCTATCGCCAGCATGTCATCAAGCCCGCCCACATCGGTATGCTCGGGGCCTGGATATCAGGCGGAATCGAGTGGTGCGTTTTTCATCATCACAGGGCATCCACCTTTATGCCGGTCGATTATAAGCTGACTAAGAATCCGGACGGCAGCGGCACCATCTGGATAGGCGAAATCGAGCCTCGCCAACGTATGAAATGGAGCATCGGAATAACCCTGCGCACGGGGAAATCCTACATCGAAGCGGACATCAGAATGTTTAACCGGACAGAAAACGTCAATTCGTTTTTGTACTGGGCCAATGTCGCTACCCATGCTAATGACGATTACCAGATATTCTTTCCGCCGAGCACGAAATACGGTGTCTATCACGCCAAGAATGATTTTGTGCACTGGCCCATCGGCCGTACAGAGTACCATGATGTGAACTATGCCGGAGTCGACTTATCATGGTGGAAGAACCACCCCAGGCCAAATTCTATCTTTGCCCACGAAATAAAAGAAGGTTTCCTTGCTGGATACGACCACAGCAAAGACGCAGGCACTGTCCACGTAGCCAATCATCATATCGTCGCCGGCGCAAAGCTTTGGGAGTGGGGGCCGAGTGAGCGAGGCAGCGTGTGGGACACGAAAGTGCTCACCGATTCCGACGGGCCTTATGCCGAGCTTATGGTCGGTGCGTATTCGGATAATCAGCCGGACTATAGCTGGCTCGACCCGTATGAAGTCAAGCAGGCAAAGCAGTACTGGTATCCGCTGCGTCAAATCGGCGGGGCAAAATCCGCTAACCTTTCAGCGGCCGTCAATCTTGAAGTAAAAGATGACAAAATCATCTTGGCATTCAACACCACCGAAAAATACGAGCGCGCCAGGGTCTTATTGACGGCGAAAGGAAAATCCTTAATCGATGAAAAAATTTCGATTGCTCCCGGTGAGCCTTTTAGCAAATCAATCCCTTTGCCGGAAGGTATAGAAGAGACTGATTTACAAAGCTCTCTCCAGACAAAGGCAGGTCAAACCCTAATCACTTATAAACCTGTCAAGCTGGATGTCCCCGATGAATTGCCCGAAGTTGTCAAACGCCCTCCCGAACCCAACGAAATCAAAACCATCGAGCAGTTGTACCTGACAGGTCTGAGAATTAAGCAGTTTCACAACACACGGCTAAATGCCGACGATTATTTCAACGAGGCCGTCAGACGCGACCCTAAAGATTCGCGATGTAACATACAGCTCGGAATAAAAGCTGCTCAAAAAGGATTATACACCGAAGCAGAAAAAAGATTTAATACGGCTATAGAGAGAATCTCCAAAGATTATACAAGACCGCGGGATTGCGAGGCTTATTACCAGTTAGGCTTGGTCTTAAAAAGGCAAGGCCGTCTCGATGAGGCTTACGATAATCTCTACCGGGCGGTGTGGGATTATACGTTCCGCTCAGCCGCTTATTATCATCTTATGGAAATTGCGTGCCTTAAAGGAAATTTTGATGAAGCTCTGAGGCTGCTGGATAATTCACTGAATACTAACTCAATCAACACTAAAGCACTCGGCATTAAAAGTGCTGTCCTGCGAAAACTCGGAAAACCAAAATCGGCTCTTGATATATCTAATAAGGCTTTGGAAATCGACCCGCTCGACCACCTTGCCAGGAATGAACGAATAGCTGTTTTAACGACTCTTTCGGGCAGGCACGGAGCTGTCAAAGAGATAAAAGAGCTGGATAAAATAATGCACGACTATGCCGAATCCTATATCGAGCTGGCTGCCGACTATATGAACTGCGGGTTGTATGATGATGCTGTTGATGTCCTGATGCGCGCGACAGAAAAATCAGATTCAAATATCAGCCGCTATCCGACCATCCATTATTACCTCGCGTATTTATTCCATAAGAAAAATGATAACCAAACATCTCACAAGTATCTTGCCGGCGCCGCCAAATGTCCCACTGACTATTGTTTCCCGTTCCGCTTAGAGACGCTGGATGTACTTGACTATGCGATTGAAGCAAATCCGGATGATGCGCGAGCGTACTATTACAAAGGCAATCTTCTTTATGACCGCCAGCCGGACAATGCCATACGCACCTGGGAAAAAGCTGTCCAAATCGAGCCGTCACTGGCAATCGCCCACCGTAATCTCGGCTGGGCTTATCACCGCTCGAAAAGAGACATCCCAAAGGCAATTGCAAGCTATGAGCAGGCTGTCAGGCATAATAGGCAGGACCCGAGATATTACTTCGAGCTTGATGAGCTTCACGAACAAAACCCCGATACATCGGGGATAGATAAGCGTCTGAGCTTACTCGAAAATAATCATCAGGTTGTAATGAAGCACAAGCTGGCCCTTGTGCGGGAAATCTTGGTATTAGTACAAGCCGGCAATTATGACAAGGCCCTTAAATTTCTCGCGGAAAATCACTTCCCGTCACAGGAAGGCAACCGCAGACTTCACGATATTTATGTCGATGCGCTTCTGCTCAGAGGCCTGAATAAATTTAACGACAAACAATACGCCTCGGCCTTGGAGGATTTCCTCGCCGCCGACCAATATCCCGACAATCATCAGGTCGGCAGGAATCCGCAGTATGCCCGCAATCCTCAAATCTACTATTTCACCGGCATTTGCCGGCTCGAGATAGACAAAAAAGAATCTGCGAAGGAATACTTTGAAAAAGCAACTCAGGATATTTTGGAAGAAGAAGAGGACAGAGGCAGAGACCGCAGCTTTACTTTCTATCAGGCCTTGGCCTTGCAACAGTTGGGGCATGAACAAAAAGCTGTCGAGATATTTGACAGGCTCATTTCACAAGGCCAAAGGAGACTCGACAGAACTTCCGATGTGGATTTCTTTGCCAAGTTCGGCGAGGGCGACCCTCCTCATGTCCGCCAGGGGCGGGCGTATTATAACATCGGCCTGGGACATCTCGGAAAAGGTGAAAAAGCAAAGGCTAAAGATGCATTCTCAAAGGCCGTCGAGCTGGATGTCAACCACATCTGGGCTAAATATTATCTGAGCGAATTATTAAATTCTTCACGAACAATAGAACAGGGGGATAAATCCTAAGCACTAAATCATTTTTACTATCGTAGAGCATTTTCGTTTGCGAAGCTCGTTTCGTAAAACGTTTTACGTCTGCCGTTACGAGCCGCGAAACCGATTAACGAATAACGGTTCTCATTTCTGATTTCAGATTTTATTCACAAGGTTGACAGCGGTATTATGGACGAGCTGTTTGAACATCTCGCCGCGCTGCTGATAGTTCTCGAACATATCGAAACTCGCGCAGGCCGGGCTTAATAAAACAACATCGCCGCCAGTCGCAATTCTATTGGCGGAATTAACGGCCTCTTCGAGACTGCCGCAGATAGTGACGTCTGATTTAGTAATAGTCTTTTTTATATTTTCCGCTGTCTGGCCGATGAGAAAAGCAGCTTTGACTTTTTTAGCGATTACCCGGCCAAGCTCATCGAAGGGCAGCTTTTTATCGTATCCGCCTGCGATTAAGATAACCGGCTCATCGAAGGCTTCAATTGCGGCAATTGTACTTTCTGGTGTAGTGGCCTTGGAATCGTTGAACCATTTAATTCCGTTATTTTCTGTGACCAGCTCCAGCCGGTGCGGCAGAGCCTTGAAATTGCCGATACTCTTTTTTATGTCGGTATCTTTTACGCCGAACAATTTTGCAATAGCCGTTGCCGCTGCGAGATTGGACAAATTAAATCGGCCTGCGAGCGTAAAATTTTCCTTAATACTGTCCGGCACATCATCGGCTCGACAGGTCAGACATCGTCTGCCTTTGTCATTTTTGAATTTTTCAAACCACTGAGCTGTTAATTTATCTTCCAGGTTAAATATTGAGACCGCCGGATTGTTCTCATCGAGTTTCTGGTTAATAAAGATATTCTCTTTTGCTTGGCAATAATTCCCGAACGTACCGTATCGGTCGAGATGATTAGGTAAAAGGTTTGTAATAAGAGCAATCTGAGGCGCCTTGTTTTCAGATGCTAATTGCTCAATCTGAAAGCTGGAAAGCTCAAGAACAACAATATCGTCTTTTATGATTTCATCAAGAAGCATAAGCAAAGGTTCATTACCGATATTACCGCTTAACCAGACTTTTCTTTTGTTTGATATGCCGGAATTTTTTAATAAATGTGCGGTCAATGCCGTTGTTGTGCTTTTGCCGTTCGAGCCTGTTATCCCGACAATAACAGCAGGACAATACTCGAAGAACAGACCGACCTGGGAAGTTACTTTAACGCCGTTGTTTCTTGCCGTATCGAGAAATTTATTATTGAGCGGCACAGCGGGATTGGTGATAACAATATCAGCGGTCTTGAAATCCTCTTCGTTGTGCTCTCCGAGATGAAATTCGATATTATGATAGCTGCTAAGCTGTTCGATGGATTCAGCCAGTTTGTTTTCAGTTGCTAAATCAGTAACGACTACTTTTGCGCCTTTGCTTGCGGCAAAGCTTGCCGAATCGACACCGCCGCCGAACCGTCCCAGGCCCATTATCAGAACCTTTTTATTTTTGAATAGCTCTGTGTTCACAAACGCTGTCCTTGTCGAATTAACTACGCAGTTATAATCCTTATCTTCGATTTTTACAATATGCAGATGTATTTCTATGATTGCTTTATTGTTTATACCGGCTTTTTTCGTTAGAATAGAAACGGTGAACTTAGAGGCTGACAAAACAGTTAGCCGGATAGTCGCTCGACTATTTCTTTGCGGTAGAGTTATATTTTCGATTATAAGGTCGTGACAGATTTTGATTGTGATACCACAAAAACAAGTAATCCTATCAAATAAACAGCGGCACCCAGTAGCAACACGAGATTGAAGCCGGCCAAAGAGCTTATCATAACGCAGATTATTGACCCCATTACGGTTGCACAAGCGTTGATTCCCCATGCCCAGGGATTTAATTCCGGCCTGAAGCTATTGACATATCGCAGCCCGGTAGGAAAAGGCATTCCCATTAAAAGTCCGACAGGTGCAACGATTACTACAGCCGCCACTGCACGGAGGGTATGAGACAGATACATCAGCCGGGGTATCGCATAATCCAATAAATATATTTCGCCAATGATACCGACGGCTATCAGTGGGATTACTATTGCGAGCAGTCGAAATGGTCTCGATGACCAGTTTCGGGAAAGAAAGCTGCCTATTCCCGACGTTAGTAATATGGTGAACAAAGTTATCGACATTGAATATGCAGGCCCGCCGAGAAAAACGGTGAGTTTCTGTAGCAGAGCTATTTCGACTACGATAAAACCCAGTCCAAGTGCGGCAAAATAAACGAAAATACCGGCACGGCCGCCGGATTTGGCAGCCGGGCTGTTACGGTGCAGGGGATAAATAATAAAGATACCGCTTAGAACTGTCACAATGGCAAGGCTTCCGAGCAAAATAATTAAAGCTGTTGGCGGGCGGACACTATTTTTGCCGAACCAGTTTGTTGGGATAATATTTTCCCAGCGATAAAACTGGAAATAAAACGGGCTGTCATCTGTGCAGGCTTTAATGTTGCGACCATATTGGTCAATAAACTGTTGGCGCTGCGGTTGCTTTGCGAGGATTAGCTGTGTATTTTCGTTCTCCTGCATTTTATATGGGTCGTAGACTACTTCAAAGCCGAGCTGTTCGGTCCAGTTGGCAAGAGTTTCGGTTTCTTTTTTAGTAAATGGCGACTTCTTTACAAGCGTCTGTGACCAGGGGCCTTCTTCTACAATCCAGCTATCACCAACCTTAATTTTGTGTTGCCCGTTACCATTAAGAACCATAATATGCTTATGCGGTTCGGGCACACCCTTTTGCTCGAGAGTTTCAAGCCACATGTTAATGATTTTCATTGTTTGCCAGCCTGGCGGGCGGGAGAAATTGACGATTCCGTCAGGTTTTAGGTGTTCAAGGTACTGGTCAAATGCTTCGATGGTGTAGATGAAATTCTCACTAAGCGCATAAGCCCCTGATGCAAGGGCTGCTGAAGTATCTACGCCGCTCAACTGAATGACATCGAATTTCCGGTTGTCTCTGCTGAGAAAATGCCTGCCTTCTAAAGCGACCAACTCAACATCATCTCGTTTAAAAACTCCATTTGTAAATTCAGTGTTTTCATGGAGAAGCTCTATCATTTTGGGATTAATATCTACACCTACAACTTTATTGGCTTTATTGTACAGGGCAATCATAATGTCCGGCCCACCTCCACAGCCGATAACAAGAGAATCGGCTTTGGGTTTGATTTGATAGGGAGCGCCTTGCAGGTAATAAGCGAGTGATGGAGTTTCAGCCGGTGTAGGCGTTGGCTGGAGTATTCCTGTCAGGGCGGTGGCATCCTGATAAATAACTATAGCTTTTTGCGGCGGACCATCGTATTTGCGTGACAAGGCTCCTCCAAAAGAATAATAGACATCGACAGGACGTGTTACATCCAGTCGAGTAGTGACATGCCACTTAATGGATTCGACAAGATGTTCCTTGCCGAACATTTGTTTATACCTTGGTACATATAATGGCAGCGGGTTCTTTTTGTAAATTCCGAAGGCAGAGGCTGCGACTAAAATCAGCGCGGCAAAATAAAGACCTCTTCTACGTGCAGAAGTAATAAGAACGACCAGCAAAGCTATGGCAGCGGAAACGAAACAGGCTGCTATAGCACCGGTATAGTTTATAAGAATAAGCACAAGCAGGCAGCCAGCCGCTGCGCCAGTAAGGTCTGCGAAATATACACGGTTAATGTTCCGGGCGGCGGTGCTAATAATATAAGCGATGCAAACACCGGCGAAAAAGAACGGAGAAGCAGTCAGTATTATTATGATAAACAGCGACAGCATATTGCTGTAGTCTTTGTTGATTAATATATCGAGAGGGTAGAAATGGATTCTCGGTATGAAAATTATTGTAGCAATGGTTGATAGTGCAAACAGTCCTGCCATTTTGTTGAGGAATTCATGGCCGTTTGATGAACCCGGCTTTTGCTTTCTGGTTGCTAAATAAGCACCGGCAGCACCAAAACCGAGCATAGCTATGCTGATTACCAGGTAAGTAAAATGGTGGTACATAATGAATGAAAAGACTCGAGTCAGGGCAACTTCCAGGCTCAACACGGCCATAGCTAATAGAAAAACCAGAAGTGAACGAAGTGGAAGGTCGCTTGAAGTGCTCATATATAAATTCCTTAAATATGGAACAAATGATTAAATTGAGTTTTTGTCAAAGCTGGATATCTATAATATATAAAATTTTATAAGTGACAAGCGAATTCTATATTTTCTGAAGGTAAACTGATGGATTGTCGGAACGGATGTTTTTAGTTAGAATAATAACCAGTGGAATTGGGGCGGGACAAATTAGTTGACAGGGTAGTTGCTCGGCTCGAAGCCGCAAAACAAGGGGGGCGGGTTTTGGTCGAAGGGACATGGGGGTCCTTTGCGCCTTTATTAGTCAGGCACATATCGCAGCAAATCAAAAAGCCGATTCTATATATCCGCCCGCATATCGATGACGCCGACAATGCTGCCGATGACCTGCTCGCATTCGGCGCTGAAAATGTGCAGCAATTACCAGCCTGGGAAGGCGCCGAAGATATTGCCGATGCCACCGATGAAATCCGTGCAGAAAGGGCTAAGCTCGTTACCTGTCTCTCATCTCTCGCGACCGGAAAAGACAGCAATTTAATTATTCCCGCTTCGATTCAGGCCTTATTGCAGCCGGTACCGTCTCCGGATTCGCTACGCGAAAATTCGCTCGAATTGAAAACCGGCTTCAATTTGCCGCAGGAAAAACTAATCGAGTGGCTCGTTGAAGGGCAATTCGAGCGCGTCGATAAAGTCGATATGCCAGGCCAGTTCGCCCGCCGTGGCGGCATTGTCGATATCTATCCGGTTCTGGTTGAAATGACCGAGCAGACTCAAACGACTTCTCCGCTGCGTATAGAGTTTTTTGGTGATGAGATAGAAAGTATCCGCGGCATCGACCTGGATACACAAAGGTCGGGCGGTGACATAAAAAACATAAAGATAATCTCATCAGTAGCAGGCGGACAGGCGGATGAGCTTTTTATAAATGTCCTGCCTGAAAATACGCTAATCGTAATCGAAGAGGTAAACGATGTTCAGGAGGTCGCGACAGTTTACCTTGAAAGATTGTCTTTGCCTGAAAAGTTATTCAACTGGGAACAGGTTTATAAATCGTTCCAAAACTTCGGTCAGCTTCACATAAGCAGATTCGCCGGTACTGATAGCGGTGACTGGTTGAGAATCAACGTCAAAAGCATTCAGCAGTTCCAGCCGAGTACGACAACCCCGATGTATCGGGGGTCGGGCCATAAAGAGGCGCTCGAACAATTAGTCCGGCAGGCACGAGGCGGTAAGAAAGTATATCTGTATTGCGAAGCCGCCGCGGAAATTGACCGTGTTACCGAAATCATAGAGCAAAGCGATAAATCCCTGCCGAAAAATCTAAATCTTGTTAAGGGGTTTATCAATCAAGGCTTTGTAATCGAGTCCCGATACAATCGGGATACGATTGTCATCAGCCATCACGAATTGTTCGGGCAGTTCGCGATTCGCAGAAGATACCGGCCAATCCGCCCGAGCGCCCCGGTCGATACGCTGGAGGATTTACAGGCCGGTGATTATGTGGTGCACGCCTCCTATGGAGTCGGCAAATTCCTCGGCGTTACCACGATAGAAGATAAAACAGGCGCCGGTGAATTTTTAACGCTGGAGTATGCCGACAAGGTCAAGGTTCAGGTCTCGGTGGACAATATTCACCTCGTACAGAAATATATCGGCACCAGCCCGCGCAGACCGGTGTTAAGCAAGGTCGGCTCGAAAAAGTGGCTCAAACAAAAGAAAAAGGTGGAAGAATCAGTTCACGATTTAGCTGCGGAGCTGTTGGAGTTACAAGCTAAACGCCAAGCGGCAGGCGGGATAAAGTTTGCGTCCGACTCCAACTGGCAAAATGAGTTCGAGGAATCATTCCCATATCAGGAAACCGCCGACCAGACAACAGCGGTCGAGCAGATTAAAGGTGATATGCTCCAATCGGTCGCGATGGACAGATTATTGTGCGGCGATGTCGGTTACGGCAAGACCGAGCTTGCGATGCGGGCGGCGTTCAAAGCGGTCGAGAACGGCAAGCAGGTAGCGGTACTGGTGCCGACAACGGTTTTGTGTGTCCAGCACGGCAGGACATTTACCGAGCGGTTCGCCGATTTTCCGATTTCGATTGAAGTTTTGAATCGATTTCGCACTGCTAAAGAAGCACGTGATATTATCAGCCGAGCCAGAAAAGGCAAAGTCGATATTCTCATCGGCACTCATCGCCTGCTGAGTAAAGATGTCGGCTTTAAGGACCTGGGTTTATTGGTCATCGACGAGGAGCAGCGGTTTGGCGTTGAGCATAAGGAAAAGCTCAAAAAGCTCAGGGTCGACGTTGACATTCTCACAATGACCGCGACTCCCATACCGAGGACGCTGCATATGTCGCTGCTCGGCCTGCGCGATATCAGCTCACTCGGCACGCCGCCCTTAGACAGGCGGGCGGTCGTAACTAAGGTCGAAAGGTATCGCCCCCAGCTTGTAAAAGACGCCGTATATCGGGAGATGAACCGCCAGGGACAGGTGTTCTTTTTGCATAACCGGGTCAAGACAATAGAAAAACGCTGCTGGGAGCTGCGCAAATTGTTCAACGATGAGAATATCAAATTCGATATCGCGCACGGACAGATGAGCAAACGCCAGCTCGAAACAGCTATGATAAATTTCGTTCTCGGTAAAACCGATGTCCTGGTCTGCACTACGATAATCGAATCCGGCCTGGATATCCCGAACGCAAATACGATTTTCATCGATGACGCCGACCGGTTCGGCTTAGCTGAATTACACCAGCTTCGCGGACGTGTCGGCAGATACAAGCACCGTGCTTACGCATATATGCTTTTGCCCCCCGCCCAGCGCTGGGCGGGGCGCTCTATTACACCTCTCGCCGCGCGAAGGCTAAAGGCAATAGAGGAATATTCCCATCTCGGCGCCGGATTCAGAATTGCCCTTCGCGATTTGGAAATCCGCGGCGCAGGCAATATCCTCGGCCCCCAGCAGTCCGGCCATATCCAGATGGTCGGATACCAGATGTATTGCGTGTTGCTTGCCCAGGCCGTCAAAAAACTAAAAGGCCAAACCGTTGAAGAGATACCGGCGACAACGGTCGAATTGGGCTTTTCCACTTACATACCTAAAAACTATATCCCCGCTGACCGCAGCAGGATGGAGGTCTATCGCAAAATAGCGGTAGCCAGGAACCAGAACGAATTGGGCGACCTTGCCGCTGAGCTGGATGATGTTTATGGCCCGGTGCCGGAAGAAGTACGAGTGCTTCTCGATATCGCAGCTATTCGTGTAGCGGCATCTAAAAAGGGTATAAAAAGTATTGTCGCAAGCGGTAATAATCTTATATTTAGTTTCGACAAAGATGCGGATATTGACACCAAAGAGCTGTTTAAGAATACCAAAGGCAAAGTAGATATAGTAGAGCCTACGACTATTTATCTTAGATTGACCAAAAACTACTTCGAACCGAATACGCTTTTGATGGTGCTTCGTAAAATTTTTAATTTTTGACACGGATTCACACAGATTAACACTAAAATTCCTAATCGCTGATGCCTGCTTTGGGAATAAATTCTCCTTTCAACAATTGGTGTTTTTTCGTTGCTTTGCACTCAATTTTGTCTTAGAATCCTTATTACCTTGGGCTTTTAGTAACAGCACTGGTGAGTAGGAATAACTAAAATAATATTTATTTTGTGGCTTAATCAGCCGTAATAAAAAAATAATGAACCCAAATAATACAAGAACAATCTCAAAGCCACTTTTCCCAGAAACTAGTTTCCAAGCACCAAATAAGATGGGCACTTTTAATAAAGAAAAAATAATTGAGATATTAAGTGATGCCACTAAGCAAAATTCAATCCAAACCTTACGCCAAAAAATATATGAATTAAGCGATCAAGTAGCCGCATTTAGCGCTGATAAAATGGGCGTATGGAATATAGGTTCTAATGGTGACACCGTTAGGTTAAATCAGAAATACCTGATGGATGACCTCAAACAAATCGCTGAGTCACAAACTTTAGAACGATGTAAATACTACTTGAAACGTCTAATCAAAGGCATAAGTGAACATAAAACAAGCAGGGTAAATGATATTAATTTAAACCGTTGGAAAGAATACCCGGAAATTATAACTGATAGCTTATGGATTTTAGACAAACGAGATAGTTCAGGTGTTCATACAGCAGGTTATTGGGGAAACTTTATTCCTCAAATACCCTACCAGATGATTCAGAGATATACCAAAAGAGACGAATGGGTATTAGATACTTTTGCTGGTTGCGGTACAACCTTAATCGAAACGCAGAGACTTGGAAGAAATGGTATTGGTATCGAACTGCAAGGTAAAGTGGTTGAAACAGCAAACTCTTTAATAAATTCTGAACCTAATAAATATAACACTTTTAATAAAGCATATCAAGGCGATAGTGCAAAAATTGATTACAAAAGCATTCTTAAACAACACAATATAAAAACAGTACAACTGTTAATAATGCACCCACCTTATTTTGACATTATAAAATTCAGTGATAATCCAAATGATTTGTCTAATGCAAAGACTGTTGATGAATTCCTTAGTAAAATGAAAAATATCGTCGAGAGGGCCACAGAATTTCTTGAGAAAGGAAGATATTTTGTATTGGTGATCGGTGATAAATACAGTAAAGGCGAATGGATACCTTTGGGTTTCCTAACAATGCAAGAGGTACTGAAAACAGGTTTCACCTTGAAAAGTATCATCGTTAAAAATTTTGAAGATACATCCGCAAAACGTAACCAGAAAGAATTATGGCGGTATAGGGCAATTGTTGGGGGGTTTTATATATTTAAACACGAGTATATTTTCGTTTTTAAAAAGGAAGCAATATGACACCAATGTTTTTGTAATTCTATCATTTCCGATATTTTTTGACATTAAACTCCTAAGAAGGAGCCTAGTTTATCAAAATTAAACCGAAACTTAAAATTTTTCCTATGTTTATGAACTTGATACTCGCCTAATGTTATTCCGTTATATTTGACCGTACAGCTCTCATTCCAAGATTCTATTGTTTGAGTAAAAGTGAATTTTTCTTTTTTCCATTCGAAAAAGGAGACATCTTCTTTTTTGATAACTTTATACTCTACCCTTTTCGGTTGGTAATACAGCCAAAGCAAGTAGTCACAATCGAATGTGTTTTCTAAATAAATTGGGATCATCAAATGAGTTTTTTCAAGGGCAAGTTTCTTGAATTTATCGTAAGTTATTGTGTCGTTGGGATTATCGTATAAATGACGAAAATATTTATCAAACGTTTCGTTTCCTGGTTGACCACACCTTGATGGACATACCTTTTTGCCTGTTTTATTGGTCTTTACAGATAAAGACTTTCCATCTTCAAAGTAAAAATCAATTGGGCTTTTCGATTGTCCTCCTATACCCCCACGTTCTTGGCCAACATACTTCACGATTAAGGGGAGTTTTTTAAGCGCTTCTTCAATATATGGTTTAATTGTTCCTTCTAATTCTGGAATGCTTCTCCCAATTAATTCGGAAGATTCTATGCCGCATAAATCACAGATGACTTTCTCAGCAGTAACACCAAGGCTTTCATTATTGATAATCATTTATTTTTCCTCTTTTAATTTTAAGGATGCAAGGTCGTGCTAAGGTAAAAGTGCTTTGGGGGAACATTCTAAAGCCTTTGCTAAGCATATTATATTTTCAAGAGAGATGTTTCGCTCGCCCCGCTCAACGGATCCAACATAATTTCGATGCAGCCCCGCTTTAAACGCAAGTTCTTCTTGAGTTAAATTTAAGCTTAGTCTCTTTTGTCGGACTTGATTTCCGAAGTCCACGCGCACTTTCTTATAAAAACTTTTATTTTTGTTCATGGCTGAATGAAATCATAGAGCTTTGAACACTATGCGTCTACACACTATGAGTGGTAATAGTTCATTTCAGTTGGGTCTATACTCTTCGGTAGCTATATTATTACTTAGAGTTAATTAGTGAAAATTTGTGGAAGAACTCAGAGATTTTACTTGACAAATATTTGATAATATGTTACAATTCATATTTGTTCACTATATAGTGAACTAATAACGTCATTTTTGACGTAAAAACGAACATTCATAACTATTTAGCCCCTCGGCCTTTAGCTCGCCGTAGTCCCGATTTCTTTATTGGGACGTAGGCAGCTGCCGAGTGGGGCATTATGATCAAAAAATTAAC
>JAFGGH010000040.1 GCA_016930645.1 Sedimentisphaerales bacterium
AGGACAGTTCTGGGAATACATCAATAAGATGCAGAACGTTTTTAAACCAGCCGTTGAACTGACATTTCAAAGACCCGGCCAGACCGAGCCGGTAGTGTTCGAAGATAAACTTGAATATGTAGGATATATAGAATATCAGGATGACGGCGATTTTGTGCCGGCCCATGTTTGCGGGCTGATACCGAGGCTGGAAATTATTACCATTGAAAAAGCCGATGTAAACGAGACATTGCAAATCGGAGATATTATCGTTCAAGCCGCAGATAAAGCTAATCCTACCTACAAAGAATTGCGTCAGGCAACAATTGCCAGTCTTGGCGAAGAACTCAGCATGGTAGTTTTGCGGGGTAATGAAACTGTTAATGTGATAGTGACACCCAGAAAAGCTCCTGATGGCAGGGTAGTTATTGGAATCGGTGTCGGACTGGATGTAAACAGCACGGTGGCGGTAGCGGCAGAGGTAAATTCGCCGGTGTTCGGCGATTTGCCGAGAGGTGCGGAGATAGTATCTGTCGGGGGTGAGAAAGTTAATAATTATTTCGATATTGCGGCGGTATTGGAAAAATACAGGGGTGAAAAAGTGAAAATTGCCTATCATAGTATACTTCGTGACGGTGAGATTCTTTTGCCGGTGCCGGGCAGTGGTGATTTGCTGGCTATGAGGGGTTTGTCCTACGACGATATACCGTTTAAGCCGTTAACGAAGCTTTACAGGGCGTCGGGACCCACAGACGCGCTGAAAATGGGCATGAGAAAAACAGTTGAGTTTATCGCGCAAACATATATGACAATCAAAGGCCTGATTGTGGGCGAGGTGAGTCCGAAGAGTCTTATGGGGCCGGTGGGAATGATTGCGGCAAGCTCGAAAATAATAGCTGATAAGGATTATATTCAGTATTTGCACTTTATGGGAATAATAAGCGCCTGTCTTGCGGTGATGAATTTTCTGCCGCTGCCGATACTCGACGGCGGGCTTGTCGTGTTGCTGATTATAGAAAAAGTCAAGGGCTCACCTGTTCATGTCAAAGTGCAGGAAGGATTGACGTATGTCGGCCTTGCAATCATAGGGGCGCTGTTTGTGCTGATTACGTATAACGATATTATCAGGGTGTTTTTCAGTAAATAAAACTCCTTTATAGAAGGATACGATATGTATAAAGACAAGACGGTTTGCGTAGTAGTGCCCGCTTATAATGAAGAAAAGCTTATATGCAGGGTAATTGAAACAATGCCCGATTACGTTGACAAAATTGTCATTGTTGACGACAAGAGCAAAGATAAAACGGCGGAGGTTGTCAGTCAATATGCTCAAGAATCCAATGGCAGAATAGTTCTAATCTGCCATGAGAAGAACCAGGGCGTTGGGGCGGCAATTTCCACCGGCTATAAGTGGGCAAAACAAAACAAAATATTCGCGACGGCTGTAATGGCAGGCGATGCACAGATGGACCCTGAGGATTTGCCTGCCTTGCTTGAGCCGGTTGTAAACGGCGAAGTTGATTATGCCAAGGGCAACCGTCTGTTTACTGGAAATGCGTGGAACATAATCCCCAAAGTCAGGTATCTCGGCAATTCCTTCCTTTCGTTGCTGACAAAAATCGCCAGCGGGTACTGGCACATTGCCGATTCACAGACAGGCTATACAGTGATAAATCTTAAGTCGCTGGAACTTATAGATATTGACAAAATATACAAGCGTTACGGCATGCCGAACGATTTACTGGTAAAACTTAACATTTATAATCTAAAGGTTCGTGATGTACCGATAAAACCGGTTTATAACATAGGCGAAGACAGTGGCATAAGAATTCACGCGGTTGTGCCGAAACTTTCGTGGCTTTTGCTGAAGTGCTTTTTGTACAGGATGAAGGAAAAATATATTATCAGGGATTTTCATCCGCTGATTTTCTTTTATACGTTCGGTTTATTATTTGATATTGCGACTGTTGCGCTGTTTGTCAGATTGTTTTATAAATGGTTTAACGACGGGCATATTCCGCCGATAAATGCGCTTGCAGCAATGTTCTGCTTTATTACAGCAATACAGTTTACGCTTTTTGCGATGTGGTTTGATATGGAATCCAACAAGGATTTAAAATGAGGATACTTGTCGAAGCGACACATCCTGCTCATGTTCATTTTTTTCGCAACGCAATAAAAATCTGGAAATCTGGTGGTCATGAAGTGGCGGTAACGGCGCGCGAAAAGGAAATAGTAATAAAGTTGCTGAATCTATATGGGATAGAACATACCGTTCTTTCGAGTATCGGCAAAGGCAAACTGTCATTGTTTTCAGAACTTATTAAAAGAGATTATAAACTCTGGCAATTCTGTCGTAAATTCAAACCTGATGTTTTGACTGCTATTGGTGGTGTTTTTGCCGCTCACGCCGGTTTTCTCTGTCGAAAGCCGGTAGTAGTATGGGACGATACCGAGCATGCCGCAATTTCTCATAAGATGACTTTTCCTTTTGCCACGGCTGTTTATACGCCCGATTGCTACTCAATAAATCTCGGCAAAAAACAGATTCGTTATGCAGGCTGTCACGAATTGGCATATCTTCATCCGAATAGGTTTACACCTGACAAAAGCATTTTGAAAGACATCGGCATTGATCCGAACGAAAAATATTGTTTGATCCGGTTCGTAAGTTGGCAGGCTCATCATGATGTAGGCCAGCACGGTTTTGGAAAGAATGCCAAGGTGAAATTTGTCTCCGAAATAAGCAAATATGCGAAGGTTTATATTACATCTGAAGCCGAACTGCCTAAAGAACTTGATGAGTACAGGCTTAAAATCCCCGTCCACCAGATTCATCATCTAATGGCTTTTGCATCCTTGTGCGTGACCGAGGGCGCGACTATGGCGTCTGAGTCGGCGGTTTTGGGGGTGCCTGCTGTTTATATAAATACGCTGACGGCTGGTACTATACAGGAGTTTGCGAAATATGGATTGCTTGAACATATAACAGATGCGAAGAAAGCATTGAATAGGGTAGTTGAATTATTGAAGAATCCTGAGGATAAAAAGACGGCATTGGGAAGCTGTCTGCAGGATAAAATAGACGTTACAAAATATATCGTAGATACCATAGAGCAGTTTCATGTGAGAATCATATAATTTAAAGGCTTTAGAAATGGCAAAAACCACAGTAATACCAGAAAAAGAAAATAACAAATTTTGGCTGGCAGCATCTTTGATAATGATTATTCTGCTCCTGACGATGGCTAAGGATATGCCAAGACCATTTGGTGGTCTTCACAGTTGGGCGGCCGCAAGCGGAGCATGGGCGGCCCGTGCACATGTAAAATATGGTCTGGGTTATACGAAAGGTATGACAACATGGGCGGTCGGCAATCCACCGACCCAAAATCCAACGGTATATAAAGACCATCCGCAACTTGCAGTTTTGTCAGTTGCATTGTTTATGAAAATCTTCGGCGTGAGCGAGTTCAGTTATCAACTGTTGAATATTCTTATGTCCCTTGGCACCTTGCTGATAATACTGAAATTATTTAAAGGACTGCTGGATAATAAAACTGCTCTGTTGGCAGCACTGTTTTATGTGTTATTTCCCCTGATTGGCTATTTCGGCACGGGAGGGTTTCCAAATCTTTTCGGATTTTTGGCGATATATTGTTATCTTGCATTAACAGAAAGAATTGAGTCCAAAAGAAGCAAGCGTTTTTATATGATAACCCTGGCGATAGCCCTGTTTTTTGCGGTGCAGTTTGGCTGGACGGGATTTTTCTTTGGTATGGCAATCGGTTTTGATTATCTGTTCCTGTGCCTGATTAAAAAGAAAATGCCGGACATAAAAATTCTTGCCGTTTTAGCGGGAGGACCGCTGGTCAGTGTACTCTTTAATTTTGCCATAATGGCATCTGCTTATGGTTGGAATATCGATAAGATAGTGGAACTTTATCGCTGGCGGTCTGCTAAAGGCGAAATGCAGGAATTTGTGTGGGCCAGCTGGTTTGCGAAAATGTGGGAATTCGCGGCAACTAATTTTACCGTCCCAATTCTTATTGCGGCCATTCTATATCTTACAATCGGTCAGTTACTTGTTTTCAGCCAGCCCAAACCGGCACAGGCGGATTTTTGCAAGAGACGATTCCCCTGTTTTTTGCTGTTCTTCCTTCTGCCATTTTTTCAATTATTTATTTTAAAAGGTGCGTTGTGGAGACATCAGACATGGGAATTGCCTCTTTGTGCTTTTGTTGCGATTGCGGCGGCACAAGGTACGATGCTTCTTGCGGATTTAGCTTCGAAAATAAATAAAAAATATGCCATCGCAGCAATTGTTTTCATTATCGGTGTATTTGTTGTTTTTTCAGTTGTTGGTACTAATCATTATTATGCGATTCGCTGGCAGCCGGATGCGAAGATTAAGATGTTCCAGATGCTTAACTCGCGAATACCGCCTGATAAATATCTGCTGAGTTTCGACCCGTTCGTGGTCGATCAGCACGAATCAAAGGGGGCGTTCTATCGACCTGAAATAGCGTGGTATCTTGATCGTGAAATCGTCCCGGCGGCAAAACTTGAACAAATTACTGAAGCTGCCAAAACCGGCAAATATCCGTTTTATCTTATGCCATTATCCGTCGGTGACCCGCAGGTAGATGCATACCTTAACAATTTAAGCAGACAACTTGGGCAGCTTTATAAATATGAATACATACCCGGTGTATCCGGCGAGTTGGACAACAAAGACAGATTTCTGAAAGCTGGTATGTCTAGTTATCTTCTTTTCGATTTGCAGAATCCTTTGAAAAAATAGGATATTTTAAAAATGAAAATTTGTATTTTGGCGAATGCTCTTTCGGTCCACACTCAAAGGTGGGCAAAGGCTTTTGTTCAAAATGGTCATGAAGTTCATATTTTAAGTATTCGCAAAGCAGATATCCCAGGTGTTGCTTTGCATACTATTCATATTGGCCCGGTAAACTCAAATTCAATTTTTTGGGTATTGCTTTCATATATCCGCTTTTTCTTTTGTGCCGGAAAAGTTATAAAAAAAAAATCGCCGGATATAATTAATGCCCACTATGCCATCACTCATGGAGTTATAGCCGCTTACGCAAATAAACATCCTTTAGCAATTTCCGTATGGGGCACGGATGTTATCTGGAATGAGATGGTTCGAATGCCGTCATTTATGAAAATTTTCTTAAAATATGCCTTTTGCAAAGCTGATACTGTTTATGTGACAAGCAAATTTATGATCCAGTATGTTTTGCCGGTTGCCCCTAAATCTGTAAACATTGTTCGTATACCTTTCGGCATAGATTGCCGATTATTTGTACCGTCCGATTATGCCGAGATTTGCAAAGACACAGGGCGATTCTATATAGGTTTTGTTAAA
>JAFGGH010000041.1 GCA_016930645.1 Sedimentisphaerales bacterium
CGAATGTGTCAAAAAAGCCTGCTGAACCAACTTTCAACCAAAATCACCTGCCGCCGCTGATTTTAATCCCCCTATGAAATATGCGGGCTAACAATCTATAGCGAAAAGGTTGATTGAAATCTGTGTGGAACGGTGTTAATCTGTGAAGCTATGGAAAAGGCAGGCCTGCTGTTGCGGGCAAGTATAATCAGTATAGGTAACGAACTTCTTAGCGGGGATACTATCGATACGAACGCAGCCTACCTTAGTAAGCAATTACAACTGTTATCGATACCGAGAGTTTCCGGTTATACGGTATCTGATGATATTCTTGAGGTTGTCAAGGCGTTAAAATCGGCGTCAGATGAGGCTGATGTAATTATCGTTGTCGGCGGACTTGGGCCGACTGATGATGATATTACAAGAGAGGCAATCAGTGAGTTTTGCAATTGCAAGCTGGTTCTTAACGAAGAAATTCTCAAAAAAATCAAGGGCTTTTTTGATTTACGAGGCGGTAAAATGCCGCCAACCAATGAAAAGCAGACCTATCTTCCCGAAGGTGCGCAGGCTTTGCCTAACAGGATAGGTACAGCGCCGGGAATAAAAATCGAATTTGAAAAAACACTGATTTACGCCGTACCCGGAGTACCAAGTGAAGCGCAGGACATGTTCGAGGCGAGCATAAAACCGGATTTGGAGAGGCTCGAAGGGCGCAAGCCGGTATCGGTGAGGTATTTGAGTTGTTTCGGTATGAGCGAATCTCAAATCGCCCATTTGCTGTCTGGCAGGATGGAACGAGGACGAAATCCATTAGTGAACATAACCGCAAGCGGAGGCGTAAAAACATTATGCATTAACTCAGTTGCGGACACCCGGGAAAAAGCAGACGAAAACGCCGAAGAAGAACAGAAGAACATCGCTGAAATACTAGGCAACGTTGTATTTTCGAAGGAAAAAGAAACACTTGCACAAGCAACTGCGAAAAAGTTAAAACAGTTTCATAAAACCATAGCTGTAGCAGAGTCCTGCACGGGCGGCTTGATTGGCAAACTTTTGACGGATATTCCCGGCTCAAGTGATTATTTTAAGGGGGGAATAATCGCATACAACAATGAGTCCAAGATTGAAATGTTAAATGTGCCGCTGGAACTAATAAACAAATACGGCGCAGTAAGTAAAGAAATAGCCGAAGCAATGGCAAAAGGCGCGTTGAAAAATTTTGATACCGATTGTGCGATAAGCACCACCGGGATAGCGGGGCCGACAGGAGCTACGCCCGATAAATCCATCGGTTTAGTATATATTTGTGTCGTATGGGACGATAAAGATTATGTTGAAAGGTGTAATTTTCCGCCGGACAGGGAGACTGTGCGTTATTTAGCGGCAAATTATGCGTTAAATTTGCTTAGGTTAAAACTGTTAATTTGACTAAAATGGTTAATTATGGTATAATTTTGCATAAGTGGGGTAATACACTTAGGGCATCGTGAAATGGCAAAAAAACGCAGGCATTTGGGTGAAATACTATATAAGGCCGGCGTGGTTCCCAAGGAACCGCTGCTGGAGGCTATCAAAGAGTCCAAATCCACCGGTAAGCGCCTTGGCCAAATCCTGATAGATAAAAGACTCATAGGCGAGGAGACTCTTATTAAGGCGCTCGCCAAACAGCACGGCATGAAATATGTCGATATTGACAACATTACTCTGCCGCAGGATGTCAACAAGATAATGAGCCAGGACCTGATGAAACAGTACAACATTGTGCCTCTGGGTGTTGATAACGGCAAACTTAAGTTAGCGATAAGTAATCCGATGGATCTGGAGATGATGGATAATCTTCGGCTGAGGCTCAATAAGGACATCGATTATCACCTCGGAAATCCGGATAAGATACGCCGGCTCTTAGAAGATTCATTCAACCAGGTCTCACAAGTGGAATCTGACGAACTCAAACACAGCATTGACGCAACAGCGGCAGAACTTGCTGAAGCAGGACACGAGCTTCAAGCGGAAGCTTTGTTGATTCAGCAGCGAGGAGATGTGGGAGACAATGACGGTCCAATAATCAGGCTGGCAAACCTGATTATCGACAACGCATATTATATGAGGGCCAGCGATATTCACATCGAACCGATGGCTGACAAAGTGCGCATCCGTTACCGTGTTGACGGTGTATGTCTGGAAAAAGACAACATACCCAAAAATACGCAGGCCCAGCTGGTAACACGTTTTAAGATTCTTTCAGGTATGGATATCGCTGAAAAACGCATGCCGCAGGACGGACGTATTAAAAAGGAAATCGGCGGACAAGACATTGATTTCCGTGTTTCAAGTCTTCCCGGCTATCACGGGCCGAGCATTGTTTTGCGTATTCTTCGCCCTGACTCGGTTAATATCGGTATCAAGTCTCTCGGATTTGAAGCTGATGATTACGACCGCTTTCAAAAGATTATCAAAAGGCCAACCGGCATATTTTTGGTAACAGGACCTACCGGTAGCGGAAAAACTACAACCCTTTATGCCGCGTTGCAGGAACTGAACAGACCGGACAAAAAAATCATTACCGCTGAAGACCCTGTCGAATATAACTTTACCGGCATGAATCAATGCCAGGTAAAAGAGGACATCGGATTTTCCTTTGACAAGATTCTAAGGTCGATGCTGCGCCAGGCTCCTAACATCATTCTTGTCGGTGAGATTCGAGACGGAGAAGTAGCCGATATCGCAATACAGGCGGCACTTACCGGCCATCTGGTATTTAGTACGCTCCATACAAATGATGCGGTTAGTGCTGTAACACGTCTTATTGATATGGGTGTTAAACCGTTTTTGGTAGCAAGCTCAATACAGGCAATTATGGCTCAACGATTAGTCAGGGTTATATGTGAAAACTGTAAAACTATAGATAGCAATCCCGACCCTTATTTCCTCGAGCTTCTTAAAATAAAACCTTCGGACCTCGATGGAAAACATACATTCAAAGGAAAAGGATGCAGTAAGTGTCAGGGAACGGGGTATAAGGGGCGTATTGGTATATTTGAACTTGTTGAAATGAATAATGAGCTTAGAGAGTTAGCTTTTTCCAGGGCACCGACTACGGAGCTTCGTAAAGCTGCCGTTGCAAGCGGAATGAGAATGTTGATTGATGACGGTAAAAATAAGATTTTCAGGGGTATAACAACCCCCAGTGAAGTGGCGAGAATAGCTCAGACAGAGACTAAAACAGTATAAACAACAGAGCAGATATTGTTAGAGGATTTTTAAATGGCGACAGTTAATATGGACAGGCTTCTTCAGGCCTGCGTAACACAAGACGGTTCGGATATACATTTAACGGTAGGCAGGCCTCCTGTTATGAGAATTCATGGTTCATTAAGGTCTTTGGAGACCAAGGTACTGGAGCCGGATGATACAACGGCTTTAATGAAAAGTATTACACCTGAGCGTAACCAGCAGGAATTGCAGGAAGAGGGTGGAACAGACTTTGGATTTGCTTTTGGTGACCAGGGGCGTTTTCGTGTTGCTATATTCAAACAGAAGGGTAGTATCTCGATGGTTCTGCGTTTAATCCCTTCTAAAATAATGAGCTTCGAGGAAATAGGTCTGCCAAAAATATGTGCAGCTCTATGCCGCCGGCCTCGTGGCATGTTCCTTGTTACAGGACCAACAGGCAGTGGTAAAACCACAACTTTAGCTACTATGGTCAACTATATTAATGAAAACCTCGACAGACATATAGTAACTGTTGAAGACCCAATAGAATACTATCATAACCATAAAAAATCAATCATTAACCAGCGTGAGGTTGGTATAGACGTACCGAGCTTTTCTGAGGCTCTAAGACGTGTTTTGCGACAGGACCCGGATGTAATCCTTGTTGGTGAGCTTCGAGATTTGGAAACTATTGAAGCTGCTATTCGCGCCGCAGAAACCGGTCACCTTGTTTTCAGTACTGTCCATACTACAAGTGCTGCAGGTACTATAACAAGAATTATAGATGTTTTTCCGCCTAACCAGCAGGAGCAAATAAGAACCCAGTTAAGCAGTAACCTGATTGCAGTTTTGAGTCAGGCCCTTTGTCCATTAGCTTCAGGTAGGGGAAGAGTCGCAGCTTATGAATTTATGGTTGTTACGCCTGCTATCGCCAATCTGATTCGTGAAAATAAGACATACCGTATTGATTCGACTATCCAGACAGGAAAAAAACTCGGAATGCAGCTTCTTGATGAACATCTATGGAATCTTTATGGTGAAGGCCTAATAAGTAAACAGGAAATGCTTGATAAGGCCAGGCAGCCGGGTATGCTTCAAGACAAAATGAAGTTAAAAGATGATAGAAGGGGAGGTAAAGAAGATCTGGATGATGATGTTGGTCCTATACTTAGGACTTAGGAGGGGATTAAAGGCGATTGATTGGGAAATAAACAAAATGACGAGCAACCAAGGGGGGTGAAAAACACCGAAACAAAAGAATAGAGAATCTTTCTTTTTAATAAATCTTAAACTTCTTCCTTTATGCAAAGAATTGATGTATGTTCTTGATAAATAACAAGATAGAAAAAGTGTAAAGCGTTTTATTTGATTTATTACATAGTGGCATATACTATGTGTCATATTTATAATTCCTCTTGATATTTATAGTTATTGAAATATAATGAGTAATAGAAAGAAGGCTCATAAAGGGAAAAGGGATGGCAAAAATAGATGAAAAATTAAAACTTCCCGCAATTGAACAACTACAAGGACGTACCATTGGAAGAATTCTTATAAAAATGGGAATTCTTACAAGGGATAAAGTACATGAAGGTTTAAGGATACAAAAACAAAGAGGCGGAGGTATAAAAATAGGCGAGATATTTAAAGAATTAGGGCTTGTCAAGGAGAAAGAGCTTAACATTGCACTTGCTGCACAAAGGGGGATGGAATATGTTGATTTGTCTAAATATGACATTAGCCCCGAGACAATCAAACAAATACCAACGCAAATGGCCAATACATATCGTGTATTACCGTTAGAATATAAGGAAGAAAAAAACGAGATAACAGTAGTTCTCGATAATCCTGATAATTTCAGCAGTACGGACGACCTTGGCCGCTTAATGGGTGTAACAATTAAAGCAAAATACACAGACCCTGATATACTTGAAGAATATCTAAAAAAATATTACAAGGACGACCAGGAACAGGAACAGATAAATGAACTGATTGATGAGATACAAAAAGACAGTTTTTTAGCTGAATTTGACGGCCGTGACCAGAGTATAGACCTCGACGAGCTAAAAGAGCTTTCAGAGTTGAACCCAGTGAAGAAGTTATTAAATTTGGTTTTGCTTCAGGCAATTCGAGATAAAGCATCCGATGTTCATTTTGAACCGTTTGAAGACGAATACAAGATGAGATACAGAATCGACGGCGTTTTATACGAAATGATACCGCCGCCAAAGCACATCGCCGCAGCACTCAGTTCACGTATTAAAGTCATGGCAGAGTTAGATATTGCGGAAAGGCGTCTGCCTCAGGACGGCCGTATATCTTTAACTGTAGGCGGTAATCCGGTCGATTTGCGTGTAAGTGTATTGCCGACGATGTTTGGGGAAAGCGTGGTGCTTCGTGTTCTCGACAGAACTCAGGTGCAGTTAGACATAGCACAGCTCGGATTCAGGCCTAATGACTTAAAACTGTTCAAACAATTAATAAGCAAACCAAACGGTATCATTATTGTAACCGGACCGACCGGTTGTGGAAAAACAACAACGTTATATTCTGGATTAACTGAATTAAACGACATCGAGACAAAAATCATCACTACTGAGGATCCTGTTGAGTATGATATTGAAGGTATTACACAGGTACAGATAAAATCAGATATAGGCCTGACGTTTGCAAGGTGTCTAAGGTCAATTCTCCGTCAGGACCCTGATATTGTTATGATTGGTGAAATTCGTGACCTTGAGACAGCGGAAATTGCCGCCCAGGCGTCTTTAACAGGGCACCTGGTATTTACAACGCTGCATACAAATGACGCGCCGAGCTCCATAGCAAGACTTCTTGATTTGGGCGTAGAGCCTTTTTTGCTTACCGCCACAATAGAAGGCATTATTGCCCAGAGACTTATAAGAAAAATTTGCATCAACTGTAAAACAGAATATGAACCGACAGAAAATCAGCTGATGGATCTAAAAATTACACCGGACGAGATTGAAGGTAAGAAATTTTATTACGGCAAGGGCTGCAACCGCTGTAATGGAACAGGTTACAGGGGCAGAACAGCTCTTTTCGAGATATTGGTATTTAATGATGAAATACGCGAATTGGTAATGAACAGGGCGTCGACAAACGTTATCCGTTCGGCAGGTATAAAGGGGGGAATGAGGCTTCTGCGTTATACTGGCCTGGAAGCTATATACGACGGCATAACGTCGATTGATGAAGTAGTTAAAGAAACAATCATTGAGGGATAAATCAAAAAGGATAAAGCTTAACAGTAGTTAAGGAGGTATAAAATGCCGTTTTTCAAATACGAGGCTTTGGATTCCCAGGGTGTCGGAGTTAAAGACGAAATAGAAGCCCTGAGCCAGAAAGAGGCGGTCAGCAAGATACGCAATATGGGTTATTTCCCCACTAAGGTTGAGATTGCCGGGGCAAAGAAAAAAGCCGCGGCAAAAGGAGCCAGACCCAGAAGACGCCGTGGAGCGAGCGGTAGAGTCAAAAAGAAAAATGTTACACAATTTGCCCGACAGCTTTCAACTCTGCAGGACGCCGGCCTGCCTATTCTCCGTTCACTAAGAATTTTACAGGAGCAGCAGAAGGGCGGTAACTTCAAACGGATTATCGGATATGTCGCCGATGACATCGAAGGAGGTTCTACTTTGTCGGAATCACTCAGCAGATATCCTCGTGCATTTGACCGGTTATTTGTCAATATGGTCGCGGCGGGCGAGGCGGGCGGTGTTCTTGACCTTATTCTTGCGCGTATCGCCGACTTCATGGAAAAGGCACAAAAGCTCAAATCACGAGTCAAAAGCGCGATGATCTATCCTATGACAGTATTGCTTGCGGCATTTGGCATTTTGCTTGCATTGATGAAGTTCGTTATACCAAGATTTATTGCCGTTCTTCAGGAGATGGTTGAAGGTGAGCTTAATCGGTTGACTCAAACCGTCCTTGCCATCAGCGGATGGATTGCGTATCAATGGGGCTGGGCAATTATGCTGTCTATTCCATTTGTTTTGGTAATTGTATTAAAGATTATCAGGCAGTTCAGAATCGGCAGGCTGGTAACCGATACCATAACACTTAAACTGCCGGTCATAGGAAACCTGAGCAGTAAAATCTCAGTGGCAAGGTGGACTCGTACTTTAGGGACTCTAATCAGCGCCGGTGTGCCTATCCTTGACGCAATTAATGTTACCCGTGAAACAGCCGGCAATGAGGTTTACTCGAGAACACTCGGTAACGTACAAAACTCCATACGGCAGGGTGATACGTTTGCAGGCCCGCTGAAGCAGTCAAAGACGGTCGACTTGATTGTTACGAACATGGTTGCGGTCGGCGAAGAAACAGGCGACCTGGACAAGATGCTTATGAAAGTAGCCGACAACTATGACGAACAGGTGGATGTGCTCGTCGCCGGGTTGATGTCGCTGTTAGAGCCTGTGATGATTGTCTGCTTAGGCGGAATTGTTATGCTGATAGTATTGTCGGTCTTTTTGCCGATGATTCAGGTTATTAGCGGTTTGGGTTCGAACATATAAAAACAAAAAATGATAACCGTGGTGAAAAAGGAGAATAAAGTGATAACGCAAAGAAAAAAAATCAGAAAAGAAAAGGCGTTTACCATTGTCGAGCTGCTTACGGTGATGAGCGTGATTATCATCCTGATAGGCCTGCTGGTGCCGGCCCTGAACGAGGTGCGGCGATACGCTCAGGACGTCAAGCAAAACGCACAGCTCCACAGTATCAACATAGCACTGGAGCTTTACGAGAAAGAGTTCGAGGAATATCCGCCTTCAAGCCGCTATGATGGTGACGGTAATCCAGGCAGCGAATACTGCGGAGCTTTAAAACTTGCCGAGGCGATGGTCGGTCAGGATCTGCTTGGTTTTCATCCCGACTCATTATTCAGAGCTGATTTTGAAAGTGATAACGGCTTAGAGCAGTACTATGTGATGGCTAAAAATGACCCTGCCGATACACCTGAAAACAGGAGGTCAAGGAAGCCGGCGTATCTTCCTCTTGAACAGGCGGGAGCGGTAAAGTTGGAAGAACTATATGGGGCCGGCAATGCCGTGCCTCCTTATGAAGATCATTTCCTGGTTCTTACTGATGTATATACTCGAAGGATGATGGGCCCTGAAGGTACAAGATACGGCATGCCGATTTTATATTACAAGGCCAATCCTGCTGGTGAGATTAATCCAAACGAAGATAATAATTATACTCTCAATGAAAGCAGAATATATTTTTATGATTATGAAGATAATGATGAGCTTGTAAAGCTGGGTGTTCCATGGGATACAACAGCAAGCAATATGAAACATTATATGGCTTCGGATAATACTTCAGCTGATGCTTTTCCGGGAATGGGAACACTTGAGGATTTCTACTGGCGGATTAATAATGACGACATCAAGATTCAGGACGGCAGGCCTTACAGGTCGGATTCCTATATTCTTCTAAGTGCCGGCAGCGACGGTCTGTACGGAACAAGGGACGATATTTACAACTTCCACAAGAAATAATGCGGCCCGGCGAAGGAGACTCGGTGATGAAGAGAATTTTGATATTTGTGTTTTTTGTTTGCTGTTGTGCAAATTCTGGTTTTGCGTCTTCGAGGCAGGTGAGCCTGATTATGAACGGAAGTTTCGAACAAAATGGTCATACGATAAGCGACATTACCGCTGAAGCGCCGCTGTACTGGTGTGATGTGGATATACCTGAAGATAAGTTTCTTGGCAAGGTAACAGGCGACTCGTGGACTCACAGAGTGGACAGCCTTTCTTTGGAACTGCGTTTCGAGAGATTCCAATCAATAGAAAAGGGTGATACGGCTGTTATTTCTCAGCAGGTATTTATTGAAGATGACGTTAATGATATTTCTTTCAATCTGTTACTCTGGGGATTGAACAACGGAAACTGGGGTGCCGGTGAACAAACAGCGCTTGTGATGATTGATAATACAGTGATTTGGGATTCGAATGCTGTACCCCTTGACCCGCCCGGCAAATTTGATGGTACCGTTTATATCGGTTCTGAGAATTTTCAGCAGTTTCTTGATAACGACCGGCACAAGCTCAGCTTTGCAGTGAGGTCCAATATCGACGATTCCTCTATAAATGATTGGTATGTAGCAAGATGGGATTTTGTGAAGTTCGATAAATACTGTGGAGGCTTTGGTTATCTAACCACTGATTTGAACCAGGACTGCTACGTGGATTTGGAAGATTTTTCCGAGCTGGCTTTGCAGTGGCTGGATGCGCCGGACAAACCAAAATGCGATTTGGTTGAAGACGGCATCATTAATATTCTGGATTTACAGGTTCTGGTCGAGGACTGGCTTTACAATACCGACTGGACAAAATGGGGTGAGGATGGAACTTTTGAAATGGCCAGGCTGGAGGCCGACCTTGATTTATCCGGTGAAGTCGACTTGCCGGACCTGATGATTTTAGCTGAGAACTGGCTTGGCGAATCAGCCTGTGATTTGCCCGATTTAAATGGAGATGACTATTTTGATATGTACGATTACGCAATCCTTGCAGGTCAATGGGGACTGCGGGACTGGATTTATTACCGGGACCAATAAAATGAAAAAAAAGAATAAAAAAACCAAAAGCCGAAAGGCGTTTACAATAGTTGAAATCGTAACGGTGGTAACAATCATCGCGATACTTGTCGGCATACTGCTGCCTGCGATAACTACCGTCAGAAAGGTTGTTTTAGATACCAAGCAACAGGCCCAGATTACAACGATTGCTCTTGCCATCCAGGCCTTCAAAAATGAGTACGGAAGATACCCTGAATCTGATTACAGAAACTTAAGCATTAATGATTATAGCGGTGCCCAGATGCTCAGCGAGGCACTTCTCGGCTGGGATTTAATGGGCTTTCATCCGAAAAGTGAATGGGAATCGAATGGAAGAATAAATAATCGCAATGATGAACTTTACGAACTTGCGTTGGATAGCGATCCGGATGTTCGCAAGAAGAACCTTGAGGAAAGAATAGGGCCTTACCTTGAGCTGTCAAATACGACGGTTTATCATCTCGGTGACTACTTCGACAAAATTACGGTGACCGATCTGGAATATGATAAGACATACGTTATTTCTGATGTCTATAAGCATAAGAAAATCAAAGATAGAGATACGGAAGAGTATGAAAAGGTCGGATTGCCGGTTTTATATTTTAAGGCGTTTCCTGAACGTAAACAAATGTCTCCCGATGTGCCGATTATAGATAGTATCTATGACCAGGAGCAGAATATATTTATTTTTGTAAATATGAAATTACAGGACCTGGCGGAAAATATAAAAAGAGACCACCCCCTTATTGATCCCGCCCTATTTTATGATTTTATTGAAAATCCGAAAATTTCGAAAAAAACAGGCAGACCCTGGCCATATAATCCGGATTCATATTTGCTGATATCAGCCGGTAATGACGGCTTGTACGGCACGAAAGATGACATCACAAATTTCAAATAATCATATTTCAACAGGCTCATTTTATAAAATAATGGGTATTTACAGGAAACAATCCGGTATTACGCTGCTCGATATACTGCTTGCGGTTACGATTGTGGCCGTTCTTACAAGCATTGTCCTGACCATTGCCACCAGCATTCAGAACAAGGCCGCTCAGCAAAGCTGCGAAGGTACGCTGGCAACTATTAACACAGCCTTGCAGCAGTATAAGGAATTCGGCTATGACTTCCCGCTTAATGATAGTTATTTTTCGCCGCCTCTTTCTCAATCCAAAGAATACGAAATGGCATTTTACCGCAGCCTGAAATTCCCGCCTGACTGCAACGATTTTACTCTGCTACAGACTGAGGCAGAAATAGAAAAATTACTTGACCTTGCACCTGAGGATTTAATTATTGACGATGTCGGTGAATATTTTGACCCCAATGGCGTTATGTATTTCTTTTTGAACCGTATTCCGCAATGCAGAGAGACTCTTAAAAAGATTGACCCGAAGTATATCGTTTGTACTCAGGACATCAACGGCAATTATCAAAACATCACGATAAGAACAAATGGCATTGACAAGGTATCCCCCTGGGAGCGAATCATTGACCCCTGGGGCAATACCTTTATGTATGACTATTACGTTAATGAGCAGGAAGATGCTTCTTTAGATTATAGCGATATGCAGGAAACTCTCAGGAATTTTCCGCTGATTACGTCGGCAGGGCCTGATGAGATATTTAATACTCCCGATGACATAACCAACAGGGAAAAGACACAGAGTACCGAATATAAATAATGAAAAATAAACTAAAAAATTCCGGTTTGAGCCTGATGGAAGAAGTGATGGTGGTCGCTTCGGTCGCACTGATTCTGTATATAGCGATGCCTTCGGTTAAAAACTGGTTCAATACAATGGAGACACCGGCAGGAGCAAAAACACTGATTAGCTCTGCCCTTGCATCTGCCCGCGCTATAGCCGCCCAGCAGCAGCGCTATGCCGGTATCCGCTTCCAGCACGCTTATTATAATGATCCGCAAAACCCGCAGCCAGAAAAATCACCGCTGAAAATGCCGCAATATATGATTTTTATAATTTATGATAATAATCCTTCACCTTATGGAACCGGCATCGAGAACGGCTTTAGAGCAATAGAAGGAGTTGAACCCATAAAACTGCCGGAAAATATAGGCGCGATGGATTTATATATACATGAAAATAGTTATAAAAAAATAGACAGCGATAATGATTTGAGAGACGATCTGGAATTAAACGACGCGACGACATTTTCTATAATATTCTCACCGGCAGGCAAAGTAATTGTACGAGACGTCCAGACCAGAAATCGTGATGGAGCAGACTATAATGATGATTTCAGCGAAGATGATATATTTAATATCGAACAAAATGTAAAAGAAGGTTTTGCTATGTTTGTTCAGGATGAAGACCGTTTAGCTTATGCGAGTTCACTGGAATTGATGAAAGAGCCTTCGCGCAGGGCGTTTATTATTTATGACCGCTCGATTTTTTCAGGCCTGGATGAAAACAGAAGATACAGCGATTATATAGAAGACCTTAAGCCTGTATATCTAAATTCCTATACCGGGACGATGATAGACAAATGAAAAGCGAATGTAGAAATAACGGCATGGTATTTGTGTCATTTCGACTGAAGGATTCCGAGGTACATCGGAATCCGAAATGGAGAAATCCACGTTTAATAGACCCCTCGTCTGCGCTCGGGGTGACTCCGTCAGATTTCGCTTTGCGGCTCTTCGCTACGCTTCGTGTCTCGACTCCGCTGCGCTTCCGTCTTCGCCAAGGCTGCGCCGGACAAGCCGCTCGGAATGACAGTTATAAGTTTTTTACTCAAACTGACCGATTTAAAGGCAAAATAAATGTTAACATCAACTAAAATAATAACTTACGCTAAAATGTCATTCCCGCGAAAGCGGGAATCCAGAAAGCTGAAAAACAAACTGGATGCCTGCTTTCGCAGGCATGACAGTCACGTC
>JAFGGH010000042.1 GCA_016930645.1 Sedimentisphaerales bacterium
AAATGTCTCTGCGACCTCGGCGAACTCCGCGGTAAGAAAGAGGATAGTGGCGAAAAACCTTTTTTATGCAAAACGAACCCAATTTTCACCGTTTTTAGCCCAAAAACGAAGATTCAAAGCCAATTCAAAGCCAAACGAACCCAAAGCAAAGCCAATTATTTGGCTTAGATTGGCTTTGAAAAGTGAATATCAGAACCCAAAATCTTGTCCGCCTCAGGCGGATTTACCCGCCCTTGTCAGGTAAAAGGTAGACAAGTATTGAAACTAATACCAAACCGTTATGATAAGATTCGGCTCGGTTTTTTTTGCGGACACTTCACCAATAACAGCATTGGTGTGTTTAATCACAACACCGGGATTTTCAGCAAGCCATTCATTAATCTGCCCGCTCAAAAAATCCATCGCTCCAGCGTGCAGCTTGGTAAAGAACATCTTGACTCCTGTAATCCTGTCAGGTGAAGATGCCAATTTGCCTGTTCCGGTCTTCTTCGGCGCTTTAGATTCCATTGAAATCGCCTTATTGCCGCCCAAATCCAGCGGGGAACGAGAAATTTCTGTCTCTATATCACTGTCATCGAAAGGAATAGTCTCATCATCCGGCTGGGGTTGCTCAGGCATGTTTTTTACGTCAAAGTCGTCCATAATCAATTCTCCAAATTTATTTTAAAGGAAACTTATACTAATCCAGTTTAATAATTGAAGCTCAACTTGGAAGAAGTTGCTTATCGACAACCAATGTCAGTAACCAAACGTGAAACTTACTTGTACGCCTATGGCGTATTACCCTATAAGGGTATTACTGCTTTGACCAGCTATATTAGGAAAACACCACTTCTTCCTCTTATGTTATCTCAAATTTGTGTTTAGACTGCAACTTTTTAAAATTTTATTTATGTGGAGTGGTTTTACGGAATTGTTACCTGACAGTTGATAAACTGCCCTTGCCGCGACAATTACAGCCGATACATCTTTAGTTAATCGCTTACCTTAATGTCACCGGATTCAATCACTTTGCGTTCTGAAGGTATTTCCAGATTCTCGACTTTGCTCTTCGCGATGGACTCTGCGTCGTCACTTTCGCTTATCCACTCCCACCAGAGCTGGTCAACCAGTCTGCCCGGCTGGCCCCCGTCGTGAACAACCCCAAAGAACCAATTATTCAGGTTGTCCATTGGCCCTTCTACGCACTTGCCGGCGAACCATGCGTATTCACCGTCAATCTTCAGACAGGTTACCTTAATGCGGACTGTGCTTTCGCCATCGGAATACTGGAAGAAACCGCTGCCTGTGCCCTCGTCAGAAAGCACCATCTTAAACTGAGTGTGCAGGCTGCTTCCGTTGTTCGATATCGAAATTTCCCCCCGTACCTCTGCCGCATGTAACCACGCTGGTAATATGAGAATCACAGTCAATGCGATTAACACCCAAAATTTGTTTTCAGACTTCATAGCGGTGTTCCCAAATTCATTGACCTTGGTTTACAGCTATTTATTCTATCGTCTTTTTGTGATATTCAAATTAAATTATAAAAAATAATCTTCCAAACCATTATTGCTTTTAAGGTTTATTGTTCCTGGTTTGTCTGAACTTTCTGATTTTCTTCTTGTTCCTTCTCTTTCTGCTTGGCCTCTTTTTCTTTTTCCAGCTCGGCCTTGGTTTTTTCAGCAGCTTCCTTAGCCGCCTGGGCCTTCTTCTCGGCTGCCTCTGCATCCTCCTGCGCCTTCAGCAGCGCATTTTTCACGGCTTCAGCCTCTTTCTTGGCTTGTTCGGCTTCGGCTTTGGCCTTTATCGCATCATCCTCCGCCTTTTTCGCTTCAGCTAACGCCTTTGCCGCTTTTGCCTTTTCGGTCATGACCTCCTCGGTCGATTCTATAAGCCCCTTCTTTATCTGCTTTATTTCCTCCATCGCCTCGGCTCTTTTTATTTCGGCCTTTCGGCGTTCAAGTTCCGCTTTCTGCGCCTCTTTTTTAACCTGCTCGGAATATACGCCTTTGCCGAAAGGATCGGTTATATATTCTTCCCAGGAACTCTCATAATCAGGCGTCTTATGAATGTCTCGTACCTCTTCCAAAACTTCCTCATATGGTCTGCCGCCTGAAGATATGCTCGGCGTCAGGATAAACACAATCTCGGTAGCCTTTTCTTCAAAGTCCTTACTCGAAAACAATACGCCGATAACCGGTATGTCCTTAAAAAACGGTATCCCTCTGATAACCGACCGTTTTTCACTCTTACGAAGTCCACCTATAATAAGACTCTCGCCCGGTTTAATCCTGTTCTCTTGTACATCTACCGACCTTTCCGTGATAATTGATGCCTGTATCACACCTTCTGGCTTCGACTTCGAACCAATCTGTACCTTTGTCTGTAGTCCGACCGAGCCGTCCGCATAGACATGTGGCGTTACCTCAAGCGTATCAGCTACCCATTGATACTCGGTTGTTTCAAACGGCTCATCGAGACCGGCTTTGAAGATAATTTTCTGCAAAGGAGCGTTTTCACGAGATAAAATCATGGCTTTTTGGCCGTTGACCGTCTCAAGCTGGGGATTCATCAATATCTTTAGATATCCTCTCGATTCGAGAACGTCCACTACCGCTCTAATCTGATGGCCGGTAACACCCTGGTTTCGCCAGTAACCAAAATCAAGTCCGAATTCCCGCCGCGCTCCTTCTCGCAGGGCCGCACCGGGGAATGTAGGTAACAGGTCGCCACTGCTGTCGGTTTTGCCTCCGAGAGTAATTTTCTCACCAAGCAGATTTTCTATTAACAGTGTTGTTTCCCAGTCAAAGGTAACATCGGCGAAACGCTCTACTACCATACAGTCGATATTGACCTGTATTGGCGGCACATCAACCTGTTCCAGATACTTAAGCACCGTATCGGTCTGCTCATCGTTTTCGCAGTGGATTACCATCTGGTTTGTCGCCGGATTCGTGCTGATTTTGTTACCCAATTGCTGGTTTACAAGCGTACCTAACTGTTCAACCGGATGGTGCTTGGTGAAATAGAAAAGCTTAATTCCATCCGCTACTTGTATTTTTTTTGATTCACCGCGGTACATCTCCGGAAGCGGATTTTTTATTCCAGGCACTTCCCGAGGCTGCTCAAGCTGGCGCAGAATCTCCCTTGTCTGTATTTCGGTGGTCTTCTTCTCAAAAAAGTTACCACAGCCCCCCGCAAAAACCAGTAAAATGGGTATTGCCCAGCGTAGCCCGTCCTTGAATGAAATTTTGAGAAGGTACATTAACATAAATATGACCAACCTCTAAGAATGGGATTATATACTACGTATCGAGCATTTTCAAGGCTTTTCATTAAAATTGCTTCTTACGAGCTAAAAAAGATGACTTTGCCACGTTACTCTGTTATCTTTTTGTTATGAAAGACCAAAAAAACAATGATTTAACAATTGGTTTTATTTCACTCGGCTGCCCGAAAAATACCGTCGATTCCGAGCGTATGCTCGCTGAAATCGCCCAAGCGGGTTTTCTTATCGCAGCAAATCCCGAAGATTGCGACATCCTTATCATAAACACCTGCGGTTTCATCGAACCGGCAAAACAGGAAGCCTTCAACATTATAAGACAGGCTATCCGGTGGAAAAGTTCCAATAAAATCAAAAAGCTTATCGTTGCAGGCTGTCTTGTCCAGAGAATAGGCCAGGACATGCTGGCTGAATTTCCCAAAATCGATGCAATCGTCGGCTTAGGCCAAAGGGATGATATAACAGAAATAATAAAAGAAGTATTGAATGAAAAATCAAAGCACTGCTATATAGCTCATCACGACCGGATTGTCAGCAATGACAGAACTCGTCTTCTAATCACACCGGCTCACTGGGCATATCTGCGAATCAGCGAGGGCTGTGACCATACCTGCTCATTCTGCACCATTCCATCAATCAGAGGCCGATTCCGCTCAAAATCCCCAAAATCCATCCTCGAAGAAGCCAGCGAACTTACCGACGCCGGAGTTGTAGAGCTGAACCTCATCGCACAGGATACCGCATCTTACGGCAGAGACCTGAAAATCAAAGACGGCCTGGCAAACCTTATCACTGATTTGGAAAGAATCGATTCTGTAAAGTGGCTCCGCCTGATGTACCTCTATCCGGTCGGCATAACCGACAGGCTGATTGATACAATAGCCGAATCGAAAAAAATCGCGCACTACCTCGACATACCCATCCAGCACATTAACAATAATATTCTAAAGGCTATGCGCCGCCCCGATACAAAAGAAAATATCTGCAATCTCATTGAAAAGCTCCGCTTAAAATTACCGGACATTGTCCTGCGTACAACCGTCATCGTCGGCTTTCCCGGCGAGACGGATAAGCAATTCGAAGAGCTGCTCGATTTTATCAAATGGGCACGATTCGATGCCCTCGGCTGTTTCAAATATTACGCCGAATCCGGCACCGAAGCAGCTAAAATGCCCAACCAGGTACCCGAAAACGTCAAGGACAAGCGGGTCGAAGAATTAATGCTCGCCCAGCAGCGAATTGCCTTTGGAAAAAACCAGGCGCGGAACGGCACAGAATTGACCATACTTGTAGATACTTTTAAGCCGGACGGCAGTGCGACAGGCCGCTATTACGGCCAGGCCCCTGAAATCGACAGCGTCTGTATCCTGAAACGCTGCAGCGCCCGGCCCGGCAGCTTTATAAAAACAAAAGTTACAGCGACAAAAGATTATGACCTTATTGTTAAACAAATTTAGACTTGGCAAATCGTCCTTTCAAAAGTAAACTTTCACTATGCTCAAACAGATTCCAAATATATTAACTATTGGCAGGTTCGTTCTGACGGTCATCGTCCTCGTAATGATTCTCTACTCACCTACAATTCCAAAGGAAAATTATTCGCTTTTTCTCGATGTTGCCTTTGTGCTATTTGTCATCGCGGGCCTGACCGATATGGTTGACGGCACAATCGCCCGCAGGCTCGGTGTGGCAAGCAAGTTCGGCAGAATGCTCGACCCCTTAGCTGACAAGGTCCTTGTCTGCGGTGCCGTTATTTGTTTTGCGCTCCTCGGAAAACCCACTCTTTTCGAGTTGAGTAAAACTAATCTTGCCATAATTCACTGGAGTTACGCTGCTATACTTATACTACGTGAGGTTTATGTAACAATACTCCGCCACATTGCAGAAGCCAAAGGAATTAACTTCGCCGCTACCACATCCGGCAAAATCAAGATGTTTCTGCAGAGCTTTGCTATCGGAACCGTTATGGTAAAGATGGCCCACGTTCACGAAGCTCAATGGGGCTGGTGGTTTACTTCGGCGGTTTATATTCTTACCGTTCTTGTTACTGTCGTATCAGGCATCCGCGCTACCCAACGCCCATCCTGGAAACAAACACAGCAGGTATAATCTTTTAGGCTATCCCTAAAAACTGGTGTTGCTTTTATTTTTTATCCCATCGCTTCCGTCTTCGCCCTGCGGGCTACGCCGGACAGGTGCGCTCGGGGCTTGTTGTGCGCTCGGGGTTTGTCCTGATTTATCGGGATCTGGAATTTTTATTGGTGTTGCTTTTATTTTTTATCCCATCGCTTCCGTCTTCGCCCTGCGGGCTACGCCGGACAGGTGCGCTCGGGGCTTGTACTTTGGGAATTTTTAGAGGTTGCCTTTATTTCTCTTCCAAAAGCAATTGTATCTCAACCTTCATCTTTTCTGGTTTTGTTTTGTCGGGGTGTTTCAGGTATATCTCAACGCTGGGGAAATTTTTTGCCTCCCTTCCGGATTGCGGCAGCCATTGGCCGCACAACCGCGAATAGGTCTCGCTTAATTTTTCAAGAGGCCCTTTATGCAAAGTAATCGCATACTCTCCCTGGGGTATTTCCTGAACACCAATTTCACCTTCCGGCTCGACATCCTTCGTAACTGTTATACAGGCGTCATACCGGATTTTCTCAGGCTCGGTAACATCAGGGTCATCGTAACACAACCCTAAAAATTTTGTGCTGAATCCAAACAACCGCTTCGGTCCGGCCCAGCTGCAAAGTTTTTTCCACGCAGGACCGCACTGGTCGTAAGGGCCGGTATGCCTGACAAAAACAACCTTTCTCGGCTTTAGTTTCTTGATTTTCACATCCATTAGTTTATCTCCTTTGATTTCAGCAAATTCAGGTAAACTATCCTTCTTAAAGTTGCTTGCTGAGTTCGCTTTTTCCTGCCGGTATTCAGATGGGCTCATATCAAATCGGCTTTTGAAAGCCCGAATGAACGATTCGAGATTATCGTATCCCGCTTCAAGAGAAATATCGGTAATACTCCTTTGTGTCTGGACGAGTATCCCCGCTGCGCGCTCGATGCGAAGACGCCTGATATATTCCGCCAAGGATTCGCCAACCATTCCTCTGAAAATCCGGTGAAAATGATAAGGTGAAAAATACGCTATCGATGCTAATTTATCCAATCCAAGCTCCTCGTACAAATGCTCCTGAATGTACAGCAGCACTTTAAGTATCCGTTCTTGATATGTTGTCCTGGTATCTTCCTTCATAAATTCAGCCTTATTAACTACATTAACTACAAGGACATGAATAAGACTATAAACAAAAAGCCAAGGGCGTGCTTGACATTTTTTGCTATTTTTGAAATGCCTGAAATTTGCCAACAACAAAATACGAGTTAAAGATTCCACGCTTTGGCAAAGGCGGTAAAGCTGCGGTCGTAAGTCAGTTCGACCTCATCGGGGAAACAACAGGCGGGGAGCTGTTTCATCGCAAGATGATATCGCAGACAATCACAGCATACTCCTTTTTTACCGCAGCCGGGATATGAACAATTGCAGTTTTTTAAATTCTTTTCTTTCTTACATTCCATAACATTACCTTCTACTCGAACATTCAGACATTGATAGCTTCCATTATTTTATACACTTCGGCTCCGCACTTCATGCACCGCCATTTGCTTTGACTCTTGATTCTTCCTATATCAAGCACCCATAGTATTATCCATAATCCACAGAGGGGTGCTAATGCAAGAACCCATCGTTTTGCCGTCACTCGGCGTACTGATACCTGCTTTAGACACTTGCCGCAATAACCGCTTGCTTCTTCGATACGTCTGCATAACATTTTCTTCTGACCTTTTATCCGAAGTGGAGTTCTACCACATCTTTGTCATTCAAAATATGTGTCTGCTGACAGTTCTGCCCGTCATACACCCCCATTCCCCAGATGCGTGCATTCCGCAGCTTATCAGCCAGTTCTTTGTGAATAGCCCGCGCCAAATCCAGCACAGTCGAACCCACGGGCAGCGTAAACGGGTCCTTCATATCAACCTTTTTCCCGGGCGGCTTTGAATAAACACGTATAATTTCCAGCTTTTCGAACAATCTTTTACCTAATCTGTCAATATCGTCAGCCGACCTGGTACAGACCTTGATGCAGTCAAACCGCCCTTTCAAAAGCTCCTGTACTTTTTCAAACGCGCTGTTTTCGGCTATGTCACTCTTGGTACAAACACAGAATACCTTCCTGCCCAACAAATTGCCGCTATCATCCGTCGCAGGATTGTCTCTATCTATCAGCAGCCTGCGCGACTCGAGAAAATCCATCAATACACTCATCTGCTCTTCGACATCCTGCAACAAATCTATAACCAAAACAATCAAATCGCAGTTGCGATACGTCCCCACCTGGCCGGGCGACACAAAATCAGCCGTTATAGGCGGCGTATCGACAAGCTGAATCTGGATGTCCTCATACTTCATCATTCCCGGCACGGGCGCACCGGTCGCGAATGGAAAATCGGCGATATTTACCTTTGCGTTGGTCAGCGCGCCGACTATCGAGCTTTTCCCGCTGTTAGGCGCCCCGATAAGAGATATCTGCCCGGCGCCGCTGCGTTTGACATGAAACACATCGACATGCCTGGCTGCGCTTTTTTGGGTACCGGCTTCTTTGAGTTTGCTGAGCTTACGGCGCAAATCCGCTCGCATATGGTCGGTGCCCTTGTGCTTGGGTATCACCGCAAGCATCCGTTCCATCGCGAGAATTTTCTCATCATTGGTACTCGCTTCGCGATACCACTGCTCAGCCTTGAAATATTCCGGTGTTAAATTAGCAGGCAATTTATATCCTAACCACTGATTACACTGATTTCACTGATTACTATTTATAAATCTTTTAATTTCGAGAGATTTTGCACCGAAATTCAAAAGCAAACCAACTTCCAAACCTGTTGCCTTAAGATAGTTAATAACCTGAGAATATTCAATTTCTGTGTTTTTCTTGACAGCTTTTAACTCAATTATAACTTTACCATCAATAATAAAATCACAAATAAATTGTTTTGCAAGCCGTCCTTTATACAACACATCTATCTGCTTTTGCCGTTCATAATTTATATTTCTCAATTCAAACTCAATAGCAAGCGCCTCCTCATACACACTTTCCAGAAAACCGACGCCGAGCATTTTGTGTACTTCTATCGCTGCCCCGATTATGACTTCTGTTAATTCAGAATATAAATAGCTTTGCTTGAGCATATTCATCTTTTTTGTATATTCTGTGTAATCTGCGAAATCTGCGGTTTAAAAAATTATTCTGCCACTTTGTTGGCAACTAAATCTCCTACTTCACTGGTCGAATATCCCATCTTGCCGGCCTGCATACTTTCCAGCTTCTCACTGGTAACATATTTTACCGCTTCTTCGACCTTGTCAGCCGCCTTCTCTTCACCAAGCGTCTGGAGCATCATCTGCATCGCGCATATCGCCGCCAGCGGATTGATTACTCCTTTGCCCGTATATTTCGGTGCGCTGCCGCCTATCGGCTCGAACATACTAACACCCTGGGGATTGATGTTCCCGCCTGCCGCGATTCCCATTCCGCCCTGTGTTATCGCGCCGAGGTCGGTAATAATGTCACCGAACATATTACCGGTAACAATCACGTCGAACCATTCCGGATTCTTCACCATCCACATACAGGTCGCGTCAACGTGGTAATACTCCCGCTTGATATCCGGATATTCTTTTTGCCCCATCTCGTGGAACGCTCTTTCCCACAAATCATAAACATAAGTCAGCACATTCGTCTTGCCGCAAAGAGCTAATGTATTTTCCTTGCCTACGCCGCGAGCCTTTTTGCCGTATTTCTTGGCATACTCGAACGCGTATTTCAAACACCTGTCAACCTGAAACCGGTTATAAACCGATGATTGTACCGCTACCTCGTTAGACGTACCCTTCATCGTAAAGCCGCCCGTTCCGGTATATAAATCGCCGGTATTCTCACGTACCACGACATAATCGATTTCGGCAGGCCCTTTATCCTTCAGCGGACAAGCCACTCCCGGATAGAGCTTCACAGGCCGAAGATTAATATACTGGTCAAGCTCGAATCGGGCCTTTAGCAAGATACCTTTTTCAAGAATACCCGGCTTGACATCGGGATGGCCGATTGCTCCCAGGAGTATCGAATCGAATTTGCGCAGCTCTTCTACAGCGCTATCCGGCAGAGTTTCGCCTGTTCTTTTATATCGCTCACCGCCGAAGTCATATTCGGTAAGCTCAACGCCGAAGCCGAATTTATCCTCCGCCGCCTTTAATACTTTTATCGCCTCGGCCGTAACCTCAGGACCGGTCCCGTCACCCGGTATCACCGCAATATTATACGTCTTACCCATTTATACTTGTCCTTTCAAACCACAGATTAAATTATAGTAAATTTTTTAACCGCGGATTAACAAAGAGTAAAATTGTTATTAACCGCGGATTTCGCGGATTTCCACGGATTATTTAAAGTAATTCTTCAATTAATTCACGTATCCCTTTTATCATTGCCCCGACATCTGAAATGTCGAACTTATCCCATTCAGCGTGCAAAGCATTATTCCTAACACCTGCAAATGATCGCACTCTTTTTGCTTTTACCTGAGTTAATATACCTGCTTGTGCAAGTTGATTTATTATATCATCAAGACCTTTTCCACTTGAGTTAATACTATTCTTTTTACAGATTTTCTTGATAGTGTCTTCAAGGACGGCACTTGCCAGAACGGATGATTCTATCCTTTTACCTCCTTTGTGGTATTTTTCTGCATGGTCGAGGAAATCATCAAAAGTAGCGCCAGAGATAATGTATTCCATCTTGCCAAGAAAGCCGCATTGCCAATCATTTTTTGCGCCCATTAACAAGCCGAGCATTAATACCAGAACTTTCGATGGAATACCTCTTTCTAAATCTTCACTTGCCATAACTTTATCACATTCTTGAGCATAATGAGTTCCGTCCGGTGTTATAAAATGTATTAAACTTGTTGCCGAACTCAACCACGCACGAAATTCCGGTATCTTTTTTTCAGGAACCCAATATTCATATTTATTATTGTCATATTCTGTAGTGCCATCCTGTCTTATGATGGAAACTGCCGGCCCTAATGTTCCGATTAACTTTTGGCCTTGATTGATTAGAGCTTCGAATCTATTGGTTATATCTTCTTTCATTCCCATATTGTGATACCTTTCCATCTCCTTATATAGAGATATAGGAAACACAATTTTTAGATCTTAATCCGCGTTAATCCGTGAAATCAGCGGTTAATATTTTTCCTTAATCCGCGGTTTTAGATCTTCTTTGCAGCACTAATCTTTTGTATTTCAGCGATTGCTCTCCAAAATTTATCAGCAATCCCAGCTCCAGGCCGGTTGCTTTCAGATAATTCAAAAGCTGAGCCTCTTCAACGCCTGTAATAGCTTTTATGGCTTTAAGCTCAACTAACACTTTGTGGTCCACAAGAAAATCGCATATAAATTGTTTTGCCAACAGCCCTTTGTAAATAACGTTGATGTTTTTCTGCCTTTCGTATTGTACTTTGCGAAGATTAAATTCTATTGCTAAGGCTTCTTCGTAAACACTTTCAAGGAACCCACTGCCGAGAGTTCTGTGCACTTCCATCGCCGCACCTATAATTTCCCTCGTGATTTCACTGTGCATCAAATCCGATTCTGCCATTTTTCTCTCTTTTTATTAAAATCCGTGATAATCCGCGTTAATCCGCGGTTCCTGACAAATCTTCTTAATCCGTGGTTGCTTTTTTAATATGTTCTAAAAGCCCGCCATTATTTATTATTTCACGCGCGAAATCCGGCAGCGGCTCGAAGTTTATATCTTTGCCACTTGTAACATTCTTTATCAAGCCGTTTTCAAAATCGACCTCAATTTCATCGCCGTCGCTGATTTTATCCACGTCAGGCGTTTCGATAATATAAAAGCCGTTATCAATCGCATTGCGATAAAATATCCGCGCAAACGACTTAGCAATTACGGTTGAAACATTCGCGCCTCTTATAGCCCAGACTGCGTGTTCTCTGCTCGAACCGCAGCCGAAATCCTCGCCTGCCACAATAATATCACCGGCCTGGCATTTTTTGACAAACTCGGCATCCAAATCTTCCATACAATGCTTCGCCAACTCCTGCTCGTCGTCGGTATTTAAGTACCGCGCCGGTATTATCTCATCGGTATTAATATGGTCTCTATCATACTTATGTGCTTTTGCCATCTGTATCTACCTCATTAGTTTATGACTCTAACTTTATAGTTTATCAGAATAACAGTGCATCAGGTAGTGGTTATCAGGCTATCAGAATATCAGGTTACATGTGCCATAGCCTGATTCCCTGTTAACCAGATGTCCTGCACCCTGATTACCTGTTTCACTGATTTCCTGTATTTATTTTATAATCCGTGTAAATTCGTGAAAACCTGTCCTGAGCGAAGTCGAACGGATCCGTGGTTACAGATAACTTCTCGGATCTGCCAATTTTCCTTCAATTGCGCTTGCCGCAGCCGTCGCTGGGCTGGTTAAATATACTTCGCTTTTCGGATGTCCCATTCGCCCGACAAAGTTACGATTGGTAGTGCTGACGCATTTTTCACCTTCAGCCAGGACGCCCATAAATCCGCCTAAGCACGCCCCGCACGTCGGCGCTGATATAACGCATCCGGCATCGTAGAATATATCGAACAGGCCTTCGTCCTTAGCCATTTTCCATATTGTCGGCGTCGCGGGCACTATAAGTGTCCGTATCGCTACCTTTTTGCCTTTTAATATATCCGCGGCAATTCTCAAATCTTCAATCCTGCCGTTGGTACAGCTACCGATATACGCCTGGTCCATATCTTTTCCGGCGCACTTGGAAATCGGTACGCCGTTACTCGGCAGATGCGGCATCGCCACCATCGGCTCTAACTTCGAGCAGTCTATCTCTATCGTCCGGCAATATTCGGCGTCGGCATCTGACTCGAACACCTCGTAATCCGTTTTACCTTTAAGGCGACCGTCGAGATATTCCTTTGTAATATCATCAAAGCCCATTATCCCGTTCTTGCCGCCTGCTTCGATTGCCATATTCGTTATTGTCATCCGAGCTTCCATACTCATATCAGCCAATGCAGGCCCGGTAAATTCCATCGCCTTATAGAGTGCGCCATCTGTACCTATGAGCCTTATAGCTTCAAGGATAACGTCCTTACTATAAACGCCTTTGCCGAGCGAGCCGTTCAATACGAACTTCATAGATTCGGGCACTTTGAACCACAGCTTGCCTGTCGCTATCGCCGCCGCCAAATCCGTCGAACCGATACCGGTACTGAAGGCGCCGAACGCGCCGTAAGTACAGGTATGCGAATCACCTCCTACTATAACCTCGCCGGGCCGGATATGTCCCTGCTCCGGCAATAACGCGTGACAGACGCCGGCCTGGCCGATTTTATAATAGTATCTGATATTGTGTTTTCTTGCCCATTTATCTAAGCGCTTATGAAGCGCTGCGCTTTGAATATCTTTGGCAGGCTGAAAATGGTCCGGTGTTACCACGATTTTCTCAGTATCGAAAACCGTGTCGATCTTCTTATCTTCGAGCATACTTATCGCAGGCGGAGTCGTTACATCGTGACACATTATCACATCTATTTCAGCGTCAACCAACTGCCCTGCCTTGACCGTCTCTTTACCTGCCGCTTTGGCCAATATCTTTTCTGTTATTGTACTACCCATATTCTATTCCTTGTATTATTTAGTCCCGTCACTTGAGTACGGGATTAATTAACGCAATTAACCAATTAACCACTTACCAATTAACTTTTCTTTACCGCTTCGGTCCTATTGAGCGCGTCCACATAAGCCTTGGCACTTGCCTCGATAATATCCGTACTCAGGCCTCTGCCGATAAATATCCTGCCGTTATCACGAATCTTTACCGTCGCTTCGCCGAGCGCCTCTTTGCCGCTGGTAACGGCGCGTATAGAATAATTCTCCAGTTTCGGCGATAGCCCCGTCGCCTCGCGTATCGCCTCATAGGCCGCATCGACAGGCCCATCACCACACGCAGCAGCCTGTTTATTTTCGCCCCTTACAACCATCTTTACACTTGCCGTCGGCAGTGTACCCGTCCCGCAGGCCACGTGCAAATACTCAAGCTTAAATACATTCTCTACCGCGTAAATCTCATCACTGATTATAGCGGCAAGGTCCTCATCGAAAACTTCGTGCTTCTTGTCGGCAATTTCGATGAACCGTTTATACGTCTTATCCAGTTCAATCTTATTGAGCTTATGCCCAAGCTCTTCGAGCCGGTGCTTCAAGCCGTGCCTGCCCGTCCTTGCTGTCAATACGACCCTGGTTTTGGGCGAACCGACATCTTCAGGCTTCATAATTTCATACGTCTCACGTTTCTTAAGCACTCCATCAACATGGATACCCGAACTATGCGCAAAGGCGTTATCACCAACTACCGCCTTATTGACAGGCACCGGCATCCCAAGCATATCAGCTACCATCCTGCTGGTACGGTAAAACTCCTCAGTCCGGATTTTAGTTTCAATCCCGAAGAAATCCTTTCTCGTCTTTATCGCCATTATCACCTCTTCGATAGCCGCGTTTCCCGCACGCTCACCGATACCGTTTATCGTGCCCTCTATCTGCCTGGCGCCGTTTTTAACACCAGCTAAGGAGTTCGCCACTGCCATACCCAGATCATTATGACAGTGCACACTGATTACAGCTTTATCGATATTCGGCACATTGGCCCTGATGTCGGCTATCAGCTCGCCGAAAAGCTGTGGTATCGAATAGCCGGTCGTATCGGGAATATTCAGAGTCGTAGCTCCGGCATCGACTACCGCTTCGAGTATCTCATAAAGAAACTCGCGATTGGCCCTGCCGGAGTCCTCTGCGTAAAACTCGACATCATCGGTATATCTTAGCGCTCGTTTCACAGCTTTGACCGCCATTTTTATAATATTGGCCTTCTTGGCGCCGATAGTCCTGCCGTATTTGGCATCACCGAACTTGCCTCGAATATGAATATCCGAGACGCCGATACCGGTATGTATCCGCGAGCGTTTGGCCTTGGCGACAGCCTTGCCGCAGATATCGATATCCTCATCCCTTGCCCGCGTCAGCCCGCAGATAGTAACAGTCCTGATTTTTTCGCATATCAGCTTGACCGCCCGGAAATCCTCAGGCGATGACGCCGGAAAGCCGGCCTCGATTATATCTACATTCAACCTGGCAAGCTGACGGGCCAGTTCGAGCTTTTCCCTCGCACCTAACCGTGTACCAGCGGCTTGCTCACCATCCCGCAGCGTCGTATCGAATATTATCACCTTGTCTTTATTCATTGTCTTATCTCCAAAATCCGCTCTCAGCGGTTTTACTGTATTCTATCATCTGTCTTAAACTCATCAGGATAACCCTTATTGCGCATAAATTCCACGTTTTTTGTGAAAAATAAGGTCTGTATTAGGATGGGTAGTGTTTCTATTCTGCGCCTACTGGCGCAGGAGCAAGCTAAGACCCAAAAGGGCCTGAATAATAGAACGTGATGGGTAGTTTCTTACCATTACAGCCAAATTATACTGATTCTAACCTCAATTGCAAGAAGAATTTTCGAAATAAATAATGGGCGATATTGGACTCGAACCAACGACCTCCTGCGTGTCGAGCAGGCGCTCTATCCATCTGAGCTAATCGCCCTAATTCTAAAAGCAAGAGAGTACCCAAATCAGCGGATAAAATCAAGAGATTTCTTCGGAGCATTTTCACAGAAAGCCGCCGTTACCTCCTTCGCTGAAGCTTCGGAGGACAGGCCGGCGGCTGCTAAACTTTATTTATAATTTCTTCCACGATTTGCTCGTGCGTTTTGCCCGCGCAATCGATGGTAACTTCAGCGTACTTTTCGTATAAAGGCTGGCGCTTCTCGTACAGGCTTTTTAAGGTCTGGCCTTTCTCCATTACTACACCGCGGGTATATAAATCCCTTACCCTCTGCTCGATAATCTCATAAGGTAAATCCAAGTGAACGATAGTGCCGATTTTCTTTAGATAGCTCATCGCCTTTTCGCTATAGACAACACTGCCGCCTGTTGCGATAACAGCGTTTTCCAAGTCTATGCAGATTACATATTCTTCCTCGATTCGGCAAAATTCATCCAGTCCTTTTTCATCGATTATTTGCTGCAAGGTTTTACCTTCTGCAGCCTGGATAAATACATCATTATCGAGAAATCTTTTACCGAGCGCCTTTGCCAAAAGCACCCCGACGGTGCTCTTGCCGCTGCCGCACATGCCGATTAAAACTACGTTCGATTTGCCTGTCATTGTTAAATCAATCCTATCGATTCGGGCGTCTCTAAGCAACCTTCAGGCAGTTTTTTCAATATGTTCGATACAAATTCATTACCGCCGATTTCATTTGGGAAATGCGAATCCGAGCCGTAAATCAGCTTCACGCCCGCATCGAGAGCAATCCGGTAAATCTCGTGCCACCTGTTATGATAGTCCTGCCTGACCATATTACGGTCGTGTTCGTTAATTTCCCAGAGTATGTTGTTTGCAGCGGCAACTTCAGCGGCTTCTGTGAGAATTTCGAGCACATCATCGAAATACAAATCCATATCGATAGAGGTTGCGACCATTCTGCCGGGATGGGCGAGAGCATTTATCTTTTTATTATTGAGCACGCCGAGCATAGTGCTCCGCCAGCGTTTTAATAATTCTTTGGGACTAAGCGGATTATCCTCGATTTTTCTCGGATAAAAACCGTCACCGGGGATATAGTGAATCGCTGCCAAACAATAATCCAGGCCTCTGGGTATCGGCGCCGCCAGAGTACCATCACTGTGCAGTCCTGATACATCCATTTCGGCACCAATTAAAACACGGCAATTAGTTTTGTAAGCCGCAACTTCTTCCCGGATACGTCTTGGCGTATCGATTTCCTTCGGACTGTATATATGGTCTGCGATGCAGATAGTATTAAGACCAAGCTCATCGGCGCATTTGAGTATCGCATCGATTGTCATCGTCTCAGCGTGCCCGCAATAAACAGTATGTATATGCAAATCGTAATTCATTTTTTCCTTTGCCACAGAGGTCACAGAGAACACAGAGATATAATAATGTCATTCTGAGCGTAGCGAAGAATCTATTTCTATACGCTAAACGCTGTACGCATAAAAGAATCCTAACATATAATTGTTTAGATTTCATTAGCGCATAAAAAAAGCCGGGCAAACACGGCCCGGCTTAAACTTCATTCGTTTATCGGTTTCGCTGTTCGTAACGTTTTTCGTCTTACGGTTGCGCAAAAACTACGTTTAACATTTTACGCAAACGATACGAGCTGCGCAAACGAAAACGAACCGATTCTAATAGATCTCATCGAACTCTGCTCCTATAGTACCTGCAACAACGCCTACCTTGCCGCGGGGCATCTGTCTTATTTCAACATTCAGAACAGACTGTCCCATTGTACCGTCTTTCATTTTGACAACACACGTTGCTTCCACAAAGGTTCCGGGGTCGTCTAAATGATTCACACCCTGGATACTAACCAGTTCCGAAGGTTCGTGGACCTGATAAGTTAACTGCAATTTTTCAAGGCTGTCGCCGGCAGCTAAGGGCCTGATTTTCTTAACGTCATCCCAATTTCGGTCAATTACTGCCTGCCAGTATTTTTCTATAACCTTCTTACATGCGTCATAGGTGCTTACTTGTCCAACTAGTATTCCATAATTGGGGTCTCTATCAAGGAGGTCACGCAGCATTCTGCAATCGACAACCTGCGTTCCATCCGGAATATCAAAATCAAAGAAACCTTCCGGTATTTCCCGGTCGTATTCTATAGATGTGTATTCGAAGTGAGGAACGCCCTCGTAACCCTCGCTGTACCATACACTTCCACGAACCGGCAATTTGGTTTCTACATCAAACTGCAGCTTCCAGTAAGGTGCGGTGTTCACAGGCGGGCCAATAAACGTAACAAAGACGCTGTCTCTGCCGGTTTCTTCGTCCCTGCCGTACCTCTCCTTCCAGTTCCGCCCCATTTCCTTCAACTGCCTGAACAAATCACCCGTCAGAAAAGGATTGCATCCTCTGTTCAGCCCCTCTGTTATATAAAGCACATCCCATTTCGGATGACGCGTATAAACATAGGTGATGTTCTCCCGCTCATTAGCAAGGGAAATGTGATTGTCCCCTTCCACAAGCTTGAAATTGCCGGAGACAGAACCATCCATACTATGAGGCATAGCCCAGATTTCAAAAGTCTCCCTGGGTCTGTCCGGGTACTTGGCATACCCGGCGAGGTGAACAACTTTCATACCCTCCAATACCTCGATGGTCTGTTCAATCGCCCAGGCAGGTGTGATAGACTTGTCTATTAACACTATCGAAAGAGCCACAGCTATAAGAACAACGGCTGCTGTAGCGAATTTTGATATTCTGTTTTTCATAATTATTCTCCATATATTCGGCTGGGAAGCGCCCAGTCCTGTTCGTTTAGATTTCGATTGTTCGTCGAGTATTTTCCTGAAAGCGGCTCGTTCATATTCTGTAACACTATCTGGAATAATGCCGTCCGCTTTTAACAGCTCTTCAGATAATTTCCTGTCATTATCCATTTTGTCTTTCCATTTCTTTGCGAAGAGATTGCTTTGCGTAAAATATTCGCGACCTGACAGTACCAATACTGCAACCGGTAACGCCGGCTATCGACTCGTAAGACATCCGTTCAACGAATGACAACGTCAGTACTTCTTTGTGATAAGGCTTAAGTTCATCCAGGGCCCTGTGCAACTTCTTTGCATCATCGGCGTTAAAAACAGGTTCATCGCTACCCGATACGGGAAGTTCATTTTCTTGGGGCAGACTGACAAACCTTTCCTTGCGCTTGAATCCGCTATAAACCTTATTCCTTGCGATACGGTAAAGCCAGACGGCAAAAGCCTTGGTATCCTTTAGCTTATGTATCTTCTTAAAAACGGTCAGCCAGATGTCCTGGAGCATATCGTCAGCATTGGTACCTCTGCCGTCCATCCGCCTGACATAATACTTCAGCCGTGGCTGGTATATCTCGAATAGCGCCTCGAAAGCCGCTCTGTCACCATTTTGGCTGCGAAGCACTATCTCTTCTACCTGCTTATCAAAATCCATATATGTACCTTGAAATCTTTCCCGTATCACTGATTAAAGATACATCCCAGCCCAATTAGTTCAAAAAATAATTTGACATTTTTCAATTTTTACCGATTTCAAGCCAGTAAAAGCCTAAAAAGCCCTCTGCGCATAAAAAAACCGGGCAAACCCGGCCCGGCTTGGTTTTTAGGGCGTTATCAAAAATCACTTCACTTTGAACTCATATACATAAGTCTCATCTTTCATCAAATCCGGCTTTTTGCAGCGAAGGACAAAGCCGTCAGCTTTCTTCTCATATTCAAAATCCTCGCCGCTGAATAAATCCTTCGGCATACCGGCAGGTAACTCTTCAGGAAGATGTCCGGTTTGTGTTTTGATAATATAAATTTCCAGGGCGGTTCTAAGGGCGTTCGAGAAAGTTCTGATTTTGATGTCATGGTTATAAATCCTCTGGATGGCAGGAGCCAAAACCATAGTCAGAATTGTGTCAGGATTTTCCTCGGATTTCTGCTTAATACTGTCGTTGATTTCCGCAAGCTTCTTGTAAGCCTGCTCGTAAGGAAGCTCAACCGCCGAATATATCGCCTCCCAGCATTCATTGAAATAGGCCAGATTACGCCGGCAGAACTGCTCATCGGCGGCAAGAACAGCTTTTCGTATGTCCGCCTGCGCCTCGTCTTTTATGGTAATTAAAGACTGATTATCAATGAAAGGAAGTAATTCCTTAACTCTCTGCGGCTGAAAATACATACCCATAACTTCCTGCTCGGTAACCAGAAAGTATTTTATCGGCTTTCTTTTATTGTCGAGTTCACTTAACTGAGCTTTGAGATATTTCAAAGTCTCCAAGTCCACTTGCTGAGACGAAAGAATATCTTCAATACATTCATCTGCAAGCGTCTCTACGGTAACTCCAACGAGAAAGTTTATGAGAGTCGGTCCCTCGGCGACATGCAGTGCTATCCTTCGTGCAGTTAAGCATCGCTCAATTGCAAAATTGTAATCTCCTTCCGCCAGGCTTTTTCTCGCATCAGCCAGAATTAACTTAACGATATTCCTGATTTGAGACAGATACGGCATTTGCAAATCCAGGCCTTCGGAATATCTTAAACCCCAATCGCATTTATCAAGCTCACTTGCTGTTACCACAAGGTAAATTGCAGCGCTGCAATTTTCGATATGTTTGAGAATTTGCGGATTCGGTTCAATTTTCCCTGCAGCCAGATCACTTATCATATCTCCCATGGTATCATCGGTTTTCTCATAGAGGAGAAAGGCCTGGTAATATAACAGTGCTGCGTTATCAGGGTCAGGCGGATACGCCAAAACCGAAAAGTCTAATAAAAATAAGGTTACCAAAGCACAAATAACAATCCTAAAACAATTATTCACATACGTTTTCATGATAAGCTCCTTTTCAATTATTCAAATCTTTATATAAACCATTCAGTGATAAACTACCGTACTGCGGCCCCAGCAGTTCCAGGGATTTATCAAGCTGCTCTTCAACAGCCTCCATCCCGCCTCGGCGAAAAGCAGCATTAATTGAAACCATTTTTGTCAAATCAGCAGGTGATTTGACAATCCGTGCAATATTGATATTAGGCTGTTCGTCTTTGTTGTTATGTAAAAGTAAAACACAAACCGCGATTATCAACACCGCAGCCGCGGCCAGTTTGGTCATCTTGCTTCGCATAATTACTTGCCAGACATTCAGCTTTTGCTCAGTAATTTCCCTGCTGAACTGTTGAGACTTTTGTTCGGCAATTTCGGCAATGTCATCAGGCAAAGGTTCGTTTGCCAAATTACACAGCAATTTATCTAATTTTTCATTATCCATTGCTCAATCTCCTTTTAAGAGCAGCTAACGCCTTTGATACATTTGACCTTGCGGCAGCTTCAGTGCAGCTTAAAACACAAGCAATATCCTCATAACTTTTCTGGCCGAGGTATCTCATAACAATTGCCTTTGATTGCTTTTCTGGCAGCAAAGCGACAGCACGCCTGATTTGTTCGAATCCTTCGATATCACCAACTTCTTGATTCGTTTTCTCAGGCAGGCGATGTTCATTAAGCTGTCCGTCTCTGCCTATCCTGTTTCGCCAGGCCTTTGAGTTGGCAGACATCGCTATCCGGTAGATATATCCGCCCGCCGAATCAGAGCTGAGCTTTTCAACATTTTGCCACATACCCAAAAGCGCATACTGCATCGCTTCGCCGAAAAGCTCCCTGTCGCCCGTTAGTTTCCAAAGAACCGAAGCCAGAAAGCTGTTGTAACGGGTCTTGACTTCGTCAAATATCTGCAACCTTTGCCGATGTTCCATTTACGAATTACCGCCTACTGTGGATGAACATGTTCAAAATCCATAATATAATAACCGCCTTGGACCTTATCTGTGTAAAATAATTTTTGTAGATTTGCAAATTTAAGAAAATCACTGACCAAAGCTGTCTTTGCCGGTGATTTTGAATCTTGATATTTATATTGTTGAGCTTAGACAGTAAACTTTTTGCCGGTCAGGCGCTCGTAGCATTCGATATACTTGGCGCTGGTCTTTTCGACAATATCGACAGGCAGTACCACGCCCGGACCGGATTTGTCGAAATTGATGCCCTCAAGATAATTGCGAACGAACTGCTTATCGAAGCTCTCCTGGTCGCGCCCCGGCTCGTATTTATCCCCAGGCCAGAACCGCGATGAATCAGGCGTTAATACTTCATCAATCAAAATAATCCTGCCGTCCACAATCCCCCACTCAAATTTTGTATCGGAAAGGATTATACCCCTGCTCTCAGCATATTCACTTGCCTTTTTAAATATCCACATACTCTTATCACGGACGTACCTGGCTTTATCTTTGCCGATTATCTCAGCGCACCTTTCAAAGCTGATATTCTCATCATGCGCGCCTCGTTCGGCTTTGGTGGCGGGTGTGAAAATCAGTTTGGGCAGCTTGTCGCACTGCTTTAGTCCCTTGGGCAGTTTCTGGCCGCAAACGGTGCCGCTTTGCTTATATTCCTTCCAGCCGGAACCGGCGAGGTATCCACGAATCACACATTCGACCGGCAGGACATTGACCTTTTTAACAAGCATACTTCTGCCTTCGAGCTGGTCAGGATGCTCGCAGAACGGTTCCGGATAGTCGTTTACATCATCGCTGATTAAGTGGTGTTCGATTGAATCGCCCAAAAAATCGAACCAGAATCGGGAAATTTTTGTAAGCACGATGCCTTTGTAAGGGATACCGTTAGCCATAACCACATCGAATGCGCTTAGTCTGTCGGTGGCAACTATAAGCAGCTTGTCGCCCAAATCGTAAATATCTCTTACTTTACCGCGGGCGCATTCTATCCTTTCGATACTTGTCTGCAGAATCGTCTCAGCCATAATATTCCCCTGAATCATCCCTGCTTAATTTTCCTGTCCACATATTCGAGCACAGTTTTTGCAACCTGCTTAATATCATCGTTAGGCGGCAGAAAATCAATTATCTTTTCCAAAAATCTTCTTTCCCTGATACGATTATAGGTCGCGGCAAAATTCACATCATATACCCACGAAAGCTGAATCAGCTTCATATCGTTCAATGTCTTCAGGTCTCGATAGTCAATCCGCCGGCCGGTAAGTATCTTCTGCAACACTTCATCGCTGTACCACGGCTCATCCGGCAGCTCGATTTCCAGCTTGAACGAGTCCGGGTCATTCTCATACTGTTCGTAACATTCCGTTACAACCCGGTAAATATCTATCTTGTCGGCATCTCGAATAATCCGACTCTGCAAAAAGACTTCACCGCTGAGATTGTCCGGCAGTTGCTTATCACCGTGGTATTTTATCGCCACCTCTATAATCTCAGCCTCACCCGCTGTGAGATTAGCAAGCACATTATGTTCCCGGATTATCTTCACCCCCAAAAGACTGTGATTTACACTCCGCGGGTCATTGTACGTGCGATATCTTTCAAACTGGACAAACCTGCCGACATCGTGCAATATCGCGATTACCTCAGCAATCTGTTTCTGTTCATCGGTCAACCCAAGCTCATCGGCAAGATACAGGCTTTCGGCGCAAACTAACCTGCTGTGCCTGTCTTTAAGCTCGATATTGGCGTTAAAATACTCATCATCACCATAAAACCCGGCGACATATTCATCGAACCATTCTTTGATTTTTTCCAACTGTTCTTTTTTCATAAGTCCGACAGGATAACAAAATAATTTTCAGGGACGGGATAACAGGATTAACAGGATAGTAAAAAACTCCTCTATTATTCATTATATTGATTTAAATCACGCACTTTCCTCTTAACATCGACCTTCTTTTCATTAAAATTGATAAGCAAGCCGAGAGATTTACCTGTTGCCACAAGATAATTGACCAATTGAGCTTCGTGTATTGTTGAAAGATTCCTAACTGATTTAAGCTCAACAATTATTTCATCTTCAACAAGTAAATCTGCTTTGAATTCTCCAACAATTTCTTCTTCGTATTTGACAGTGATAGATTTCTGCTGTTCTGCTCTTAATCCTTCTTTTCTTAACTCAATCATAAGACACTTTTCATAAACAGATTCGAGGAAACCAAAACCCATTTTGTTATAAACCTGATATGCACTACCGATAATTTTTTCGGTTATTTCTTCATATTCCATAACACAATCCTATTTACAAATCCTACTTACCTTGTCATCAAATGAGATACCTATAACTAATCCTCATTGATATGACCTATCGTTTTATCAAAATTAACTTCCCACAAATCATTTACATACCGTGCCGCTCCATCAAGATCAGGGAATAAACTAGCTCTATTTATATTCGCATAATCTAAAAACCTCAAACAATTAACTCTATCCTTGCTTGATATAATAAATTTTTGAAGAATTGAAATTGGTTGTGGATTACCACTCCCATCACTACATGGTTCCTTATATGTTTCCTTTTTAAAATTTTCTGTCATATAGGTTTCAAGGTCTAAATGTTTAACCTCTAACTTGCCACCGTTATCCGGTATATACTCAGGATCAGGCATCCTTAAAAATAACCCGCCTTGATTAGTCAATCTATAGCTCGCATGTTCAGATGGAGAAAATACTCTTGGAGCATTTGTTTCTTTTGGGAGCAAGTGATGCGCAAGAGCAAAAACTGCTCTGTTATCAGGCTCTTCCAATTTGCCTTTAATGTTGCATTTTTCATCTTCGAAAGCAAAAAACAATGCTATGAGCGGGAAATATGTCCAGTCTAATAAAGGAGTAGCAAGTCCATGATGTTGAGCAAGTCCCCACCATTCACCTTCATTTCGTGGCATACTTATAACAATTTCCCCTCTTGCTATTTCCTTGAACCTCTTTATTTGCAGGGAGCTTCCTACTCTAGGAATGCCAAAAATCTTCGGAACAAATCCACCAAGATTGGGCGTAGTGGGATAACGCTTTCGTATTCGATCTAAAGTTGATTCTACTTTCCAGTCAGAATTAGCCTGACCTCGATAAATCAAAGTCGGCCAAGAATCATCTGGATTTTTTACGAACTCGACAAATTTTTCCCAGGAATCAAATGTATGGACAAGCATACCGTTTTTGACATCCTTAACGTAATCATTCATAGACTTACTCATCGAAAAAATACCTTAATTCATAATTTTCAATATGTCAGCATATTTCTAATCTCACTATGTATCCTATGTTAGCTAAAAGCAATTCTTTTTTGTTTCTTGCTAAATGAACCTTCGTTCTAATAAAAACTTGTATAATATAATATCTTGTTAATCCCGTTATCCTGTCTAATAATAAATCCTGTCAATCCTGCCTGCCCGCCGTAGTGTTTACGAAGGCGGGTTATCCTGTCTTAAAATATATCCTGTCTATCCTGTTATCCTGTCGAAAAATATATCCTGTCTATCCTGTTATCCTGTCGAAAAAAATCTTGTTAATCCCGTCTAAGATAAATATCATACCTGTCCTGTCAATGATATTTTGAAAGGGAATAAGATGCCTACTGTAAAGGATGTTATCGTCAAAAAGCCGTCACCCGAAGAGCAATCACAGGCCGAATCCTGGCCGATTTGGGAATGTCAGCCTTCCGAGTTTGACTGGGCATATACCCAGACCGAGACCTGCTTGATACTCGAAGGCCAAGTCACCATCAGTGATGGCGAAAATGAGGTCAGTTTCGGCCAGGGCGACTGGGTGGTCTTCCCTGTCGATTTGGAATGTATCTGGAAGGTCAAGAAACCCGTCCGCAAACACTACAATTTCTCATAGCAACGATTATCTGGCATTTTTGATTTTTTACCAAAAGCTGATTAGTTTTACTCAGTGCACGGGTATCTAAATGATACAGGAGGGCTTAATTTTCCCGGGAATTCGGATATAATCTGGTTTTCCAATTAAAATTTTCCGGATTTTTGTAAGTTTTACCTGTTATTCTTGTCTAATACTCAGGTTAATGGCCAAAAATTGTGAAAAATCTTCGAAAAGTCAGGCTTGCAGTGAGGCCCCTGCTGATGAAGTTACGGTACGCACATTAAAGCAGGACAATATTCCTGACTTCGACAGGATAGTCGCCGACAACGCTGAGGCTGTTTCAACATTAGCAGGACGATTGCTGGCTTGGCCGTCCGATGTGGAAGACATAGTACAGGATGTTTTTCTTTCAGCTTATCTCGGATTGAAAAAGTTTCGCGGTAACTCCAGTATAAAAACATGGCTCTTTAAGATAACAATAAACAAGTGCCGCAACTATCGACGCAGGTGTATGGTTCGACTCAAATTTTTTTCGTATGCCCGTCGGGAAAAAGTTCATGCGGCAGACAGCCTGAGTATGGATAGCGAAACGTTTAACCAGGTCAGAAACGCGATAATGGCACTGCCCGCCAAATATCGCGAACCGGTGGTACTCAAGTATCTGCAGGATATTCCTGCTGACAATATATGCCAGATACTCGGAATCTCAGAAAATGTTCTTCAGGTCCGATTGAGCCGGGCAAGGCAAAAGCTCAGGCTTTCATTAGACGGACTGTTAGAGGAGTAAAAAATAATGGAAGACAGAATACAGAATATACTTAAAAAGGCAGACCAGGCCGCGGGCAAAACTACAAATATACCCTCGAACCTGACTGACATCATCAGGCTCCGCGCACAAAGAAAACACACAACCAATGCTGTGTTCGTCACTTTATTTGTGTCTGTGCCGCTTGCCATACTTGGTACGTGGTTTCTTGCGGACAGGCCGACTCAAATAGCCCACCAAGATGTCAAAATCGAGACAATCCAGCATAAGGTCAGTCAGTTAGAGAAAAGCACTGAAACCACACTGGCTCTAATCGACAAAATCCTCGACAGGGAAGAAAGGCTGAGGCGAATCGATGAATTGGAAGCAAAGGTCGCGAAAATGGATGATTCGCTAAACCAGGTCCGTCTGGAATTTGATAAGACGGCCTTCATCCTGGTCAATAATGCAAATCGAATGTACGACGAGCTTGATATGAAGCGCCCTGCTATCGAAGAATATAAACGAATCATCAGCCTGTATCCGCAAAGCCGGTGGGCTGAAGTCGCCAAACAAAAATTACTCGAAATCAAAAATGAAAAAAATAGAAAAGGAGATTTATTATGAAATCGAAAATGACTTTACTAATCCTGGCTGTATCGATTCTTCTTATCGGCTCGGCGTATCCTAAGGAAAATGAAAAGCCGATATACAACACACAATCCGCCCGCTGCATGGTAAAAATTACCGCCGACCAGGATTTTCTTGCGCTTTCACCTGACACAGTTCGGGCCCTTCTTAATAGTACCGATGTGCGGGACAAAGCAATTAGAGAAACATTTAATATGTCACCGAGAGAATTTAAGGGCGTTTTCAACGCAGATACATTCGTTCAAAGCTCTACTCGTTCAACTTCATCACAGAGCATACAATTCTGGCTTGATGTCGCTTTGCCGGAAGATGTTAAACCCGTCGCGGAAGAATTTATGGACGCCCTGATTAACAATATGCGGACAGTCCTTCTTGAAAGTTATAAAAAATACAAAGTAAATCTCCAAATTGAAATCGAGAACTCAAGGCTGCTGCATAATCAGCTACTTGAGGATTTTAAAACGACCATGAACCTGCAAAAAAACCCTGTTGCCAGGCCTGCAACCGACCAGTATGAAGACCCACAAAATGCACAGGTTGAAGAACAAATGAAGAAAACCGTGGATATGTCGGCACTCAATCCGGACATGCCTTTTGAAGAAGCAATTAACATTATCAAACATTCTGTTGACCCGCCGCTCGAAATATTCGTCAACTGGCGAGACTTGAGTGATAATGCGAGCATAGACAAAGGAACACCCATTGGCATTGACCCGGTATCAAATATCGAACTTGGCCTTGCTTTGAAGCTCCTGTTCGAAGGGGTCTCAGGCGGTTTTGCCGATTTGGATTATGCAGTCGAAAAAGGTATAGTTGTCATTGCAACAGGTGATGCGCTTCCATTGCAGCATGATACACGGATTTATGAGGTATCTCCAAATGTCGAACCCGCCGAGCTTGCCGGTATAATCCAACAGACAGTAGAAGACAACTCCTGGTATGATGTCGGCGGCACCGGCACAATATCAATCCACGCAAACAAGCTTATTATCAATCAGACCGGCAGCATTCACAAAAAAATCAATGTATTTCTGCAGAACCTCACGATAGACACTTTACCTGTTAGTCCGGCACCGGACCTGACAGAGTTGACTGCAAATCAACAAAACCTGCAAAAGGAACAACAAGGCCTTGAGAGAAATGTCGCTGTATTAAAAGCCCAGCGCATTGCTGTTGAAGAGCAAATTGCCGGGATTAACCATGAAGTCGAAAAGAAAATGAATGAAGACGCCGTCACCAAAGAGCTACAGCAATTAATCACAGAGCTTGAGCAGGCTCGAAATGAAAGCAAAGACGACAAGAAACTGGAAGTTATAGAAAAAATTACAGAAGCAAAAGTGCGGTTAGCCGAAAGACGGCAAACTGCAATTAAAGAAGCCAGAGGCGATGAACTGGAAAGGCTGAACGGCATTTTAACCGACTTGGCTTTTAAACTGGCCGAGAGCAAAGCTTCACTTGAAACCGTTACAAAGCAGCTTACACAAGTAAAGTCACAATTAAGGTCAACAGCCGCGTTTGACCCGGATATCTTGAAAATCAAAGAAGCCAGACAAGCCCTTGAAGCTGCCGCTAACAAACTGAATAATTTGAATAACCTTTATACTAACAGTAGTTCGCCGACGGTAATGGTTTTCGGCTCAAGGTAAATCACTATGTCGTTAAACTTATAATTTTACCATACGCGGATTAGTTTTACTCCGTGCACGGGTACTTCGGCGTTGAATAATCCATCGAACTCGCCCAAATCCTTTTGCCGCCAGAGGTCGCGGACTCTGTGACTTTCCCCCTTCAGGCCTAAGTCTTCAAATTTCACACCGATTGTTTTTTCATCATAGTCATTAACATTAAACAGCCCTATCGCTTTGGAACCATCCTCCATATCCTTATACCAGACCTGCACATCATCGGTTTTAACAATCCTCTTTGCCTGTCTGCCGAGCGGGTCCTGGTTGACCTCGAGCACCTCATCATTAGTCAAAAGGTTCATTGTAAAATCATCCAATTGCTCAATCGGACAGCCTATCAATAGCGGCGCGCTCAGCAGACACCACAGGCTGATATGCGTATATTGCTCATCCGCCGTCAATCGCGAATCATGCAGATTCGGTCCCCAGCCGACCTTGCCGACAACGAGCATATCAGGATCATTCCAGCTCCCAAGTTTTGCGTAAGGCCAGTGGTCGGCCTGCGAAAAACCTATACCGCTCATACTGCCCCAGTTATCAACTATATCGCCGGTAGTCCGCCAGCAGTTTCCACCGACAGCTTCGCCCCACTCCCACACATTTCCCATTCCGTACTGGCACAAGCTGTAAACAATATCGCGGCCGGATTCCTCAAGGATTTGGCCCATCAGGATATAAGGCCTTTGCAAATCTTCGAGCTTCTCGTTGCCGGAGACCTTCGAATAGCCGCACCAGTCGTACTTTAAATAATCGAAGCCCATCTCGGCGAAATATTTTGCGTCCTGCTCTTCATGCTGCCACGAGCCGACATAACCTGCACAGGTAGTCGGGCCAGGCGAGATACAAACGCCGGCCTTCAATCCTAGACTATGAATATAATCTGTCAGGGCCTTCATATCACCGAACCTGTCATTGGTCAGCAGCATTCCGGTCTCATCTCGGACGGGCGGGCCGATTGCCGCGTCATTGGAATCGGCCTTTCTCATCCAGCAGTCGTCGATATTGATATACGAGAAGCCGTGATTAATCAGGCCGGAGGCGACCATCGCCTCAGCCGTATCGCGGACGTTCTTTTCTGTTACCGAGCACGCCCAGCAGTTCCAGCTATTCCAGCCCATCGGCGGCGTCAGGCAAATCGTATCGCCGATTACTATTCGCAATTCGCGCTTGGCTTTGCCAAGTGAGTTTTGTGCTGTAACGGTTGTCTTGTATTCGCCGCGCTTTTTGGCTGTGCCGGTGATTCGGCCTGACTCGGAATCGAGCTTCAGACCTTTGGGCAGGCCCTTGATTTTAAATTTCATCGGGCGCTGGCCGGTCGCGGTAACGGTGAATAAAAACGGGTTGCCCGGTCTTGCTCCGAAGACCTTCGGGCCGGTGATTCTCGGCGTTGGTTTCGGCTTAGGTGTCAGGATGTACGGTTTCGGCTTTGGGATATCGATAGTAACAGGCGGCTTACCGGTATACTCGAATTTGGCCATTACCCAGTCTGCGTGGTCGTAGTAGTTGTTTTCGATATCATCGGCAATCAGGCGTAATTCCTCGACTCCGGTCAGGTCGATATCAATTTTTTCAGGGGTCTGATAGCCGCGGATTGTGCCGCTGGTATATAAGACTTTTTTGTCGCCTACCACCTTGAAATCGATAGAGCCGCGGTCGCTGGTAGGCTGCTCTGATATTTCATCATCGACACCGATTATAGCGGTGAACCTCGTTACCTTGCCGTCCAGCTTTAATATTAACGTGCTCGGCGTGTGCGTGCCCATACCGCGCTCGTATTCTACGCCGTTGATTTTCAGAGGATTGCCCTGGCAGGACTTGTTTTTGTTTACCTGTCCCCAGCCGCAGGTGGCTTTGCTCAAATCAAGCTCATCCAGCCAGATAGTATTGACTTCTTCGGCATAGGCGGCTGAAAAGAGAAAACATACGATAATTAAGATAACGTTCGCGTAAATTAAAGCTGTCCTTGATGTTGTCATAATCGAAACTCCTTACTGAAATTTGGGCTTTGGAGAAGTGATTTTAACATCCGAATATTCATTTGGACAGAAATAATTAAACACGAACGGCAAACAGTTAATTGGTTAAATTGTTAATTGGTTAATTAATTTACGAGCTGTCAGAAGTCAGAAGCCAGAATTCAGAACTCGTTTATGGCGTTCCTTACTGCAGATTTAGTCTTCGCCAAAGTTCAATACTGCGAATTCGCCTCGGTGCTTCTTCGCGGCCTTGTCGAAAGCTCTTGCAGCTTCAGCTTCATCTTTGTATCGTCCCAAGTGTATGGCAATTCCGTTAACACCAATACGGGCAAGCCACTTTTCATCTCTTTTACACCACGAGACACCAATATATATAGAAGACCCATTGTTTCTGCCATAATCCCTGTTCCATACATTTTGCGTATGCGTCGCTCTTCGGAGATTTGCTTTTCGATTATCCATTGTGTTCCTGTTTTTATGATCAACATACATATCATCAGGCGTAGGCCGTATTGCCCGGTGCATGTATTCCTTACTTCTTTTTTTGCCTTTTTTTATAGTCCGCAGCGCGTAGAAGTTTTTGCCTGATTTATGACTGTACCAATTATATTGACTGAGTCTTTCAAAATCCTCCGGGTCAACAATCGCAAATTTGTCCCAGGACAGCCGTATCCTTCTGAACGTGTATCCGTAGCGCAGCTTTCTATATAAAAGCACTACAGGTACCAGCCGGTGTATAAAGAAAACGGGCAGGTAAATTGGAATGTATATCCTTTTTAATTTCACAGGGACATTTAGTGAATTGTTAATAGTAAGTTGTTAATTTTAAGTTTTTCCGCCTGCGGAAAAACTCCCTCTCTATTATTGGATGAACTTGCGCATTTGGTCGCGCTTTTACTGTTTTTTTAGAGGCCGAAAATGATGTAAGCGCTTGTCTGATAAGGGGTAAAAAAAAAATTAAAAAATGGCATTTTAGGTCTGTACCCCCCTGCGCATTTGGTCGCGCGCAATCCCTATAATCATTACAGACCTACCAGTTTAAACCACGGGTTCATAGTTACCCCTCCAGGCAGCCGCCTGCGGCGGCTTAAGGCCTGGAGGCTAAATAAAAATGTTGCCTTAATTTTTAGTAGATATTATCATCCCAAATTATGGCAAAAACACTCGGATTTATACTGACATGGACTACATATGGAAGTTGGCTGCAGGGTGACAAACGCAGATACGTAAAGAATGGCAAGGTACTTGACGGTGATGAAGAACTTTTCGAATTATGCAGATTCCTGCAAAAAGGGCCGACCGTCAAGCTGCGATACAATGAAAAACAAATTGTTCATCTCGCAATTCTGAATGAAGCTGAGCGCGTCAATCTTAAAGTAGGAGCACTTGCGGTATGCAGTAATCATGTCCATTTATTGCTGTGGTTTACTCCGATACCAATAAGCAGTCTTATAAGTCGGTTCAAAAATATCTCCACATCCGCGCTGAAAAAACTTGGCCGTACAGAACGAATCTGGACAAGGGGATATGATAAAAGGTTTTGTTATAACGAAGACCAGTTCAATGCGTACATTAAATATATAAACGACCACAACAAATAAACATTAAGAACGTTCTCCCCAAAAATATTTAGAGGGGATTCCTTCATTTATTTAGAATTTCCCCCTCGGCAGCCGCCTGCGGCGTCTAAAGGCCGAGGGGCTAAATAATTATCCTATGTTTATTTTACACGCTGGCCTGGGGATGGGCCTGAGTCGGTGGTGAGCATAAAGATATCAGCGTCACCCTGGCCTGCGGCGAGAATCATACCTTCAGACAGGCCGAACTTCATCTTGCGAGGTTTAAGATTAGCGACGCAAACAACGATTTTACCAACTAAATCTTCAGGCTTGTAGGCTTTAGCGATGCCTGCAAAGACGGTCTTTGTGCAGCAGCCGATATCGAGCTTCAATTCGAGCAGTTTATCAGCACCTTCGACGGGTTTAGCATCGAGAACTTTGGCGATACGCAAATCGACTTTCATAAAATCTTCGATTGTACATTCGGGGGCAAGTGGTTCGATATTGGTTTGCTGCGGCGCTGGCGCGGCCTGGGTATCTTTACTTTCATCAATCATCGCTTGTACCTTATCCTTATCAATTCTTTCAAAGAGTCTGGCGAATTTATTTATGGTATGATTTTCCAGAACTTTATCAATGTCGGCAAAGCATTGCGGCGAGATATTCAGGAATTTTTCTATTTTTTCAGCGAAGGCCGGCAAAACCGGTTTTAGATATATGCTTAAAATCCTGACCGCGTTGATAACGGCGGTAAGTGTTGTGCGGGTCGTATCGAGGTCGTTCTTTATCGTTGTCCAGGGCTGGTTCTGCTCAACGTAGCGGTTGGCGGAATCGGCAAGGGCAGTTATGGTTCTGATTGCTGAGGAGTAATTCAGGCCTTCGTAGTCATTTAAGATTTGCTGTTTAGCAGCGATAAGCTCATCTATAAGAAGCCGGCCTTGCTCGTCGAGTGTGCCGAGTTTGGAGTCAAGATATTTGCAGAGCATCGGGCCTGAACGCGAGGCGAGATTTGCGAATTTGCCGACGAGGTCGGAGTTTGTCTTGCTGATGAAGTCATCGACGCTCAGGTCGATGTCCTCGACGGCGGCGGTTAGCTTGCTTGCGTAGTAGTAGCGCAGGAATTCGGGGTCGAGGTGATTGAGGTAGGTGGCGGCTTTTATGAAAGTGCCGCGAGATTTACTCATTTTCTCGCCGTTGACGGTCAAAAATCCGTGGACAAAGAGATTGTTTGCGGTTTTGAAGCCTGAGCCCATCAGCATTGCCGGCCAGAACAGTGCGTGAAAGTACATAATGTCCTTGCCGATGAAATGGTAGATCTGCCAGTCATCGCCGTTCCAGACATCCTCGAAATTCAGATTGTGCTTATCGCAGTAGTTTTTGGCAGAGGCCATATAACCGATAGGGGCATCGAGCCAGACGTAGAAATACTTGTCGTCTTCGCCGGGAATCTTAAAACCGAAGTAGGGACCATCGCGCGAGATGTCCCAGTCCTTCAGGCCTGTGCTGAACCACTCATCGAGCTTATTGGCGACGGATTTGTGTGTGTGGCCTGCGTCGATTAGCTTTTTTAGCGGCTTTTCGTAATCGGCGAGCTTGAAGAAGTAATGCTCGCTTTGTTTTCTAATCGGCGTATTGCCGCAGTGAGCGCATTTCGGATTGAGCAGCTCGGTCGGGCTGTGTGTGCCGGAGCAGGCTTCACAGGAATCGCCATATTGGTCCGGGGCGTGGCAGCGCGGGCATTCGCCTCGGATGTAGCGGTCGGGAAGGAACATCTTGCAGTTGTCGCAGTAGGTCTGTGCAATGGTGCGTTTGGCGATGGAGCCTTTTTCGTTTAGCCGGCTGAAAATCAGCTCGCTTAGCTCTTTGTTTTCCGGTGAGTGGGTCGAGTAGAAATTGTCGAACTCGATATGGAAAGCAGCCAAATCTTTGTGATGGTCGTTGTGAACCCGTTCTATAAGCTGCTCGGGGGTGATGCCTTCGGTTTTGGCGCTAATCATAATGGCTGTACCGTGTGTGTCATCAGCGCAGAAATAGAGGCAGCGGTTGCCGCAGAGTTTTTGGAAACGAACAAAGATGTCGGTTTGGATGTATTCGACGAGGTGGCCCATGTGAATGGGGCCGTTTGCGTAAGGCAAAGCTGAAGTTACTGCAATATTTCTCGGCATTTATCTTCCCTGATTACTGGATTTGGTCTTCTTTTTTCAATTGCAGCTGTTCTTCGTCTATATCGGGCTGCGGCTCGATGCCTTGCCGGGGTTGCTGCTGGTTAGCTTGTTGTCTTTTTTGCAGTGGTGAAACAACCTCGATTTCCTCGACGGCGATGGCTTCTCTACTTCCGGATGCGTATTCAACAACGACAAGCTGCGTGAGAATCTGCGTGTCGATAACTTTTCCTATGCCATTAGGGGTATTAACTTCGATATTTTTCTTCGGCAAGCGCTTTTTCAGCTCGGTGTACATTTTGTCTTCGTATCTGAGACAGCATTTCAGTCGGCCACAGTAGCCGCTGATTTTAGACGGGTCGAGTGTTGCCTTCTGCATTTTGGCCATTCTCATATTGACGGGCTTTAGTGCTTTCAGGAATCTCTGGCAGCAGCACTGCTGGCCACAGCTTTCGACATCGCCGAGGATTTTGGCTTCGTCGCGTGAGCCGATTTGTCGCATTTCGATTCGGGTCTGATATTCGTGAGCGAGCTTTTTTACCAGCTCGCGGAAATCGATTCTGCCTTCGGCCCTGAAATAAAAGATTATTCTCTCGCCGCCGAGGATGTGCTCGGCGTCTATGATTTTCATATCAAGCTCCAACTCGGCGATGAGCCGTCTGCAGGTTTCGATTTCTTCTTTAACTATTTTTCTTAAATGCCTTTCTTCGCTAATGTCGGCGGGAGTTGCGAAACGGACGAAACTGCCTGCCGGCTCGCAGATGAATTCGATTTCGCTGTTTCGGTAATAGCCGTTAATCTGGTCTGGATTGAGTTTGAGCTGTCCGGCTTTGTACGAGGTTAGCTGTCCGACGAGATAGCCCAGTTCAAGGCCTTTTTCAGTTTTTACGACAACGCGGGTCCGGACTTTAGGGACTGAGGACTCGTTGTGCTCGAACAGGCTTAAAGAGTTCATCCTGCCGTAACGAACGAGAAAATATTTTTTATTTTTAACCGGCCTTGTTTTTGCCGTATCGTATTTAGCCATTTAACTCATTAACCATTTAACTAATTAATAATTAACCAATCACGGGCAGGATGCCCGTGCTACGTCTTTATTGTAGCAGAATCGGCGAGGTTTAACAATAGCTGCTCAAAAAGGAGCTTTTCATTCACCGAGGCCTCGATATACCTGATGCACCGGTAGCAATCGGAAATTTTCTTAGCGGCGAGTTCGGGGTCGAATTTTTTGGCCAGCTTTGCAATTATTTGTTTTTGGTCGGCGTTTATCAGCTTTGCGTTTTCGTCCATATTTAGCTTCATAGCGTCTCGCAAGGCGGATATAACAATTTCAAGGATTGTGCAGGTTGCTTTTCTTTTTATGTCTTTGTCACTGGTATCAGATTCGATTTTCGACCATGTATCAGTGAGGCTTTTGGCGGCATTTATGAAGGACCTGGCACAATCGAGGGCCTGGTCATATTTAAAGGTCGAAAGTGTTTTTATCAAATCGCATTTCATTTTGAAAAGCTCGGAAGATTCCAACTCAAGCTTTGCATAGGTAAAGGCACGGCCTATGCTTCCGTCGGCAAGGCGGGCAAAGTACGTCGAGCGTTCGGCATCAAGTCCCAAATCAGAAATGCGGGAGGTAATAATATCCTCATCTATACGGCCAAATTGAATAATCCGGCAGCGTGATTTGGTGGTGGGTAATAATTTTTCAAGCCTGGTACAAAGCAGAATGATACAGCAATATACGGGCGGCTCTTCAAGCACTTTCAAAAGTGCGTTCTGTGAGCTGTTGTTTAATTTTTCGGCTTCGGATACCACGAAAACTTTGCGTTTTGAAAGGGTCGGCTTTTTCGAGGCAACTTCGATGAGAAACTCCCTGATTACATCGATGGATAAATCGACGGGTGTCGTTTTGTTCCTGCCGTCTTTAGTAAATTCAAGCAGCTCTTTATATATATGAACAAAATCCGGGTGAGAGCCGGTATCGAAACTTTTACAGGATTGGCATTTGCCGCAACTATCAGCAACATCATTATCAACCTTTGGATTATCACACAGCAGCAGTTTTGCGTATTGGTTTGCGGTAGTGGATTTTCCGACGCCGTTGATACCGGAAAAGATAAAGGCGTGCGCATCTTTACCGGAGGTAAAGCCTTTGCACAGAATCGACAGTGCTTTGTCCTGACAAAATATGTCTTTCAATGACATAATATCCAGCCTAATAACAAAAAACCAAGAACAATCAACTCATTAAGAGTGATAAATTTGCAGGTCGATTTTCTTTCATCACATTTCCCAAACGGCCTATTATTCCCCTCGTATTTTCCCAGCTTCTTCTACTATTTTTTCGAGATTTTTTTCGACACCAAGCCCTTTTGCCCAGTGTCGCAGATAGTCCCAGTCCAGCTTGTCCCATTGTAGCTTGATAACGCCGAGAACATCCCTGTATTGGAGCTGTGAATCAGTATTCTTTGCCCAATTCAGTTTGCTTAAAATAACATCTTCCGCTGACAGTATCCAAAGGTCAATTCCCATCACGCGGGCTTTTACTCTGCGGTTAAATCCTGCCAAATGGTAGGGACTTTTCTTCAGGAATATCAAATCAGCTTTCCAGCCAAGTTCAGAATCAATTACGTTAAACATTGAGCAGAGACCCATAGCTTCAAACGCTGCTTCGGGGCTCACATAGCAGCCTGTTCCAAGAGACCTGATAAGTTTAGCAAGTTGCTCTCGAGTTGGTGAGATTATGATATCAGCGTCATTTGTCGCCCGTGGCTGACCGTGAAGACTGCTACAAATGGAGCCGCATACAGCATAGGGAATACCTGATGCTTCTATTAGCTGGGTGAGTTTCTGGAGAAATTGCTCTTGCTTTTTCATTTGTTCTCGTCCCGCCTTACGAATGCCTCGCGATAGAGTTCGTCTCCCAGAGTAATACAAAGAACTTCTCTGCGAACTGCTTGTTCATCGTATGCGGGGTGTCTCAGTCGAACACCTGCTTCGGTGATTTGCCGAAGGTTATCACTTAACTGAAAAGTCATCTCGGCACGGCCTTCGATGCCGATTCGCTGCAAAATCTCAAACTGATTTCGCATCGCCTCAATAGTAGTATCGGCTGGTATTAAGTTCATTTAGCACCCAATGTTTTCGGTAAATAAAGCTGACAACCAGTTTACCAATAACGCTCCAATAATGCCACCGAGAAAGCCCTGTGGAGAATCGACAGTGCTTTGTCCTGACAGAATATATTACTCAATGACATTTTCTAGAAACTTGTTTCTATAAGTATCCTTTTTATTTCTTCAGCTATTGCCTCTATATTACTCGTGCTTGCATCAACAATCTTAACTAGTCCAGGATAACTTTCATCTAACTCTAAAAATATACGCCTAACCCTCCCCTGATATTCAAGTGTTCTTGAGTCGAACTGGTCTGCAGTAGGACTATCGATAAAATGAGTCTGGTAATAATCATTTGAAATTTTTTTACTTCGTTCTACCCCTATTCTTTCTCTTCCCTTTTTAGGGTCAATGTCCAAGACAATTGTTAAATTAGGCCACGTTTTTCCTACTGCGTATTTTCCCAGTTCAAGAATTTCCTTGATTGCATAACCTCCAGCACCCTGATAAGCACACGTAGAGGATATATATCTATCACAAATAACTGTTTTACTTGTTTTTAGCGCAGGCTCAATAACTTCTGATACAAGCTGGGCCCTCGAAGCCATGAAAAGCATAACCTCAGTTCTTACATCAATTCCCTCCGAACCGTATTTAACTAATTTCCTTATTTTATCTCCTATAGGAGTTCCCCCGGGATCAGCCGCCACAACAATCTCTACACCTTGTGATTTAAGGTACTCTTTCAATTTTCTTATTTGTGTTGTTTTACCGCAGCCATCTGGTCCATCGAGTACTATAAATTTTCCTTCTAACTTTTTTTCTAAGTTACCCATATGTAAATAATCACTCCTCAAAAGTACATTTTAAGCTATGAGAATAAATAATATAAATACATCATTTCGTCAAAGGCAATTTCGTGAGATGATTTAAAACACAAAAACATGGGCTGGAAGCCCATGCCACAGAATATAAAAAACCCCAATCACTTTTGAGTAATCGGGGTATGGGATAATTTTTTTGATTTAACAATTTTCCACGAATATTTTGTTAATTCTTTTTTTACCTTATCTACAAAGGCGGCGGCCTTATGGTATTGATTTTAAACCTTCGTAAAAGCTGTTTTTGCTGCATGATATGCAGCCTCTTGAAACAGATAATAACAAAGTATATACCGCAACTGAGGCTTAATGCCGCAATGAACAATAAGCTCTGCGCCAGAAATGTCTTTATTTCCATAGCGCGGCCCCCAAGACCATAAAAACCCTAAACTTTTTAGTATCATCGACAAGAGATTAAATTTTTCCTTAACGTTTAATCGGCCATAAACGGGTATCAGAGGCTGGTTTAAATGACCTCGCCAGCGAAAATGGGCGATATCAATACTGATATGAAGGGTTGAGTGGAAATCCGGTATCAGGTGGCTATTTTAGAAATATAAGAAAAATATTTTTGCCGCGCCGAAGATGAATTTTCCGGCGAAGACGGCAAGAACAGCGGCACAGGCAGCGAGGACGATTTTCTGGGCTTTTACGCCAAAAACCTTAGTGCCTGTGAAGCTGGCATAGGAAAGAAAACCAAGCCAGACTAAATCGCAGAACCAGTGAACCACCCCTAAGATTACAAAACCCATCGCTCCAAGCTCTTTAGCACCTGTTATCAGGTTAAATCCAACACCAATCCACCAGAGGGGAAAATACGGATTACTCCCAGACAGGATTATTCCCGCAAAAAATGGTTTGTCAGTTTTGCTCTTTTGCTGCTTTATACCGATTGTCTTTATTTCCAAAGCCATCTTAACAGCCAAAAAAATCAGAAATGCCCCGCCGACAAATCCGATTATCATCTGCCAGCCGTGAGATTCGAGAAATTTTTTCACTCCGAGCATAAGAATAATCACCAAAGGCAGCTCGATTGCCATATGCCCAAGGGCCATGAAAATCCCCGCGAATTTATTACGGGCGCCCATAGCTATCGCCGAAGTTGTTACCGGCCCGGGAGCAAGAGCGCCGGTCAGTGATATCAAAAAAACCTGAGAAAGAAAAAGTAACATCTAAGTTAAATTCTCCTACTGTTCATAAAAATATCGTAATGGGTCAGTTACAGGGGTGTCGCTCCCGATATATCGGGACTCCCGACAAGTCGGGACGAAAACGCGGCCAGGATGGCCGCGAC
>JAFGGH010000043.1 GCA_016930645.1 Sedimentisphaerales bacterium
CCCTGATATTCTGATAACCTGATATCCTGCATCCTGATTTCCCGATGACCTGATTTCCTTAACAAGCTGCGAACCTGTCCTCCGTAGCTTTAGCGAAGGAGGAACCGAAACCGTATTACGTTTTTTCTCAGTATTTCGAGTTTATCCCAATGTTCCATTACTTATCAAAAACTCAATAACAACCGCTATAGATTATATTAGGGACACCGAAGTTTACAAACAGTTTATCTCTGAGAGGAAATTTTATAATTACTTTCAACTGATAACTTTTAAACCCTTCAAGGCGGCATAATCATAAATATCACTGATTTCCCGATGATCTGCTCTGCGGTTCAACTTTGGATGTTCATCGGCTTTGTAACAGGGGTGGTATTGGTCCATAATATTTATCGCTGTGCTGGTACTTATCTCATCTGCCAAAAAGTCGATTATTTTCTCACTGCCCGCCAGGTTCTCCGGCAAAACAAGGTGGCGAATAAGCAAGCCTTTTACAGCAATACCGTTTTCGATTTCCAAATCGCCGACCTGGCGGTGCATTTCCTTTACTGCGGCGAAATTAACTTCCGGGTAATTTGGAGCATCGGAAAGCTCCCCTGCCGTCTGCTGGTCGGAGTATTTCATATCGGGCATATAAATATCGATAAGACCATCCAGCAGCTTTAGCGTTTCGACTGAGTCATAGCCACCGCTGTTATAGACAACCGGAAGTGTAAGTCCATCCTTTCGGGCTATTTCGATTGCTGCTGCACAGGCTGAAGCTACATGGCTGGGTGTTACAAGATTGATATTAGTACAACCCTGTTCGGCAAGGCTGAGCATAGCTTCGGATAGCTGTTTTACTGTAATTTCCTTACCTCTTCGCTGGTGGCTGATATCGTAATTCTGGCAGAAAATGCATCTGAGATTACAGCCTGCAAAAAAAATCGTCCCTGAGCCGCTACTGCCAACCAGAACCGACTCTTCGCCAAAGTGCGGCCCGACAGAGCTGACAACCGGACTGGCGCCGATTCCACAGTAACCGGTTTTCTCGCTGCGGTTTACCCCGCAGTTTCGCGGGCACAATGTGCAGGGATTCATAAGTGACCAGAGCTTCTGCACCGACTGGCTTAGTTCAGCAATATATTCCGGCAGCTTGTTCATAAGCTAATGATATTCTAAGCATATAATAAGAAACTATCCCGATGAATCGGGAATTTTTTGCTGCTAAAGCCTTACATCTGCCGAAAAAATAATAGAAAAAGCGTATTTTTGTGATTTCTTACCCTGCCGGTAACGGTTTTGGGCAAAGTGGTATTATTTTCCTGTTATTATGCACAAACAAGATTACGACAATTCTATTTCGCAGCAGCTTGGTATGGTTGTGATACTGCTTATGGCAATCGGGACGGTATTTGTTTTTTCCGCAGGCGCCGATGTAACCAGCAATATCGAGCTTGGCCGTTTTTACAAATACTCATCGCTGCGGCAGTTAATCTTTTTCCCGATGGCAATATTCGTGATGTTCATCACCTCGCGGATAGACTATCGCAGGCTGGGAATTTCCAAAGGCCTTTTCAAATCTCCGCCTTTCTATCTTTTGGCTATCAGCATAATTTTACTGGTCATCGTTTTGATACCGAGATTCGGGGCTGAGATAAACTACGCCCGCAGGTGGCTGCGGATTCCGGTCGGGCCTGTACAGTTGAGCTTTCAGCCGTCCGAGCTTGCCAAATGGGTGCTAATCATATTTCTTGCCGCGGCCTGCTGCCGTTACAATACGGAGCTGAAATCATACATTCGCGGCTTTTCGCCGATATGCGCGGTTATCGGCCTTGTAGCCGGGCTGATACTGATTGAAGATTTCGGTACAGCCGCTTTGGTGTGCCTGTTGTCTTTTTGTATGCTCGCTATCGCCGGTGCCAAATGGCTTCATCTATTAAGTCCGATACCTTTAGCTTTGGCGGCGTTTACAACTGCGATATTAGTTTCACCGGAGCGGAAGCAGCGGATACTCGCGTTTCTGCACCCCGATAAATGGACTGACTCGATAAATTATCAGCCAAGCCAATCACTCATAGCCTTAGGCTCAGGCGGCGTGTTAGGCAAAGGCCTGGGTATGGGCATCTGCAAGTACGGCCATCTGCCCGAAGATACCACGGATTTCATATTCGCTATTATCGGCGAAGAATTGGGCATCGCGGGTACTGTCGGTGTTATATTACTTTTCATTGCGTTTATATGGTTAGGCACTATAGTTGTAGTTCGCTGCAGCGACCCCTTCGGCCAGCTTTTGGCAGGCGGGATTGTCATGGCAATAGCAATACAGGCCGCTCTTAATATAGGAGTTGTTACTGTGGTTCTTCCGACTAAAGGTATTCCGCTTCCGTTTGTCAGCGCAGGCGGAACAAGCCTGTTACTATCCGCCGCTGCTGTTGGCGTGTTGATGAATATCTCAAAACAGTCACCAAAACTTTCACCAGAGGATATCGAGTAATGTCGGCGCCGAGCGTATTCTTCGCGGGCGGCGGAACCGGCGGACATATCTATCCGGCCCTGGCCGTAGCTGAAAAAATCGCCGAACTGAACCCTGATGCCAATATTCACTTCTTCTGCAGCAGCCGCGAAATAGATTCAGAGATACTGTCGAAAACTGATTTTTCTTTTACGCAACTGCCGGCAACCGGTTTTTCATTCAACCCAGCTAAACTCATAAGATTCGTCAAAACCTTTCAGGCAAGTGCCAATGTCGCCAAACAAAGATTATCCCAAAGCGATGACGCAATTGTAATCGGTGTAGGCGGATTCGTTTCAGCGCCGGTTTGCAGAGCGGCATATAGACTTGGCCTGCCGGTAAAATTGTTGAATGTCGACATCGTCCCAGGCAAAGCCAACAAACTTTGTGCGCGATGGGCCGATGAAGTTTTCGTCCAGTTCAGGGACACTGTCGATTACTTTGCCAGACGAGGTTTGAGGGCAACCGTTACCGGATGCCCTCTGAGAAAATCCTTTGAAAATCCGAATCCGCAAAAAGCAAAATCAGATTTAGGTTTGGACGGGAACAAAAAGATATTACTCATATATGGCGGCTCCAGCGGTGCTAAAACTATCAATGATACAATCATATCGCTGCTGGATAAATTCACCGAATTTTCTGACGACTGGCAAATAGTTCATATCACAGGCAAAGCCAACGAACAGCAGGTCAAAGCTGCATATAGTAACGCCAAAATTGAGCATAAAGTTATTGGTTATTATGACAATATGGCCGACTTGTTAGCCGTCGCCAATTTGGTAATCGGCAGAAGCGGCGCCGTCAGCGTTGCCGAATACGCAGCGGCAAAGGTGCCTGTTATCTGTATGCCTTACCCGCATCACAAGGATATGCACCAGTACCTGAACGCCGAAAAACTTGTCGATTCAGGCGCAGCCATCATCGTTGATGATTTACCGGATTTACAAGACCGCGCCGAATGGCTCTGGGATGAATTAGAACCTTTAATGAAAGACAATTCGAAATTATCTGATATGAAAAATAATTACGCTGCTGTAACAGTCGGTGACTCGACAAAAACAATCGCCCAAACCTTACTTTCACAAGATTCCGGTTAAACTGTCGTTCTTTAATCCATCACCCGCCAGGCAGGAGGTGTTAATTCCGGAACTTTCCAGCCGCTGCCGCAGCGGTGACAGGTATCCATATCAGGCCTTCTGAATTTGCCGCAGTTTTGACAGGTTACCAGAGCTTCTTTAGGTTTAGTCAAAACATAAGTTATATAAGCGCTAATACCGAACGCGATAGTCACGACAACCCACCATCTTCGAGCACTCTGAGAGAAACCTGTTTTAACGGTATCTTTATAAACCCGCCACGAAAGTAAAAACGATAATCCTATCGAAGGAGACATAATCAGCAAGGCAAGCAATAGAGGATTCGCTCTTCCCTGATGGTCTCTCGAAAAGAAAGCAACCCAGGATTGAGGTAACAAAAACAGATTTCGGTGGCCTCGTTTAGCTTCGAAGCTGTCCGCCGTGAAATAAGAACCTAAAAGTAATACAGGAGAATGTAAGTTTTCTATCAAATACCTACAGACAACGTAGAGCGGGCCACCCACAAAATCATAAGAACGCCAGATAGATGAATCTTCTTCCTTTATCAAAACACCTTTTTCATCAAAAGCCGATACATCTACATTATGAGCATCTCCTGACACCCAGCCTACAATGCTGCCGATAAAGCCGTCTTTATATTTTACCGGAACAACTGAATAATTAAGCTGTTTATCAGGCTCAGGTAAATCTGCAACCTTAGGCCCAAGACCAAGTGAATCGTTCTCCAGCCGGAATACCTCTCCTTTGTCCGTCAAAACAAGATATATGTCAAAAGGCTGGTTCTTATAGCGCCTAAAGCCGTCTATCGGCACAAGCCTGACATTTTGCCCTTCAATTTCTCTTGTATATGTTATAATCATCGGGTCATTCAATTCCTCCCTTGTTGCCTGGCGCAAAGGAGGAACCCAACGGAGAAAATAGTTAAATTTATTTTTTGAAGGAGAACCAAAAGCAATAATATTGTGCTCTTTGACGGCTATGCCTTTAGTTACTTTACGATTTTCGAAATCTATACTAAAGAATTGCTTTGCACCCTTATCAAAAACGACAAGCGGCTCTATACCATAAAATCCATGAGCATCCTGCGGACTTACAAATTTACCAAGCTTTTCTTCAGGTTTATCAGAAACACCTTCCGGCCCTGCGTATAATTCAATTTCTTTAAACCATATTTTTTTATGGTCATCAAACTCATACGAAATCTTACATAAGACAAAAAGACCGGGCTGCCTGGCGAAATATACAATTTTATTTTGGGGACTACGAGAAAAATCAAAACCAGAATAAATATTACCAAGGCCGCCCTGCATTCCCCACAAAAGGCTCCAATCCTGAAGGATACTATCAAATAAGCCGAATGTTTCAATGACCACGCTGTCGCCGACGTAAGCTGAAACTTCTGAAGGTAAAAGTGCATTAGGCTCCCGCTCGATTATGTCACGAGAAACAATGCCTGAAGGAGAAATCTTTGCCTGCCCGATAGTGTTAATAACAAAGTTTTCATAAAAAGCGACCTGGCCGAATTTGAGAATCCAAAAGATAGACGCCGAAAAGAGCAGCAGAATAATAAAACCGGTACAAATAACTTTGAGCGTGTATTTTACTGAAGTTTTCATAATGAAACTCCTAAAGCGATATCGATAAGAACCGCCTGCAAAAATTAAAAACAAGCACTAAAGACAAGACTGAATATATCATCATCGTTTCAGGGCCAAAGCCCTTGATAATAATCAGACTGATAATAACAATATAAATAAAAAAGCCTCCGATAATCGCCGGTATTCGGCTCTGTGACAGCCCAAGATACATACCTAAAAGATAACAGGCCAGGGAACACAAAAAAGTTACGGCAAACATATTAACCAGCAAGCTGTATTCAACCGGTATAAGCGATGGATAATTCGTTAAAAAAACAATATCGGCAAGCGCTATCAATGCAAGAGGAACTATAAGCCAGATAATACCAGCGATGACCTTTGTGAATAATAACTGCTTTCTGGTAACTGCGAGCGTTGACAGAAAAGAGCTTATTTTCTTCTTGCTGTCGAGATAAGTCTGTGCCCCTCCCATAGCAAGAGCCAGCAAAGGCAAAACAATTATTATAAAGGCAAATATCGAATACATCGATGTTGGTATGCCAACCGGCATCGAGTCCTTTCTGGCCGCAGCAAAACCGGGTAATAAGATTGAATTAGTAATACCGGCTAATATTATTGCCAGTAGAAAGAATACCGCATTGTCCCGAATTTCTCTTTTTATAAGCGCTAACATAATTTATCCCTTAAACACTCATTAGCGGACTTTTGTTTATTTTTGTACATTCGATAAATATATCTTCGAGGCTCATTGGAATTTCCGTAACAGATTCCGGCTTGAAGGTATCGATTACAGCCTTTTTCTGTTCGTTGTAGTTGGCAATTGTAACGGTCATTTCCCGACCTGCGGTTTGACAGTTTACAATTTCGGTAAGATGTAAATCCAGCGGAGGCCGGTCGCCGAATATCAGCCTGAGTTTCCGGACACGGTTTTTAAGCTCTTCGAGTGAGCAATCCACCACGAGTTTGCCCCCTGCCAGAACTCCTATCCGGTCGGCAATCCGCTCGACATCGCTCAGGATATGAGAGCTGAAAAGAATAGTCCTGCCGTCTTTCTGCAAAAGGTCAACCGCCAATTCCAGAAATTGCCTTCGCGCTACCGTATCGAGTCCCAGCGTCGGGTCATCGAGGATGAGCAATTCCGGGTCGATAGCCATCGCAAGTGACAAATTCAACTGTGCCCGCATTCCGGTTGAGAGCTTGCTTACTTTTCTATCGGTGGGCAGGCGGAAGGTTTCAATAAGAGACCTGAAAAAACCTTCGTCCCATTTAAGTGACAGGTCTTTGCACAGTTTAATCAGCCTGCTTACGCTGTAATTCTGAATAAGGTTATGTCCCTCCGCGACATAACCGATTCGACCATGAGTTTTAGCGGAAAGATTCGCAGAATCACAATCGAGCAGTGACGTTCTTCCGCGTGTGGGAAAATCAAGTCCCAGCAGAATTCTTATTATTGTCGTTTTGCCTGAGCCGTTTCTGCCGAGCAGACCGTAAATGCAGCCTTCGGGAACTTTCAGATTGATGTCTTCAAGAACACATCGGCCTTCATAGAATTTGGTCAAATTATCAATTTGTACAGGATAATCACTCATAATTTATCCTTTCTCAGAACCAAATTTGAACTTGTCCAGCGAGGTATTAAACCACTGGGCAAGAACCTTTTTATCAATCCCCATGTGTACCGCTTCGACCATAACACGTTCAATTTCGGCGTTAATAAACTTTTTTCTGACAGCCATACTCAGGTTCGAGCTTAAATCCGCAACATAGGCACCGGCACCGGGCCTGGTAGAGATTATCCCGTCACGTTCGAGGAAACGGTAGGCCTTTGCGATAGTATTGGGATTAATTGCTAACTGGGCGGCTAACTCTCTGACAGTAGGCAATTTTTCGCCGGATTTGAGCCTGCCAAGGGCGATATCGCGTTTTACATGGTCGATTATCTGCTGGTAAACAGGCCAGTCGGAAGAATTGTCTATTTTGACCTGCATAAGCATCTCCTTTTATTGTACTATGACAACTATTACAAGTATAACAGCCTTGATATTTTTGTCAAGCCTTTTTTTGAAAAATTTTAGATTTATAAAATTCAAACCGATTCGAAAAATTGTTTTTACACCAACGCTGACTTGCAAGGCTGGCTTAATAAAGAAGTTAGACAGATGTTAAAATAAATATCAGCCGCCGGAAAAAGGTCCATAGGCTTTTTTAGCTCATAATGTACCTTGGTAGTTTTTAGGTACTTCTGGTAAACAATTATCGGATGTTTCAGCAGTAATAAATTTCCAAAGCTTCTAATAAGCTACTATGTTGTTTTTGAAGTGAAAAAACGCTGTTTTTCTTTTTGTACAGAAAGTTATAGTGCTGTTTTGACGATAAAAAAGGAGCTAAGCTGTAAATCAGCTTCTTTGCTGAACATTATTTGCTGCAATAACATATAAAACAATGTGGCAAAAGCTAATACCTGCCATTTCGGCTGGTTTTGCAATGTTTGACAGTTGCCCCGATGAAGGTATAATAAGCACGGAGGCTTAAATCGGATTTTTCCGGAAATCTTGATTCTGGAATAAGGTTTGCTGCTGAGATATATAGCTGAAAATAAACAATTACTGAGGTAAAAAATGTTCGAGCGATTCACCGACAGGGCAAGAAAAGTTATGGCGCTGGCCAATCAGGAGGCCCAGCGTTTTAATCATGAACATATTGGTACGGAGCATATCCTTCTGGGCCTGGTCAAAGAAGGCAGCGGAGTCGGCGCCACCGTTCTCAAAAATCTCGATGTCGATATCAAAAAACTTCGCCTTGAGGTTGAAAAGCTCGTAAAAAGCGGCCCCGATCTAGTCACTATGGGCAAGCTGCCACAAACTCCGAGGGCCAAAAAAGTTATCGAATATGCGATTGAAGAGGCAAGAGCCTTAAATCATAACTACGTCGGCACTGAACATATTCTGCTCGGCCTTTTGCGGGAAACCGAAGGAATCGCCGCGCAGGTCTTGATGAACCTTGGTCTCAAGCTCGAAGAAGTCCGACAGGAGGTGCTCAACCTCCTTGGTGCCGGCGTTGATACCGAGCCGGGTGAGGTGGGAATGAATATGGGACCATCTCTGACAAGGCCGAAGACAAAAAGCAAAACCCCGGCACTGGACAGCTTCGGCAGAGACCTTACAGAGCTGGCAGCCGGTAAAGAGCTTGACCCGGTCATCGGAAGGAAAAATGAAATCGAACGGCTGATTCAGATTCTCTGCCGCAGAACAAAAAACAATCCTGTCCTTCTGGGCGAAGCGGGCGTCGGAAAAACTGCTATCGTCGAAGGACTTAGCCAGCAGATAGTCGGAAAAGAAATACCTGAACTCTTAAAAGACAAAAGAGTCGTCGTACTCGATTTGGCTATGATGGTCGCAGGCACAAAATACCGAGGCCAGTTCGAAGAAAGAATTAAAGCAGTCATCAACGAAGTCCGCAGGGCCAAAAACGTCATATTATTCATCGACGAATTGCATACTCTCGTCGGGGCAGGCGGCGCCGAAGGAGCTATCGACGCATCGAATGTTCTAAAGCCAGCTCTTGCTCGCGGTGAGGTTCAGTGTATCGGCGCGACAACACTCGATGAATACCGAAAGCACATTGAAAAAGACGGTGCCCTCGAAAGAAGGTTCCAAACCATAATAGTTGAACCGCCGACCAAAGATGAAACTCTTGATATTCTCCGCGGCCTGCGCGACAGATACGAAGCCCATCACAGGGTACGCTTTACAGAGGAAGCGCTTTATCAGGCTGTCGAGCTTTCGACACGTTATATCACAGGCAGGTGCCTGCCCGACAAGGCTATCGATGTTGTTGACGAGGCCGGTGCCAGAACACGTCTTAAAAATATGACTCCGCCGCCGGACCTTACCGACATGGAGCAGGAAATAGAAAAGCTCCAGCGAGAAAAAGACGAAGCCGTAAAGAACGCCGACTACGAAAGAGCCGCATCTCTCAGGGATGAAGCTCAGCAGACGATGGAAAAGAAAAACAAGATGCAAAAAGAATGGTACAATAAGAACCGCGAGGCCACCGGCGAAGTTGATGCCGAAATCATCGCCGAAGTCGTCAGCAAGATGACCGGCGTGCCGCTTACCAGGCTGGAGAAGAAAGAGACCCAGCGTCTTTTGGAGCTTGAAACCGAACTTCATAAACGAGTGGTCTCACAGGATGAAGCTATCACCGCTGTCGCCAAATCCGTACGCCGAAGCAGAAGCGGCCTGAAAGACCCAAACCGCCCGATGGGCTGTTTCATTTTCCTCGGACCAAGCGGCGTGGGCAAGACACTATTGGCACGAGCGCTTGCAGAATTCTTGTTCAACGATGAAAACGCGCTGATTCAGCTCGATATGAGCGAGTTCATGGAAAAACACAACGTCAGCAGACTGGTCGGAGCCCCTCCGGGATACGTCGGATACGAAGAAGGCGGACAACTAACAGAAAGAATCAGACGAAGGCCTTACGCCGTCCTCCTGCTCGACGAAATCGAAAAAGCACACCCGGACGTCTACAACATGCTTTTACAGATCATGGAGGAAGGACGGCTGACCGACAGCTTTGGAAGGCATATCGATTTTAAGAATGTGATTTTGATTATGACGAGCAATATCGGGGCCGATTTGATTAAGAACCAGTCCGGCTTCGGGTTCGGCAAAAAGACCGCCGAGGCCAGCTACGAAAAGATGAAAGATATGCTGCAAAAAGAAGTGGACCACCACTTCAGGCCTGAATTCCTGAACCGGCTCGACGATACAATCGTATTCAAACCGCTGTCTCGTGAAGATTTGCAGACGATTGTCGATTACGAACTGGCTAAGGTCTTCAAACGCGTTATCGAACACGGCCTGAAACTCGAACCGACATCGCAGGCCAAGGAGTTCCTGATTGACAAGGGCTATAATCCTGAATTCGGGGCAAGGCCGTTACGACGGGCTATCGAGCACTATATCGAGGACCCGCTTAGCGAGGCAATGCTGCGAGGCGAGTTCAAGGATAAGAACCTGATTAAAATTGATGTGCTCGACGAAGAGCATTTGAAATTCGAGGGCGTTAAAGTCAAAGAGGAAAAACCTACTAAGAAGGAAAAAGTCGCCGCCCAATAACAAAAGTATAAAACCGGTTACCCCCTCGGTTAGTTTGCAATCTTTTCGATTAGCCCGGCCACCCGTGGGCCGGGGATTTCGTTTAGCCGCGGCTGGCACGGCCGCGCCATCCTTTATCCTTAATCCTTTTTCATTAATCGCTATTCAATAATCAATTAATTCCTCCCTAAACACTCATCCATCACCTTATAAATTCTGAATTCTACATTGGTTATTGGATATTGAATTCCGGCCTTGCTGGAATTTCCCCCTTGCCTTTTTCTGCAAAAATGTCATAATATCTCCTATATGAAAGCGTTTCGACCTTATGTTACCGAGCTTGAGAGATTTACAACACGTTTGTTAAAATGTGGTGATATATCACAAAATCAAGTTCGTATAACATCAATCCTTAATGGAGAGGTTTCAACAAAACTTAGAATTTTCGTCCCTCTTAAAAATCGCAGAGAAATCGGAGCCTTTTTTACTGGCCATCACTTAGCACAGCGTATATCACGACAAGCTACTTCCAAAATAACATCATCCACTATTATTGCTGACATAGCTTGTGGCGCAGGGGACTTGCTTTTGGCTTGTGCTCAAAAACTACCTATCGCTGAAAATGTGATTGACACCCTTAACCTTTGGGGGCAACACCTAATGGGTTTCGATATTCATCCGGAGTTTATATATACCACTAAAATTAGATTAGTCCTACTCGCAATCAGCAGACACAAAGAATTCAAATCACCAGTTAGTAAGAATCCTGACTCATTTTTCCCGATGATAACTCAGAAAGATTTTCTCACTTGTCCAGAAGAAGTCTCAAAAGCGACACATATTGTAATTAATCCCCCATATAACGAATCTATTACTTTGCCAAATTGCATTTGGGCAAGTGGCAGTGTCTCTGCTGCCTCACTTTTTATGGATGCATGTATTTTAAATGCATCGCCTGGAACACATGTATCTGCCATTCTTCCAGATGTATTGCGTTCAGGTTCTTCATACGAAAAATGGCGAAATCATATTGAAAGTCTTTGTAGTAAAATATCAATTAATCGCTACGGCCAGTTTGATGAATGGGCTGATATAGATGTATTTACCCTTAATCTTCAGACAGGAAACACCAATAAAAAAAGAAAACCTATTTGGCGAAGATTAATAAGACAGCCCCATAACGGTATCGTCAGCGATTATTTTAGTGTTCATGTTGGCTCTTTAGTTCCGCACAGACATCCTAAGAAGGGACCTTCTGTTGCATACATACATTCAAAAATTTTACCTGAATGGGGAAGAGTAAACCGTATAAATGAGCGACGCAAATTTAATGGTACTCTTTTTCAACCTCCATTAGTCTTGGTTCGGAGAACCTCACGCCCGGGAAATAATCGTGCAATTGGAACAATCATAACCGGCAAACGTAAAATTGCTGTCGAAAACCATTTGCTAGTGTTGCTACCAAATAACAAGACGATCGCCCAATGTACAAAACTACTCAGAGTCCTCAAATCCACACAAACAAATAAGTGGTTGGATAATAGAATTAGGTGCAGGCATCTTACGGTCCAGTCAATAAAAGATTTGCCTTGGTGGAGTTCTGAATGATGGTAAGTAAATCAACGATTAATCATAAACGCCTTGCCGATGTTTCATTTTCTGTTGCTGCTCGTCTCGCCATGCAACTTGGCCGTGAGAGCATTTCCAATTCGATAACTGCTATTATAGAACTTGTTAAAAACTCTTATGATGCCGATGCCGAGAATGTTAATATTTCATTTCATGACCTCAACACACCTCGTTCTACTTTGATAGTAGAGGATGATGGGAATGGAATGACCATATCTCAACTCAGTAAAAACTGGATGTTGATTGGAACATCTAACAAACAGGGCTTTAAAAAATCGCAACGAAAGAAGAGAGTTCTCACAGGAGAAAAAGGACTGGGAAGGTTAGGCTTGGATCGTTTGTGTAAAAAGACTACGGTTCAGTTTTTCTCCACAACAAAATCTGACGGCATAGAGATTGTTATCGATTGGTCTAAGTTCGAAAAGAAGAATACAAAACTTGAAAAAGTCAAACATCCACGTTTTAAAATACCTAAATTCGTTATCGATCCTTCTACAAAAGAACAAAGAAGAATTACCAAAGGTACACGTTTGATTCTTACAAATCTCAAGGATTCTTGGACTCTCGAATATCTAGAAGAATTGAAAAGAGAACTTTCACTTTTGGTATCACCTTGGTATGGAATTAATGATTTTGCCATTCATCTCGATTCAGGACAAAATTTGAAAGAAATAGATGGCAAGATTAGTTCTGAGAAGATGTTGAATGCTGCAGAGTGGAAGCTAGTCGCGACCATAGACTTTGATAATAAAGTAAGCTATAGAATGTCATCATCGCTATATGGTGAAGTTTTTAAGTTAAAGCCAACCCCTTGGAGCAAAAAAATCCACAAGAGGGGAAAAATGCCAGATTGTGGCACACTGCGATTTGAGATGTATTTTTTCCAAAGAAATCCAGAAGTGCTTAAAAAATTGAATCTTGAGAGTCAACAAATCGATCGTTTTTTGGATGCTAATCAGGGCATAAGAATTTACAGGGATGGTTTTAGGGTCAAGCCTTATGGCCAACCCAATGGTGAAGGAGATTGGCTTACATTAAGTTACCGAAGGATGCAAAGCCCTGCTGGTGTAGGGAAAGATATTGGCTCCTGGCGTGTTGGTTACAATCAAGTTGTTGGAGCAGTATTCATCGAAAGAAACCGTAATAGGAATCTCTTAGACCAAACTAATAGAGAAGGAATTGTAGAAGCGAAAGCTTATTATGACTTAAGAGCATTTGCTTCGGATGCGATACGATTTTTTGAAGTTAATAGGCAGAAATTTGAACATTCACGCAAATCATTCATCGATTACAATGCCATTGAAGAAACAGTTAAAAAAACGACTGAAGAATCTATTAGTGCGGTTCAAGATCTTAAAGATGCGCGTAGTAAAATAAAAGAAATTTTAGATACTGCCAAGAAAGATAAAAAAGTTCCCGATACTAGATCAGTTAACACTATACTTTCGGAGGCTGTTAAAAAAGTTGACAACACTGTAACTGAGGTGAAAAGGGTTCATAAAAAATTCGCAAAAGCTACTCAAGAACAAACCGCCGAATTCCAACGTCAAAAAGACACACTGTCAAACCTGGCTTCTTTGGGGATATTGACGTCTTGTTTTGGACATGAAACTTTGGCTTCATCAAATCTTGTTTTAATTAACGCAAAACAGCTTAGCGAAAGTTTAGCTCAAGGCCTCTTTATGGTTCCACCTGATATTAATGATGAAATTAACGAGAACATGAGCTTTATAATCAATGGTGCCGAAAGAATAGAAACTTTTGCCGATTTTGTTCTCAAAAACATGACTCGTGATAAGAGAAAACGCAAGAGTATATCTTTAGAGGTTGTTGCACGAAAGGTTTTTTCTTCTTTTGAAACTTCTCTTGGAGACAAAAACATCGATTATAAAATAAAGCCATCAAGGCCTGTCTCTAATATTCATGGTTTTGAGATAGATTGGGAAAGTATATTCGTCAATATGATAACGAATTCCGTATGGGCGATCGTAGAAGGTCCACAACGAAAGAATAGGATTATACGTGTTTCATTTAACGAAAATGAAAAGTATATCTCCATCAGATTTGCAGACAGCGGTAAAGGGCTGGAAGCTGGGACAGAGGACAAGATTTTTCTGCCTACATTTTCAACAAAAAGGAATGCGAAAGGTGAGGTGATCGGTACTGGGATGGGGCTAACTATAGTAAAAAGCTTCGTTGAAGATTATGATGGAGCTAGTATACGTGTTAAATCTCCTTGCGATCTTGGTGGAGCAGAATTCCAAATTCGCATTCCACACAAAGCTTCTAATGTTAAGTAATTAGGATTCACATATGTGTGAACGAATAATATGGCTAATCGATGAAGATGAGCAGCAATTAAAAAGCTATGAAAGGGAGCTTAATTCTTGCCTACAAGGAAAGGCTATAGTGAAGGCTTTGGCTCCTTATCCCCACCGAAATGATTACATAGAACCTGTTCTTAACAATCCTAACACCGTTTCTATAATTTTAGATCAAAGATTAAAAGACACAGGCATTACAGATTACCAAGGGATTGGTTTAGCTCAGTTCCTAAGAAGTATAAACACAAAATTACCAATATATATACTTACAAACTTTTCCGGTGATAAGGATGAATTCTCAGAGGGTGAATGGAGTGTTGAAAATATAATACCCAAATCTGATTTTGCAGATGATAGCATGAAACAAGCTTGGGCCGCTAGGATTCTTAGACATATAGATGTTTACCAAGATATTCTTATGGAACGTGAACAAAAGTATCACGAACTATTGATAAAGAGCATGAATGAAACTTTATCTGATGAAGAGTTAAATGAACTAAACGAAATAGAATCATTTCGAATTTCAACTGTCTTGGCATCTGAAATAGATAAGCTCAACGAGCTAGAAAGTATTGTGAAAAAACATAAAGAGCTCATTGACGATTTTCATAGAGACATGGGAGAATTAGGAAAAGATGACTAATTGTTCGCCTTTTTTCCCTGAACTAAACCGCAGGGCCGAATACCAAGTTAAATCGAATGGCAACTATTACCAATATTCTCACTATCGTCAAGAGATACGAGAGGATTGTCTTGGACGTTGTGTTTATTGTGATGGCCACGAAAATGAATTAGGTGGCATTGATTCAATGGTGCTTGACCATTTTCGGCCTACAAAATACGAAGAGCACAAACACCTTAAGAATGATCCCAATAATCTTGTGTGGGCATGTCCCGGATGTAACCATTTAAAGTCTTCTCACTGGCCGGCTCTTGGCATGCAAGAGACATTTGTAGATAATACAGGTTTTATCGATCCTTTTAATGAGAACTTAAACGAGTACTTTAAGATTAAAGATGATGGTAGTATTGTTGCTCTCAAACCACCTGCAAACTATAAAATCAAGTTGCTATCACTTAATAGAATTACAAGAAAAAGAATTCGGGAATTGAGGAACATTAAACTGTTGTGGATCAAGGGTTTTGAGGAAAATATTCAGAAAATAGAATTTCTTCTAAAACAAAAGGGCATTATTGAAAAAATCGAGGAGATTTTAAGAAGTCATTTAAAATGGTTATTAAGCACAAAAAGTTCTCTGGAGAAAGCACTTTTGGACTTTAACCTCTATTAAACTTTTTTTGAACTTGTGTATTTTTAGATTTTTTGTAATCGTATTCCTTATAGGTCCATAGTTGCTTTTTTCTCTAATTGTAGTAAAATTAACGGGATCTGCTTCTAATTTTAAACTGTATTAATCCGTGTTTTTTTTCAAAAAAACACTTGACAAATGTTTGCTCTTATGGTATAATACACAATAGTTCGCCATATAGTGAACCACAAATGTCATTTTTGACGTAAAAACGAACATTCATAACTATTTAGTCCCTCGGCCTTTAGCTCGCCGTAGTCCCGATTTCTTTATTGGGACGTAGGCAGCTGCCGAGTGGGGCATTATGATCAAAAAATTAAC
>JAFGGH010000044.1 GCA_016930645.1 Sedimentisphaerales bacterium
CCCACCTTCGCCGAGGCTACGGTGGGCAGGCCCACCTTCGCCGAGGCTACGGTGGGCAGGCCCGTCTTCGCCGAGGCTACGGTGGGCAGGCCCACCTTCGCCGAGGCTACGGTGGGCAGGCCCGTCTTCGCCGAGGTAAACAAAACCCTCTAATAAATTAGGGGGCTAAATATTTCCCTCGTCGCAAAGGGAAAATAAGCGGTCGTGCCGACCGCTGCTAAATGCAAATCTCAGATGGAGCGCGTGGTGCGATGCGAGTTAAATCAAAGTTTCCATAGCTTTGGAAAGTTCGACCTTGGTGTCGGCAACGGCCTGGGCGATGCACTTTTTCCAGTCCTCGCCGAACTGCTCTTTGTATTTCGGCTTTTCATACGCGTAGATGATTGATCGCGATGCGCTTATCAATGCACCTGTGCCGTCGGTCTTGCAGTACTTGATACAATCTTCTGCGGTTGCCCCCTGTGCACCGCAGCCCGGAACCAGAAACCAAATTTTATCGTACTTTTTGCGGAACGCCGCAGCCTGCTCTTTCGATAAGCCTGCCACGACCATACCGATATTGCTGTATCCGCTGCTACCGATACGGTTTTGGTTTATTGCGATTTCGTTTACTATGTCGGCGATTTGCTCGTAGAGCTTTTTGCCTTCGGCGTTGGTGAAATCCTGGATTGCCGCGCCGCCCGGATTGCTCGACCGCGTCCAGACGAATACGCCTTTACCTTCTGCGTCGGCGATTTTGGCGAACGGCTCGATACCTTCTGCGCCGGCAAAGCCGTTAATCGTAACAGCGTCTGCTGTAATCGTATCTTCAAGCCCAACAAGCTCGGGATTTTTCAGGTGTGCTTCTGCGTACATTTCGGCGGTATGGCCGATGTCCCCGCGTTTGACATCCGCGATAATTTCAAGGCCGAGTTCCTCGGCCTCGCTTATGAGCGAATAATAAGTTTCGATACCTTCGCCCAAGTATTTTTCGAAAAAGGCGATATTAATTTTAACCGCCGGCACAAGCGGCGCGATAATCCGTGTTACCTGCGTACAGAATGAAAATATCGCATCAACCGCCGCCGCGGCGTCGTTCTCGTCGTTCATCGCCCGGTGGCCTTTTATGGCCTCGGGCAGACGGTTATATACCGGGTCAAGGCCCACTGTCAGCGGTGTTCGTTTACTCTTTACAGCCTGACTCAGGCGGTCGGCAAAATGATTAGCCATAAAAGCCTCTTTCTCTTCAAAATCAACAAACGGAAAATTCTTTTCAATAAACGCCGGCGATACTATAATCGCCAAAATCTTTTTGAGCAAGTATAAATGCAGATAAATGACGACAATCAGCCGCTATACCTCGACCAGTTGCGCGAGAAAAAGCCTCGAAAATTCGTACTGCTGAAGATTTTTCTGGCTTGCTTGTTGTTTTTAACGGTCGTTTGTGTGATTTTGGCCTTTATGCTACTGCACAAGCCCGATGATTACAATCCGCCACCGTCACCGCCTGACGAGTATGTCAGCCAGTACCTTACAAACTACATCAGCACGGAGATATATAACGGCGCGCAACGACAGGAGCCTTTCGACCTTATAGTTACCGAAGAGGGAATTAACGATATTATCGCCCGCTCCGGCTGGCCGAAGCAGATGGACGGCATCAGTTTTACCGTTCCCAAAACCACATTTACAAAAGACCTCGTTCAACTCCAAGGCGTTGCGAAGCTGCAGAATTTCGAGCTTTTTATTACGGTGCAGGCCTCGGGCTTTTTGGATAAGCAGGGCCTTTTGCATCTATCCGTAAAACAGGTCAAGGTCGGTGCGCTAAATATGCTTCCTATTGTCCACTTTGCCGCGGAGACTATATACAAGAATGAAGCGGAAGAAAGACAGTTATCGCCTGACGATTATCGAACGAAGATTATGGAGTCTTTGCTTTACGATATTCCGTTTGAGCCGGTATTCGAGGTCGAAGATAACAAAATCCGCATCACGTCACTTGTCATCAATTCAGGCCGAACAATCCTCCATTTCGAACCAGTTCCGTAACCGGACCACGGATTTATACAAATGGGTGGAAAAATCCGTGGTTTGGCGGGGTATTTGTGTGAAAATGGGAAAAACAGCGTATTTTTGGTTAAAAAAATGTGATATTGACGAAAAAAAACATTGCTGAAACTTAATTATGTCATTACCCTTATGAGGTTAGGTATTGGTGTCGATAATATCCAAGGCTGAATGTTTGAGTTAAAGGTGAACTGAACAATGGAATTTGCAGGACTGAATAGCCGTGAAGGATAAGCGCAACATAACGGTTGCGCTGCATTGCCTTTGCGCTGACAGCAGCTTGGATTTGGAAGTTTCCGCTTCGTTGACAGGAAATGAACGTGGTTTTCTTTGTCAGGAGAGGCTGATGTAGAATTTATAAAGCTACGTTCAGTTTTGTTATTTTGTGAAGTGGAAACCGGATTTGGTTTCCGTTTTTTTTGTCTAAGAAGGATGCAGTAAGGTGAATCAGGAACTGATAAGAATAGTAGATAATATAGCGCGCGACAGGAATATCGATAAGGAGTCGATATTTGCCGACCTTGAAGAGGCGATGGTGTCTGCTGCTCGGAAGCATTTCGGCGAGCCAGAGCTCGATGTCCAGGTAAAGATTGACCGTGGGACCGGCCAGGTAACGGCTTTTAAGGAAGGCAAAGAACTTGATATTCGTGACCTGGGCAGGATACCTGCGCAGACTGCCAAGCAGGTTATGATACAGAAGATACGGGCTGACGAGCGGCAGAGCATTTATACGGAATTCAGCCGTCACAAAGGCACTATCGTCAGCAGCACGGTGGTCCGATACGAAGGCGGATCGGTGGTTGTCAATCTTAACCAGAGGGTCGAGGCGTTTCTGCCTCGCAACGAGCAGATAATGGGTCAGTCTCATCGGCCCGGCGAGAGGCTACGCGCTTTGATTCTGGATGTGAAAGAGGCATCCAGCCAGGTCAAGATTATCCTTTCTCGGACGCATCCTGATTTTATCAAGAAGCTGTTCGAGCTTGAGGTTCCGGAAATAACCGAGGGAATTATTGAGATACGTGCGCTGGCCCGTGAGGCAGGCTACAGAACCAAAGTCGCGGTGGCATCGATTGACGAGAAGGTTGACCCTGTAGGTGCGTGTGTCGGTGTTCGCGGCAGCAGGATAAAGAGTATTGTCGATGAGCTTGGCGGTGAGAAAATCGATATTGTGCGGTGGAACGAGTCGTCGCAGGTTTTGATTACAAACGCGTTGATGCCCTCCAAGGTCAGTGAAATAGCGTTATGTTTTGAGCTTGGCAGGGCGACGGTTGTGGCGGATGAGGACCAGCTTAGTCTGGCGATTGGCAAGCACGGGCAGAATGTTCGTCTGGCGGCAAGACTGACCGGCTGGGATATAGATATTCTGACGCCTGATGAGTATAATGACGGCATCGAAAAGCTCACTGTGTGTGTTAAAAAGGTTGCGCCGGAAGATGATACGCTTGTCGATAAGCTGATAGCGCTTGGTATAATTTCAGTTCTGGATCTTGATGATGTCGGTCCCGAGCCGCTTGTATCTGAACTGGATCTGGATAAGGATTTGGCAGAGCGTCTTGTTGTCGCGGCGACTGAGGAGGCGAAGATTATCGCCGCTGAGTCCAAAGAGAACCAGGCGGAAGCAATGCTGAAAAAAGAGACCGAAGAGGCTCGAAGGCGACAGGAGCAGTCCGGTGATAATTCGCAATAGTAATTTTAGAGTTATGATGAATATACGGTATTAGTTTGGCAAGTACGAGAGTTTACATTTTAGCCAAAGAGCTTGGTGTCAAGAGTTTGGCAATCGTGAAAAAATGCCAGGATGAGGAACTTGACGTCAAGAATCATATGTCCACAATTTCGGCTGGGCTGGCTGCTACTATTCGTGAGTGGTTCAGTGAGGGAGAGAATGTAACTACTATCGAGACAGCGGAAAAGGTTGACCTTGATAAAGTAAAAATAAAGAAAAAGAAAAAAGCCAAACCCGAGCGGAAGAAAGTTACAGAAGCTGAGGCCCAGGCTGAAGAAGCGGCTGCTGAAGCGGTAAGCAAAGCTGAGGATACCGGAGCGGAATCGGCCCAGGCCGGTGTTGCGGTCGCTGAAGAAAAGCCCAAGCCTGAACCCAAAAAGAAAGAGAAGCCCAAGCCGAAACCTAAACCGGTGGTACCTGCCGGGCCGAGACTGGAAAAGCCGGCTCCTGCAAAGCTGAGCGGTCCGCAGGTTGTTCGGGTTGAGGAGCCTGAAGTTGATGAGCCTAAAGTAATCCGCAGGCCTCGGCCTAAACGCAGATTTGATGAGCCGGTTACCGAGCCTCTTATGGAGACGGCACCGGAGAAATTGCAGGAACAGATTACGAAAAAAGGCAAGAAAGGTGCTTCAAAGAGGCGCAAGGCCAGAACTCACGGCCGCAGGAGAGATGAAGAAGGTTCAGTCTCTGAGGGTAGTCCGGAATTTATTTCTCAACGTCGTCAGAGAGACCTTGAAGAAAGAAAGGCGAGATTAAGCGCGGCAGGCGGCGAGGGGATGCGTCTTCGTCCTGTGCGTAAGATTGCATCGAAGAAGTCGGCGCAAACTATGCAAGTTGTCCGTCCGGAGAAAACTGTAATTTCGGAACCGATAAATGTAAAGAATCTTTCGGCGGCCCTGGCTGTAAAGACTACGGATATTATCGCAAAGCTGCTTCAGCAGGGAGTTATGGCGACGGCAAATCAGACGATATCGGCGGATGTCGCCGAGCTGGTTGCGATTGAGTTCGGCATAGAATTGACGGTTGAGAAGAAGGCAACTATAGAAGAAGTGATTGAGAAGGAATTCGCTGACAGAGAACGTAAGAACCTTAAGAGACGCTCAGTGGTGGTTACAATGCTCGGTCATGTTGATCACGGCAAGACCAGCCTGCTTGACAAGATACGTTCGACACAGGTTCAAGCGGGCGAGGCCGGCGGGATAACACAGCACATAGGAGCTTCTCAGGTCAACTGGAACGGGCATAAAATAACATTTCTTGATACGCCGGGCCATGAGGCTTTTACGGCTATGCGTGCCCGCGGAGCGAATATGACAGATGTAGTGGTACTGGTTGTAGCTGCAGATGACGGTGTTATGCCTCAGACGATTGAAGCGATAAATCATGCAAAGGCGGCAGGGGTGCCGGTGCTTGTGGCTTTGAATAAGATAGATATAGGGGGCTGTGATATAAACCGCATATATTCTCAGCTTGCCGAGCACGAGATGGTACCGGTCGAATGGAGCGGCAAGACTGAAGTGGTAAAAACCAGCGCTGTTACAGGCGATGGGGTCGAGAATTTGCTCGAGCACCTGGATTATGTCGCTGAATTGATAGACCTCAAAGCTGACGATACCATACCGGCAACGGGCTGGGTTGTGGAAGCAAGGATGTCTCCTCAGCGTGGTCCGGTTGCAACGCTTTTGCTCAAAGAAGGCAAAATCCAAAAAGGTGATGTGGTTCTTGCCGGCATGGCCTGCGGCAAGGTCAAGACGCTGCGTGACAGTAAGGGCAAAAGCATTAAGTCAGCAACAAGCTCGGCGCCGATAGAGGTTACCGGTTTGAATGACGTGCCTCAGGCGGGTGACAGGTTTTTTGTTCTCGATGACATTAACCGTGCCAAGGAGGCATCGGAAGAACAAAAGAGCCGTAAACGCGAGAAGACCCTTGCCAAACGGGCGCAGGTAACGATGGACAACCTGTTCAGCCAGATAGAAGAAGGTCAGGTTAAAGAGCTTAACATTATTATCAAGGCTGATGTTCAGGGTTCGGTTGACGTGTTGACAAAGTATTTATCCGAGTTGAGTACCGACGAGGTCAAGATTAAGATTCTTCACGCCGCGCCCGGCGGTATTACCGAAGGTGACGTGCTATTGGCTGAGGCGTCGAACGCACTGATTATCGGCTTTAATGTAGTTGCCGATGAGAAGGTCGGCAGGATAGCTGAAGAAAGAGGCGTGGACATAAATCTTTATAGCGTGATTTACCGTATAACCGAAGACCTTCGCAAGGCGATGGTCGGGCTTCTGGAACCGGAGGAAAAAGAACAGAGTGTCGGCCGGGCGGTTGTAAGGAATATATTTAAGATATCGAGGCTTGGTACAATTGCCGGCTGTTATGTCAGTGACGGGTTGGCCAGGCGGGACGCGAAGGTCAGGCTTATCCGCGACAATATAGTAATAAGGGACGATTTGCGCATTGCCTCGCTGAAGCATTTCAAGGATGATGCCCGGGAAGTAAAAACCGGCTTTGAATGCGGAATCAAACTGACCAAGTTTGATGATATTAAGGTCGATGACGTGCTCGATTTTTATGAGATTATTAAGGTAGCCAGGACGCTTTAGGTGATTTTAATATGCCGAGTCGGCGACAGGAAAAATTTTCGCGGGCAGTTAAAAAAGCAGTAAGCTATGCAATTGCTGAAGGCCTGAATGACCCGCGTATCGAGGGATTTGTAAGCGTAACACGGGTTGAGATGTCGGCGGACCTGCGTAATGCCGATGTGTATTTGAGTATCTTCGGAGGCACCGAAAGCTCACAGCGCAAGACATTTTCGGCATTAGAGCACGCCAGAAGCAGAATCCAGGCTTTTGTGGCCGGAGAGCTTAACAGTAAATTTTGTCCTGTTATTCATTTGAAATATGACGAGGCGTTTAAAAAAATACTTGAGACAATGAGAATCTTAAATGAAGTAAAGCAGCCTGATGCCGTTGATGTTTAAGACAGGTGAATATAAATAAACAAGATTTTGAGTGAATGTAAGAAAATATGAAAGACAGCAAAACATACTCCAAGAATGTGCAGAAGTTTTTCCGTTCGGCCAGGCGTAAGTACGGTAAGGTTGCGAAAGTTCGGTACGATGATGTTACCGAGTCGATTATTCACGGGGTATTACTGGAATACCTGAGTGAATCGGTTGTCAGGTCGGCATTTCGAAGGTTTGATGATTACTTTGTTGACTTAAACGACCTGAGGGTTTCCCGTCCTGAGGAAGTTATTGAGATGCTTGGCGAAGATACGCCCCAGTCCCGCACGGCGGCAACAAATCTGATAAAGATTCTTCGCGCAATTTTCCGCAAGTATAATAATCTTGACCAGAGTTCGCTGCAAAAAGCCGGTAAAAGGCAGGCAAAAGTAAATCTTGAGAAGTTCGAGGGTATGAGCAGTTTTTGCGCGGATTATTGTATGCTTACCGCTTTGGGTGGTCATGCGATACCACTGACTGAACAAATGGTAAGTTATCTCCGCGAGAACGAGATGGTTCATCCGGAAGCCGACAATGGTGAAATAGAGGGTTTTTTGACTCGGCAGATTTCAGCGGCTAACGGCTATGAGTTTTATTCGCTTCTTCGGCGCGAGAGTGAATCGGCAAGGAAGAAAGCATCCAAGGCTAAAATAACCGATAAGAAAACAACTGAGAAAAAAACCAGTAAGAAAACTCAAAAGAAAAAGAAATAGAAGGCTTAAATCAACAACAAATCCGCCTTCGTCCCGACAGAAAAAATCAGGACTACGGCGAGACAAGTTACACTAATTAAACGAATTAGATTAAAATGTTGAGTTAAAAAATGTCTGAAGAGAAAATAAAACTTGGGATACCGTCGGGCAGCTTGAAGAAAGCGACCATAGCACTTTTCGGCAAGGCTGGTTTTGATATTACCAATGCCGAACGCAGCTATATGCCTCAAATCGACGATGACCAGATCGAGCTGACCATGCTTCGTGCTCAGGAGATGAGCAGGTACGTCGCGGACGGAGTTCTGGACGCCGGCATAACCGGATATGACTGGATACTTGAGAATTCTTCTGATGTTGTCGAGATTTGCGAATTGGCCTACAGCAAGACGACGGCCAGGCCGGCAAGATGGGTTTTGGCGGTCCCTGAAGAGTCAAATATTCAAAGATGCGAAGATTTAAACGGCAAACTTATAGCGACCGAACTTGTCAATGTAACGAAGAAATACTTTTCGGAAAAGGACATCAAAGTAAAAGTGGAATTCAGCTGGGGTTCTACGGAGGTCAAAGCCAGGCTGGTTGACGCGATAGTCGAGCTTACCGAAACGGGTTCCTCTCTGGCGGCCAATCATCTGCGCGTTATTGATACGATTGCCGTATCGACAACCCGGTTTATTGCCAATAAGGATGCCTGGAAAGATAATTTTAAGCGTCAGAAAATAGAGAACATTTCAATATTGCTCAACGCCGCTATTGATGCACGGACGAAAGTCGGCCTGAAACTAAACGTCAAAAAAAATGACCTGGAATCAGTGTTGACACTTCTTCCATCGGAAAAAAGCCCGACGATTTCAAGTCTTGCTGATTCCGATTATATAGCAGTTGAAGTGATTATCGAAGATAAGATTGAACGGGAACTTGTTCCTGGGCTCAAACGCGCCGGTGCTTCAGGGATTATCACCTATCCTATTAACAAGGTAATTCACTAACACAGGCCGACAGCCGTTGGCAGTTCAATTTATAGCTGGTTTATCATTCCGGATTCCATATAGAATCCGTCATCGGCGCTGATAAGACTGAATGTACTTGTGCCGAAGTAATCTTTTACTTTTTCATACTCGGGCAGCAGGGAGAAATCCAAATCGGTATCATCGATTAAATAGCTCGCCGTCGGAGCGGACATGCCGGCGCCGGCGGGATTGTCTTTTGATTTCTTCAGCAGCCACCATAAAAATTCAGCGGTTGCCTGGGTATTTTCAAAGTTGGCTATGCCGGTCTGAGATGGTATCGAAGCCCTTGCCTGGTTGAACCATCTTTTGTCCTTTAATGACTCGGATGCTTTTAGTGTCCGGACAGCTTTTTCCACGCTTGCCTCGAAACCCAGGATAACGTGTGTATCAGTAACCGTAAACGCTACATTCGGTATTTTAGGCGTACCGGGTTGTTCGTTCTCCTGCTGCATAGGTGTTGCCCCTCTGGACCGCATAAAGGGCATCGAGCCGGTTTTGATAAGATAGAGGGTATGTCCGAGCAGCTCTCTTTTTGCTTCGGGGTCGTTCGCAGCGAGCATTTGTTCGTGCAGTTTCGCCAATGATTTTTCGAGGGCGTTTCTGTTACTTGTTGCCAAAGCCACGAGATAGTCCGAAGGCGGAATTTTTTCGGAAAAAGGTTTATTCAGCAATTGAATTACGACCGCTCCTGTTGACAGATGGTCTATTATATCCGCCTTCACGGTCAAGCCCGGTGTACCGTCAGAGCCTGGCTGAGTGAGCGGGTTATAAAGTATTGAAGCTATTGACGGATTGAACATCGTCAGTACTTTTATCATTTCATCAAAGGATTGTTTCATATCGAGATTGAAAAGGCCGACCGAGGCGGTATCGGCTGGAATAAATCTGGGGACATTTAGCGCCGATGTTTTCGGTTCGAGGGCTTTTAGTATTCCGGTTTTGCTTCCGTTGATTTTTAGAAGGGCTTTTACTTTGTAAGGCTCGGCGGGTGTCGGCGCCATTTCCAGAGCGGCTCCAAATCCTCCGATTCTATCAACGCCTAAATTAGAAAAGGTTGTTTGTAACCGGCCTTGAGCATCCTTGGCCAGTTCCTTTTTGATGAGGTGAGAGATATTGATGTATATGGTCATATCGTTTTGCAGGCCGATTGCTTTAGCTGTATTTAAGTAATTGTTGTCGTCGGCGAGAGTCGGGCTTGTTGCGCCTTTTATCTGGGCGAGGGCAAATTTTATCGCCTCGATGGACGTTCCGCTTATAAAAGTATCGTCAATAAAGCAATATCCGAAGGGAGTTTTTTGTTCGTCAACAGCGGTTTCAATTTTGATACCCTGAAAATTTATATCAGGTGTCTTGTGCCCTCCCAATTCGATATTTTTTTCCATACTCTTGGAGACCGTTTCTTTTATCTTGCTTACGTTAGTGCCCCATTGTGCTATAAATAGCATTGGCGTCTCGTTTATATCTTTGCTTTCGATGTCAACGAATGCCATAGTCAGCCGGCCTTGTGGCCAGATGCCGGCATCAGCCAGTGCCCTCAAAAAGTTATTTTCGTCTATTTCTTTTATCTTTTCGTGCCATTTGGCTTTGGCGTGTTCGACAAAAGCCGCCATTTGCGGGTCTTTGTAAAGCCTGTAAAAGTTTGTTTTTTTGAAATTCGCATCGAGTTTTCCGAAGTCTTTGACATCAATTACAAAGACTGTTTCCGGCGGCAGCAGCTTTGCAGAGTCCGGCAGGTTCACAGCTTTGGCCGTCGAACAGAAACACGAAATTAAATTTGTTATACAGGCTGTAATTAGTAATAGATTATGACACAGCGATGGTCGAGATTTCACGTTTGTTCCTTTCATTTGTTTTCGGAGTCTTCTTCAAATAAAAACCCGGGCAAATTGTGATTTCTTCTTGCCTCAGGCTGAACGTATCTGAAACCCGAGTTCGGATTATCTTCATCATAGGCGAAAGCCTCTCTGTTTTCGATGAAGTCTTTAACATAGTTGATTGGTATCGCAAAGCCGAGACCGCCGTAGAAGATATAGCCCATATTCGTTACCCCGATTACCTCACCGGCAAGATTAAAAAGCGGTCCGCCGCTGTTGCCGGGATTGATATCGGCGTTGGTCTGAATATAGACCAGACCCTCAAAGGCGCGGTTTTTGGTGCTTATTACTCCGTCTGTTACAGTGCGTTCCAGCCCAAGCGGATTACCTATTGCGAATACCGTCTCGCCAACGGTAATCTTGTTGGTTTCACCGAGGTAGGCGTGTTTTATATCCATACCTTCGGCTTCTTCCACTTTGAGCAACGCCAAATCAACGAAAGGATTAATCGCTATGATTTTTACTTTCTTGAAGTTTTTCTTTTCGAATCCGGTTTTGTCTTTTTTGAAAACGGTAACTTCGATTTTTGTTTCTTTTTCAATTACGTGGTAGTTCGTAATCAGATAGCCCTGTTCATTAATGAAAAATCCCGAGCCCATTCCAGCGGGTGTTGAGACTTTTACCACCGCTTCGGCGACGGCATCGACGCATTTTTCTATGGTTGTTTTCTGCAGTTTAGCTGTTTTGTAAAGCTTGTCCTGGCTTGATGTGCTTTGCCCGATTATCAGGTTCGGGTCATTTGGTTCTTCTATGCCAAAACCCTGGGTGTATTGAAAGTCCAGTATCTTGTCTTTTTCTATTCTCAGGACAGTAACACCGATATCGACAATCAGGTGGGCATCTTTTTCAGCTAAGATTTCGCCGGTGATAACCTGGCCTTGCTTTAGTGTGATTCTATCTGCCTGACAAACGCCTAAACAGAACCATCCAGCTGCCATTGTTAATAAGAGCAATTTTAACTTGTACATCCGCAACTCCTCTAAATTAACTTTAATAATAAAAAATCATTCTAAGATTTCGATAGCATTTATGCAAGGCAAATGTTTTGAACATCAACGCCGTAAAGAATAGTGAGGATTCGACGAGTGATGAAGGCAGGAGCAATCCGATGGGCAACAGGGTCTGGAAAAAGTCCGTCGTAAACAGCAACACCACTAAGCGTAAATATATTATTGACATTTCCGGCAATTTGCCGACAATACTGTGTGAGATTGACCCGGATACAAGCTCTTTGAAACGTTCATAAATTAAAACAGAAGCCGGAACACAGAATACAGTACATCTTCGAGATACGAGCGAC
>JAFGGH010000045.1 GCA_016930645.1 Sedimentisphaerales bacterium
GAACGCCTGAGAGAACTGGGCATAAATGTCAACAAATTGAAGAGTTGTGTGCCGTATGAATAAAAATATATCGCGCTGTCGTATTAGGTTCTTCAAGTTATAGTTCCAGTGCAAGAAAAATACTTACAAATAATAATAGATTAATTTGTATTAAAGATTATTCACGTGTTTCAGTTTTCCCTGTATCAGTTTATCCTTTAATATATGTTGCTCAGTGTAATTTGCCTGACGATTCCAGCATGGTAAATTATGAGCGCATGTTAAATACTAAAGAGGGAGTTGTGTTTTGCTCAGAGTCACATAATCTTCAGTATAGAAAATACTTTTCAAATTCAGGTGAACCTTGGCGCATATTTTCTTCTATCGGTCAACAAGGATTCTTGGAACGCTTGATTTCAACTTCTAATAATCTTGACAAAATAGCAGATGTTTTAGGTGCAGCAACAGTATCAGAAGCGTATGAAATTAAAAAATTAATTAAAGAGGGTACTTCTGAGGTAAATGCACCTCTAAAAGTAGTTAACAGTGGTACTATAGATCGTTATTGTTTGCTTTGGAAGGAAAAACCTCTTAGATATATCAAAGATTCTTACAAACTGCCTGTCATACCTCTTGAAAACGAAGGTTCTTTACCAAGCAAAAGGTTGAAACAAAGTAAATTACCTAAAATAATAATTGCAGGAATGACTAAAAGATTAGAGTGTGCTATAGATCTTAATGGAGAATATTTGGCAGGGAAATCTACCTCGATAATTTTTTCATCGCAAAACCTAAAGTACCTTATCGGATTATTGAATAGTAAGTTAATATCATTTTATTATATCAATACTTTTGGAGGCAATAAACTACAAGGAGATTATTTAAGAATAGGTACACCTCAATTACGTAGCATTCCTATTCGCATGATTGATTTCGACAATCCTAAAGACGTCAAAATGCACGACAAAATGGTCAATCTTGTTGAAACAATGCTCGATTTGCACAAAAAATTAGGTGAATCCAAAGTCCCCGACGAAAAAACAAAAATCCAGCGCCAAATCGATGCAACCGACAAAAAGATTGATAAATTAGTCTATGACCTTTACGGTCTGACAGATGAAGAAATAAAAATCATAGAACAATCCACAAAATAATTTTTGTCTTCACGTTCTTCATGGTTAATAATTCTCTCAGAACCCTTCAAAAAATAAAAGCACCCTAAAATTAATCCGTGTAAATCCGCGAAATCCGTGGTTATAATATTGAAAAACAAAAAATAAAAATCAATTAAATCAACATAATCAGTGATTCACATATATCTTCTTAATCCAGTTATCCTGTCTGTATAAATCAGTGTTTCTCCGTGTCTAAAACCAGCGATTCTACAAGCGAGATACGAGCCACGCGGGCAATTTTTTTCAAAATATTGCCCGAAAACACTTGACATATGTTTGACAATCTGTTATAATACACAATAGTTCACCATATAGTGAACGGTAAACGCTCTTTTTGTTGTAAAAATTAACATTTCGACAGCATTCCTTAAAACTATAGTGAATAGGTCAGTTAAATGAAAAAAATCAATAAAATCAGCGTAATCAGCGATAAATTTTCGTATTTTTTGTGCCTTATTATGTGGCTATATTACTTTAGTGTTAATTCGTGTGAATTCGTGGTTAGAAAGAAAAGCTTTTTATGCAAAACGAACCCAATTTTCTCTCGTTTCACGTCAAAAACGCCGATTCCGAAGAAAAACGAACCCAATTCAAACCCAATTCAAACCCAATCAAACCCAATCAAACCCAATATTTGGCTTTCAAGAAAGGAGTAAAATCCGTGTTAATCCGAGGAATCTGTGGTTTCAAACTTTTTGTTTTTTGTGCCTTATACGGCCTTGCCCGGCAGTCAGGCGTGTCAAGCATCCGGCATCGAGCGTCGAGTATCCGGTATCGAAATTCGAGCGTCAAAGTTTTCTAATAGTGACACTTTTTTTATCACACCAAAAAGGGCGGCATACGTATATATAACCAGAAATATGTTTATAAAAGGCAGTAATTTGGCTTTGGAAAGAGGTTTGGAAATTGGCAGGCGTAAAATGATGAACCGCGAGAACCAAATTAGCGATATAATTCTCGGGTTGAGAGGCTGCGGCACAAAACAGCGGCTCTCTGAGCAAAACAGAGAGCTGCTGGCGTCTGCTGATGCGCGGGAAGTAGCTCATGCACAGCAATTAGCGATGGAAGCAGGTATTGACCTCGACGATTTGTTTAATATATGGCAGAAAAACAAGGCGATTCTACCCGATGTCCAGGCCAAGATGCGGGTCGAACTGCCGGAAAATCATATTATCCAGCTGATTCTGGCTGAGCACGATATGATTTTATGCTTTGTTGCGGATTTGAGGGACGTCAATATCGATATTCAGCAAATGCCGTATGCGGCCAGCACAAACTCTACTATCCGAAAACTTGAACATATAGCACGGCATCTTACTTACAGCTCTGAACATCCGGAGCGGGAAGACCAGGTAATATTTCCTCATCTTAAACATATGGGTTTCGCCGGGCCTTCCGAGATAATAAGCCTGCAGCACCAGCAGCTTAAAGTACGACTGGAAGAATTGCTGCAGTTGGTCTGGGCGATAGATGAGATATCCTTTGACGCGTTCAAGCTGCGCTTGCAGCAGCTTGTCGAATATATAGTGCCGACAATGAAAAGGCACATCTTCATTGAGAATAACCTGGTACTCCCTCTCGCCCTGGAAATTATCAATGAGCCGAAAATCTGGCAAAAGATGAAACAGATATGCGACGAGATTGGCTACTGCGCATATCATTCGGGATAGAAAAAAACTGCCGTTGTTATCGGAGCTTTACCTTTACGCCTTTCGCCCGGTATTCGGCGATGAAGTCTCTGAGGTCTTTTATTAAGACTTCGAGCTGGTCGGTATTTTCAAGCAGGTTTTCATACAATCTGCCGTCGTTGACCATTTTTCCTGTCGTGCCTTCGCCTTCGTTAATCTTCCGGGCTATCTGACGTATCTCAGCCATAGTTTCGCTGACCTGTTCTGATATCTGGTTTGCATTGGTCACGAAGACTTGAAATTCGTCCAGCAATACCGAGACTTTCGCTGTAATCTCACTGAGATTGTCGAGTGACTTCTGGAGATTTTCCTTGTTGTCGGAGTTGCCGACTATATCGTTTGTGTTTTTAACAAGCTCGATTATATTATCCATAAGCTTATCAAGCTTTTCCTGGCTTTCCTGCGGGAAGAACTCGCTTGTCATACCGGTCGAGCCCTGTAATTCCATACCATCGACAAGATATATGGTTTCCGGGCGGTTGGGGTCTTTGTGTTTTAGCTCTTCGTCCGGTCTGGAGAACAGCTCAATATAGCTGCTTCCAAGTCCGCGGGTCATTACTTTTACTTCCACATTCCAGGGGATAGTTTTGAAATCATTATCTATGCTGAGCACGCACATAGTCTGGTGATAAGTCCTGCCGGTGTTTTCATCCAGTCTCGGCTGAGGCGGCATAATAGCGGTAACTCTTCCGATTTGGTATCCGCAGAAGCGGACGGGTGTATCTTTCTGCACACCCTGGGCGGATGGAAATTTGACGTTTACCTGGTAGGACCTTATCTCGGTAATTTTACTGGGCAGGTCGTTGAATATAAAGATAAGCCAGACCAACGCGCACAAGGCGATGAGAACAAAAACCCCTACGGTTATATTTCTCCAGCGTTGAGTGGTTTCATAGTCACTCACTTTTACTTCCTTTCAAATTTGCTTTTCCCTCGAAAAATACCTCTCTTATTTCCCTTAGAGGATATCCGCTCTGATTCAATTGTTTTATGAGCTTTATCTTTTCCACAGCCTCATCGTCGAACATTCTTCTTCCGGTATCTGTAACAAAGGTCGGCTCAAGCAGTCCAATCATCAGATAATATTGCAAAGTCTGGCGCGAAACGCCAGCTTTTTTTGCGGCTTTGCCGACAGGCAGCAATTTCTGTTTTTTCTCCGAAGACATTGCCTTTACTGCTTAACTGAAACCGTTTGCTTGGTTTAGCTGATTTATCAGCGAAATCAGCGACTCTTCGATTGTCTTTAGTTTAAGCTTTTTCGGCTTCGATTCAAGATTATCTTTTATTGCCGGATTTACCATAACGACATAATCGAAACCAACAGGTATCCTGTCAGGATTTAAGCGGAATGCCTCGCGTATAAGGCGTTTGACGCGATTTCTGGCAACAGCCCCACCACAGCTCTTGCCGACCGTAACACCAAGACGGGACATTTCAGAACCGTTAGGCTGCGCATAAACGATAAGCAGTTTGTCCGCCGCGCGGGCACGGTTCTTTATTACCTCCCTGAACTGCTCATTCGATTTGAGCCTTTTATTTTTAGAAAAAGCAAACGCCTTCAAAATATTGCTGCTCCTTTTTGATTACTAACAACCAGCCCATAATAACAAATCCAGTTAAATATGAACACAGGGAATATCATAAGTGGGATTTTGTTAGCACCATCACCCATATCTCGCCGAAGTTTCAACGTTTACATGCCGTAGGCTGGTAGGCGGATGTCCTTTGCGGCTATAAATAAACTCTGTGGCTGCCAAAAATGTCAAATCTCTTGACCTCAGGATGTTATTTGGTTCTAATACGCGTTCAAGTATAATCGGCATAGAGGTTTAAGAACGGTTGAAAGGGCTGAAAAAGTATGAAAGTCAGTAAAAAGGCACAGAGTATTCCGCCTTCTGCGACTATGGCGGTAACGACAAGAGCCAAAGAGCTAAAAGCGCAGGGAGTAGATGTGATAAGTTTCGGCGCGGGTGAGCCGGATTTCGATACGCCGGACTATATCAAAGCCGCTGCGATTGAGGCTATCAAGGCGGGCAAGACAAAATATACGGCGACGCCGGGAATACCTGAATTGCGAAAAGCCATTGCCGAAAAACTCAAAAGAGAAAACAGCCTGGAGTATTCACCCGAACAGGTGATAGTAAACATCGGAGCCAAGCATTCGGTATATGAATCTATGCAGGCTGTTCTTGACGAAGGTGATGAGGTGATACTTCCGATCCCGTACTGGGTGACATATCCTGAGACTATCAAAATGGCTGGGGCGACAGCGAAGATAGTTAAGACCGGCAAAGAGAACTCTTATAAGCTTACAGCCGAGCAGTTGCAGTCGGTGATAAATAAAAGGACGGCGATGTTATTAATAAATTCACCGAATAATCCCGGTGGATTTACATATACACCTGATGAGCTTGCAGAGCTTGCGAAGGTTTTGGAAGGTACTGATATAATGGTATTGTCCGATGAGATATATGAGAAGCTCATTTACGGCGATACGAAGTTTGTCAGTTTCGCATCTTTAAGTGCCGATGCCTATAACAGGACAATCACTATAAACGGTTTGAGTAAGACATTTTCTATGACCGGCTGGCGTATTGGTTATACGGCGGGGCCGCTGGAGATAATTAAGGCGATGGGCAGACTTCAGGGACACATGACTCAAAACGCCTGTTCTTTTGTTCAGGAAGCGGCGGTAGCGGCTTTGACGAGGCAAAGTGATAAAGCCGAAAAGATGCGACTGGAGTTTGAACAAAGAGCCAAGTATATGGCTGAGAGACTTAACGCGATTGAAGGGATTGAATGTCCTGAGCCGACGGGAGCGTTTTATTGTTTTTGTGATGTATCGAGTCATTATGGCCGAACTATAGGAGGAGCTAAGATAGGCGGAAGTCTTGATTTTGCGAAAGCTCTTCTTGAGCAGGCAAATGTGGCTGTTGTGCCGGGAGAACCGTTCGGATGTGATGAGAATGTGAGGCTTTGTTTTGCTTATTCCGTGGAACAGATTACTAAAGGAATTGACAGGCTGGAAAAATGGCTGAGCTTTTAAACGAAAAGAAGCACGTACTTTCAGGCTGGCCAATGATATTCGCGTGGCTGGCAATGATAATTTTCGCGATTCATTCGAGTACGCGTATGGTGGGCGCCGGTGACACATGGGTGGCGATGGCATGCGGACGTCACTTTATCAAGCACGGAGTTAATACGGTCGAGCCTTTCAGCGCGAATTCGCATGAGGCCGGACCGACCGAGAAAGAAGTAGCCAAGTGGCCTGGCTGGGCGCAGTGGATTACGGAGAAAGTTGGGCTTGAAACGGTAAAAAAGTGGCATCCGACGGGATGGATTAATCAGAACTGGCTGACGCACGTGATATTTTACTGGTCAACTCATTTGTCACCGTTTGCGGACGGGCCGCCTGATAACTGGGAGGGTGTGAATGAAAAAACACGGTATGCATATAACAACCTGGTCTTCTGGAAGATTGGTTTGTATATTTTGACAGTTATTTGCGTTTATTATATTGGTCGTTTGTTTGGTGTTAATCCGGCATTATCGGCGGTGTTCGCGTGCTTTGCGATGTTTGTGGGGCGGTCGTTTTTCGACATTCGGCCTGCGGGATTTTCAAATCTTCTTGTGGCGGTGTTTTTGCTGGTATTAGTACTGGCGACTTACCGTAATATTCTTTATATCTGGCTAATAGTTCCTATCACGGTTTTCTGGTGTAATCTTCACGGCGGATATATTTACGCGTTTATAATAATAACGGGCTTTTTTGGTTTGCATTTTCTTGCGGTGATTCCCAAAAGACGGACGGCGTGTTTATATAACATATTCCTGTGGTTGGTGTTATATATGCTGGTTAATAAATTTTTGTCGTTTGAGCCGGCGGAACAGATAGGGCCGGTGTTTGAACCGATAAAACTTTCGGAAGACTTTCTGATACGCTGTATAATATTATTTGCGGCTGGTAACCTGGTTTTAACAATATTACCGAAAATCAAAGCGGAGCTTTTTTGGTTTTATCAGATTGCGACGGCTGTTATTGTTTTTATGTGGTCTTTAGTAAAGTTTTTAGCAAAGCCGGACACAGCCGGTTTGGTCGACTATTTTGTAAAAATAATTAATGAGCATGTGTCCAGTTCTCAAATAGCTTTTTTTTCGGCGTTTGTCGTACTTGTCTGTCTTGGTTTGGTACTTATTTTTATGAAGGAAAAAATAGTCAGGTGTTCCACGCGTGGTATAGTCCATATCGGCGCAGCGGGTATTACCACATTTACAGCTTGTTTGATATTAAATCCATTCCACCTGACCAACTTTACGCATACGTTTATAATAAGCGCCAGTAAACAAGCCAAATTATGGAGAACAGTACACGAATGGCATTCTGCTTTTGCGTGGGATAATCCCGTGGGGACGGGATTTCCGTTTCTTGTGCTTGTTATGATAACAGCGGGTCTTGCGGTGTTCTGGATTTTAAGCAGGTTTGTAACAGGCAATCATCAGACTAATGCAAAAAGTCAGCTTTCCGAGAAAAAAGAATCGTCGATTTTAGAGGTGTTCGGCTGGGCGACAGCGATATTTGTATGCTGGATTGTGCTTGTCAGCTTGTCGTTGTGTCCTGCAATGTACAAAAAAATGCCCAGTATTTTCGTCTGTCTTTTGTTTGTAATTCCGATACTTTTAAGCATTAGATTCAATGTCCATTTTATTTACGCGCTTATACCTGTAACTTTATTTATAGCGGCGATGACAGAAACAGCCAAAATGAGGGGATACGCAGGTACTTATGTATTTCCATTTATAATAATACCTGTATATGTCTGTACTGTTATGATTGCATCGGCAATATCCCCGAAGGTTAAGTACAAGAGAATCGATATTGTTTTTGTTCTGGCTGCGTCTTTGGCGGCTGTATTGCTGATGATATTTATGATTAAGCCTTTTAAGCTTCAGCCTTATGACGGAGAAGTGTGGGTCTATCTGCGACAGTTTATAGATATTAAAAGGCCTTGGAGGCCGCCTTACGAGCAAAACCTTGATTTTCTAACCCGTGCATATAACAAATATCTTTTCAAGAGTTTATATATTGTTAATGTTATCTCCATTATTCTGTGGCTTGTTTTACCGGAGATGAAGAAGCTGTTGGGCGGCAGCGATGATACGGCGACAGAAGCAGTGCGTCGGCCTTTGTTTGTTTTGCCGAAGATTGATATAACATATATAGTAATTTGCGCTCTTACGGTCTATATGGCTGTCAAAAGCCGAAGGTTTATCCCGATAGCAGCGATAGCGGCGTGTCCGCTGGCAGCAATGTTTATACAAAATATATCAGGGGCGATTTCATCGGCATTAAACTTTTACCGGAAAGGCTCAATTAGCATCCCAGAAGTTCCGCGTTCATTGCGGAAAATATTTATCACCGTCGGTATGGTATTGACGTTACTTTTTGGAGTGTGGTGGGGGTTGAAATTCAAACGGATATATCTTGACCCGTGGCCTCAGGATGACAGGCTGACTTCGACTTTTATGCGTATGACGGCGTCGTATGTAAAGCCGTTCTGGGCGTGTCAGTTTATCAGGGAAAATAATATTAGCGGCAATATGTTTAACTACTGGACCGAAGGTGGCTTTATCGCTTACGGGCAGGTACCGGACCCCCGGACGGGTAAGACGCCTTTGCAGCTATTTATGGATGGCAGGGCGCAGGCGGCTTATGATACCAGTACGTTTAAGCAGTGGAGTAATATAATGGCTGGTACAGCAAAAGGCGCAAAAATAGCCGAGGGTGCCAGAGTACGAGGTCGTGAGCCTAACGAGAAAGAGTATCTTGAAATCGGGGAAGAGCTGACAAAGGAATTCAGGAGGCCCGGCAATAATGTTTGGGTGGTTCTTATGCCATTTAACGATAAGACGAGCATAATAACCAACAGCCTTGAGATTCATCCGGACTGGGCTCTTGTATTTTATAATAACGAACAGAAATTATTTGTCGATGTAACCGTACCGCAGGGTAAAAAACTGTTTATGGGTCTTAAAGACGGCAGCACAAAATTTCCGGATGAGTTTTCAGGACATTTGACACTTGCGCATAACCTTTTGTCTTCACCCGGAGACATAAATGGCGCAAAGGAAGGACTTGATCATGCTATCCGGGCTTTAGAGCAGCAGCCAAACCAGGCAGCAGTGTTGGAGATAAGCTTAGCTACCAGGTATTCAGGCTTAGTGGCGCCGGCGGCATCGGTACTGCAAAGTTATGTTGAGGATTTTGCCAAGAAAAAGGATGAAATATATTCCAGGCGGGCCAATTATATGAACCGGTTAATGACCTGCGGCCGGGCTGCGGTAATTTTGGCTAATTTGGCGCACAGAAATAACGACATGACACTTGCCGACAGATACGGTAAAATGACGGAAGATTACCAGGAAGAACTGCAGGAGTTAAATAAAAACGTTTCGTGGTAGCAACGGCGGCAGGCACTAAATACTTACGGATTTTTAAAATACAAGATGCCAGAACTTAATGCTAACCAAGGCGAAGGCAGGAACGATAGACTATCGATAAGTATTTTTTTCCCGTGTTATAACGAACAGGAAAACGTTGAAGGGGTAGTACTGCAGGGGCTTGAAGTATTAAAGAAGCTCGGCGCAGATTATGAAGTTATAATCATTGATGACGGCAGCACGGATGATACCGGTAAAATAGCCGAGGGAATAGCTCAAGAGAATGAAAACGTAAAGGTAATTCACCACGAAACCAATCTTGGATACGGTGCGGCTTTGCAGAGCGGTTTCAGGTCGGCCACAAAGGAGCTTGTTTTTTATACAGACGGAGACGGACAGTTCGATATCAGTGAGATGCCGCCTCTTTTGCCGCTGATGGATGAGTATGATATTGTCAGTTGTTATCGCATAAAACGGCAGGAAAACCGGCTGCGGAGGTTTAACGCATGGTGCTGGACACAGTTAGTGTGCCTGTTATTTCGTATGAGAATCAGGGATATCGATTGTGCATTTAAGCTTTATAAGCGAAAGATTTTTGATGAAATTGAGATGTCGAGCACAGGTGCTCTTATTGACGCCGAGATTCTTGCAAGGGCTATACGAAAGGGTTATACCGTAGTTCAGAAGGGTGTTTACCATTATCCGAGAAGGGCAGGCCGGCAGAGCGGAGCGAGTGTCCGGGTTATTCTTCGGGCGTTTAAGGAGCTTTTTAAGCTTTACAACCGGATTAGAAAAAGACAATACCACGATAAGTTACAGGACTAAATGTTGGAGGATAGTTTTGTAATTTGTACTACAGTTGTTATCATACCACAATATGACATCCGATAAGGTAAATCTTTTTATATACGGTTCTCTTCGGGACAGAAGGGTGTTCAAGTCGGTATGCGGGTACAGCTTTACAGTAAAGAGGTCTCGCGTTACCGAAAGGACACTTTTCGCGGAGTTAGCTCTTCTGGCACGTCATCGCAGGGTCAGTCCTGATAATGTTTATTATTACGCCGTTGAGGATAAATCTTCGAGGATAGAGGGATTTGTCATACACGATATTCCCCAGGAGGCTATGGCGGAAATCGACCATTATGAGGGTAAGAGATATAAACGGCAGACGGTCAAAGTTGACACATCCGATGGTTCCGTGGAAACTGAAGCTTATCTTGTAAGCAGGGAATCGATGAAAAAGTATTTCGGAGACCGTTTCCATGTGAATCTTATACATGAATTGTGGCTTCGCAAGCGAATTGAGAAGTTTCTTAAGAAGGTTACCAGGCCCGGTGACAGGACGCTGGACGCTGAAATCGAAAGACAAGCGGACAGGGAATTACTGGCAACAACCGAGCGTGATTTGATAATAAGTCATTATCACACTGACGCGGTGAGCGATTATTATCTTGAGCATGAGTTGTGGCGGCCCAGGCCGAGTGTCAAATCGCTTTATGACGATGAGAAGGCTGTGCCTTTTATAGAGAACTATCTCGATTTGGTTATCAAGCAGGTATTGCTGAATCAGCTCGAGGAAAAAATTTATTCGAGGTACCGATTTGAGATTGACCATATGCGGAGCAGTCAGCGTTATTTTAACCGTTCTGTCAGTCTTCTTATCGCTTTACAGATGCTGAATATCAATAAGGCGTCAGTTGATTTGATAATCCAGCAGAGACGGTCAACAATGCCTTACAAAGATTATGATTTATTCGATTATATTAAGTACGCGGTAGGAGCGGCGAGAAGCCTTTTTGACCACAGGGTCGCCCATAATTATCTTGGCAGGGTCAAGGTGAATATCCAGTCTGGCTTAACTCCTCTTGGTGCTGAGATTGAGCTGAGTAATCTCGGGTTTGCGGCGGTTGAGCCTCAGCGGAGCATTCGCAAGCTGACCGACCCTCAGTACGACGGATTTCGTTATTTTCATGACTTTAAGCTTGATGTGTTATCGTGGAAATTGGGCGGTTATATTGACGACCATTCTGGTTCGACGGGACTTTCCGGCCTGCAGGGCTTTTTGGAAATGGCGCCGGGCAGGCTGAATGTGGAGGGTGAGCTTTCGCGTCCTGCAACTGCGGACCCGTGGCTGCTCAATCAGTTGATAGGTGAGATAGTAACTTTCTACGATGTCAGGCCTCACAGTCTTCATTTGTCTTTTCAGCTCAGGAAGAAGCAGATAGGCAGCCAGCAGATACTGCCGCTGGAATTTGTGAAATGTCTGCTGGCGTTAGGCGGCGACCTTGCGAAAAGAGACAGCAGGCGACTGTGGATTTCAAGGATGCAATATGATGAGATAAAACAGCATATCCGCGGTGAGGAGCTTGTCTTTGCGCGTACAAATAAGCGCAGCTGGTATATGGGTGAAGATGAAATAGCAGATAAGCCTCCGGTGCAGGCTATGGCGGTTGTGCAGCAGTATAAATTTATCCGCCTGCAGAAAACGGCAAATTATGAGCCGCTGATACTGTGTCTTAAAGGTTTGCAGTTTGCTTATAATCCTGGAGATTATTTGACGGCAGAGCAGCTGCAGTCCAGTCCGAGTCTCCGCGCAGATTATGAAGAGTTGAAAAGATGGGCCCAGGGGCCGGAAGAAATAAGTCTTCAGACTATAAGCAGGTTTCTGAATACTGTCCGTGACGGCCTGATGATTGAATATCACCACCGGCCTGCACATCAGCTTTATTATATCAACTGGGCGTTGGGGGCGATTGAGGTACAGTTGAAAATGTTTAATAAGCGGATACGGGAATTTAAGCAATAGCCTCATAGTAGCACGGGCTTCCTCGCCACGGCGAAGCGTGTCGCAGCCGGGCAGCCCGTGCTAACATTGGCAGGATGCCCATGTTACTTTACATTTTCGCGATATATTTTTTTCTTTTTTAGATTTTTTATTGCCAGAGCCAAAACTTCTTCGTGGTCAAATGCTAATGGTCTTGGGAGTTTTTCTATATCGAACCATTTGGCTTGTGCGGCATCATCGCCGCCTTTGACTTTATGAATTTTGTCTGTAATGCCCCAGAATACTATTGTTATCATTCTGCCGCGAGGGTCGCGGCCCGGTGTTCCGAATGCGGCAAGCTGTTGGAGCTTTACGTTAGTCAGGCCGGTTTCCTCTTCTAATTCACGAACAGCGGTATCTTCGAGGTCTTCTTCCATACCGATATAACCGCCGGGGAGGGCCCACTGACCTTCGAAAGGATAATGGCCGCGTTTAATGAGCAAGACTTTGGCTTTGCCGCCTGATACGGCAAAAACAAGGGCATCGGCGCTGACCATCGGCCTGGGCCAGTCATATGTGTATTTGCCTTTTTCGTTCATTATTTTTCAATATAGCTGCTGACAAGACTATTGTCTAATGCAAAAGTCCGTTGCCTCAATTGATATAATGAATTAAAATTTACTCTGATGGCAGAAGAATTAAAAAGGATTTTGATAATCAAACCAAGCGCATTGGGTGACCTCATTCAGGTTCTGCCGGTACTGTCGGTATTGCGGAAGACATACCCCGATTCTGAGATTTACTGGATGGTTCGGAATGAATTTGCGTCATTGATTCAAAACCATCCTGATTTAACCGATGTGATTCTTTTCGACCGCAAGTTTCTGGGCAAGGCCTGGTGGAACCCGAAGGCCTTAGGCGCGATATTTAAGCTAATATCTCAACTGCGAAAGTTCAAATTCGACGTTGTTCTTGATTTTCAGGGATTGTTCAGGACGGCTGGCCTGGCTTTTTTGTCCGGCAGTAAGAGAAGGTTCGGCCCGGCGAATGCGCGTGAGTTCGGGCATATTTTTTATACGAAAAAGGTAAAGCAGGACAAATCTACCATTCATCTTGTTGATTACTATATGGAAATAGCAGGAATAAAAAGTAAAGAGGTAAAATTTAAATTGCCGCAAAATGAGAAAGCAAGTGAATCCGTGAAGAAACTATTATCAGATTCAAATATATCTGAAAAAGGTTACGCGGTATTCGTGCCGGGTTCAGCGCACGCGGACAAATGCTGGCCTGTCGATAAGTTTGCGGAGCTGGCTGATAAGATTACGCAAAAGTATGGATGTTCTATTGTAGTGGTGGGGACAAAATCAGAATCTGCCCTTGCCGAAGAGATTCAGAGCAAAACACAAACGCCGATTATCAATCTTGCCGGTAAAACGGATATACCGATGCTGGTTGAGATACTGCGAAATGCTAAACTTGTGATAAGCAACGATACCGGGCCGGGACATATCGCAGCTGCACTAAATAAACCGATGGTGATGATATTCGGCAGGAGTAATCCTGCAAGGGTGATGCCTTACAGGAAACCTGAATGCGTAGCAGCGATAGAGCCGATGGAAAGAGGTTTCAAGGCCGACAGCACTAATCCCAGACACAATGTCAACGACATCAGTGTCGAAGAAGTTTTAAAAAAAATATGTTTCCAATTATAAAGCAACAATTTCAGCGCAGCGGGAACATAAATTCGGGTGGTCGGGATTTTGGCCTACGGACGGCCAGAAGTTCCAGCATCGGTCGCACTTTTTGTGATTGCTCTTTGAGGCTTCAATCTTTGTTTCGCCTTGGGCTTTTTCGGCCTTGACTTCACTGACAATGCAAAGGGCTGCGAACTGCTCGATTCCGAAATCATCAACTAATTTTAGAAGCTCCATGTCTGATGTTGAAATCTGAACACCGGCCTCCTGGTTACTGTTGATAGTTTTTTGTTGCCTGAGGCCTTCGAGAACTCGAAGTACATCATCGCGGAGAGACATTATCTTTTGCCATTTGGAATCATCGGCTTTGTAATCGATTGAATTATCAACTTCCGGCAAGGTGGTAAGATGAATACTGTTTGTGTCCTGTGATTTGAACTTCATAGCCGCCCAGACTTCTTCGGCTGTGTGGACTAAGAGCGGGGCGAGCATCCTGACCAGCCAATCGAGGATATGGTACATTGCGGTCTGGCTTGAGCGACGCTTTGAGCTGTCGGCGGCTTCGCAGTATAGACGGTCTTTTAGGACGTCCATATAGATACTGCTCATTTCGACTGTGCAGAAGTTATACAGAAGTGAAAAGACCCTGTGGAAGATAAAGCCTTCGTAGTTGGCGTTGACTTCGGCGATTAATTTTTGAAGCTGCTGCATAGCCCATTTGTCGATTTGGCTCATCCGGTCGTAAGGTACGGAATTTTCGGCTGGATTAAAATCATCGATGTTGCCGAGCAGATAGCGAAGGGTGTTCCTGATTTTTCTGTAGGCGTCCTGAGTCCTGCCGATTAGCTCATCATTACATCGGACATCTTCCTGGTAATTTACACTTGCAACCCAGAGGCGTAATATATCTGCGCCGTATTTTTTGACTTCATCCTGTGCGTTGACGTAGTTGCCCAGTGACTTGGATTGCTTTATTCCTTTTTCATCGACAGTAAAACCGTGGGTCAGTACGGTTTTGAACGGTGCGGTTTTGATTGAGCCGAGAGCGGGCAGCAGTGACAACTGAAACCAGCCCCGGTGCTGGTCTGAGCCTTCGAGGTATAAATCGACGGGGACCGGCCAGCCTTTTTTATGGGCGACACTATACCAGCTACATCCGGACTCGAACCAGACATCGAAGATGTTTTCTTCCTTATGCAAATCATCCCAGCTAAATCCTTCAGGTAATTGGAAATCTTCGCCGAGTATTTCCTTCGGCGAATCTGTGAACCAGCTATCGGAGCCTTTCTGGCCGATGTGTTTCGCGACGGCAAGGACGGATTCCTTTGTTAACAGGCTGTTGCCGTGCGAATCGATAAATACCGGTATCGGCAGGCCCCAGCTTCGTTGTCTGCTGATGCACCAGTCGGGCCGTGATTCGAGCATGCCCTCGATGCGTTTTTGTCCCCATGCGGGTATCCACTTTACATTTTTAGTACTATCAAGTGCCATATCGCGGAGATTTTTACCGGTAGATGGTAATTCCTTATCGACACTGATGAACCACTGCTCGGTCGCGCGAAAGATGACCGGGCCTTTGCTTCGCCAGCAGTGAGGATAACTATGAGTAATTTTCTGTTCAGCTACAAGAAGACCGTCTTTTTCGAGACACTCGATTACCTCGCCATCGACATTGAGGACGTTTTTGCCTTTCAGCCAGTCTGGAACGGTATCATCGTAACAGCCGTTGTCTTTGACGGGTGAATATACGGCAAGATTATAGTTTTGTCCTGAGATATAATCTTCAAGACCGTGGCCTGGCGCGATATGAACAAGGCCTGTCCCGTCTTCGGTGGTAACATAGTCGGCGCAAATGACAAAATGGGCGTCCTTGTCGGTTGGATTTTGTTTTATGAAAGGGTGCTCGTATCTGAGGTTTTCAAGGTCGGAGCCTCTTACGGTTTTTTCGCTTAGCTGGTATTGGCCTTCTGCTAATCCGCTTGTTTCAATGACAGCTTTAACTCTGTCTGTGCAGATAACAGATACGAATTTACAACCGTTTTTTTCGTAGCTTATGGTTTGATATTCCAGTTTCGGATTTACCGCTACTGCTAAATTAGCGGCGAGTGTCCAGGGGGTAGTAGTCCAAATCATCAGGCAGACATTAGCGTCTGTATTATCAACCAAGCCAAGCTCTTTTAATTTGCCGGCGCTGTCGTTGTCCAATGGGAAATTTACGAAAATGCTCGGAGAGGTGATGTCTTTGTATTCGAGTTCTGCTTCGGCGAGAGCGGTTTCGCAGCCTATCGACCAGTGGATGGGTTTTAGCTGTTTATAGACAAGACCGTTGCCGACCATTTCAGCGAATACTTCGAGTATGCCGGCTTCATATTGCGGTATGAATGTCAGGTACGGCTGGTCGAAGTCGCCGAAGATGCCTAATTCCTGGAACTGTTTGCTCTGGAGCTTGACATATTTGCTTGCGTATTTCTTGCAACGCTGACGGATTTCGGGTTTGCTCATTTGTTTTGCTTTGTCGCCGAGCTCGCTTACTACCTTTGCCTCGATAGGCAGGCCGTGACAATCCCAGCCGGGGACGTAGGGGGCGTCAAAACCGGCCATAGTCTTGTAGCGGACAACAAAATCCTTCAGCACCTTGTTTATGACGTGGCCCATGTGGATATCACCGTTTGCATAAGGCGGGCCGTCGTGGAGGATATATTTTGGCGAGTCTTTGCGGACATCGCGGATTTTGGCGTAGATATTATCCTTTGTCCATTGCTTTTGCTGCTGCGGCTCGCGCTGGGTGAGATTGGCCTTCATACCGAAAGAGGTCTTTGGCAGATTAAGCGTATCCCGATAATTTTTCTTTTCGCTCATTATATTTCCTAAGTTACTTAATCACTGATTTTTATCCGCCGTAGTCTGGACGAAGGCGGAACGCTAATTACACTCGTATCGCGTTGTGCGTATCGTGTACAGCGTAAGTTCATTCGTAATTCGTAGCTCGTAATTCGATATTCGTTATTCTTTTTATCAATCAGTGTAATCATCTTAATCAGTTAAATCAGCGATTATATACCCAAATCGAATCGGCCATGATAGTTTTTAATACGTTTCAAATCAATAAAAAAGGCCTTGCAGGAAATTTTGCCCTGCAAGGCCGTAAGCTCAAAAGTAAGCCTGCCTTTCAGAGCGAGGAAAGATTAATAATTATAATTATATTGATAATTAAAATGATTGCAGCGACAGCGTCCAGCCTGATTCGGCCTGTCCGGCAGGTCCTGATTTTTGTTAAATGTTTTGCTGTCATAGAAGCACCTTTATAGCATTAATATCGGCAGTTGTCAAATCGGGCTTTATAAAGTTCTTTGCTTATTCGGCCGATTTACAATAGGAACGACTGAGAATATATTTTCTTTTTCGGCCTGTAAAAATGAGCGAAAATTCAAACAAAAACTGTTTTGTCTTAATTTGCCTGGCGCTTGTAATAATTACTGTAGCTGTCTTTTACCAGGTAAGAAGCTTTGATTTCATTGGATATGACGACCCTATATATGTTTATAACAATCCCAATGTCCAGTCGGGCATTAAAATATCGACAATCAAATGGGCCTTTGGCAGTATTAATCCGAGTTACTGGCATCCATTGACCTGGCTTTCACATGCGCTGGACTGGCAGATTTTCGGGTTTAATCCCGGCGGCCATCACTATACCAATCTTGTTTTTCATGTCGCCAATACGCTGCTTCTTTTGGTGGTGCTGAATCAGATGACTCGTGCGCTTTGGCCAAGTGCGTTTGTTGCGGCGCTGTTTGCGCTTCATCCATTGCATGTGGAATCTGTGGTGTGGGTATCTGAGCGAAAAGATGTGTTAAGCACATTTTTCTGGCTTTTGACGATGGCAGCATATTTGATGTATGTAAGACGTCCCGGGGCGGTCCGTTATATTCTTGTAGTGTCGTGTTTTGCGTTAGGGCTGATGTCGAAACCTATGGTGATAACTTTGCCGCTTGTATTGCTGCTGCTGGACTATTGGCCGCTTGGTCGTATTCCGGATTTTAACCGGCGGAGGCTTTATCGGCTTATTCTGGAGAAAATTCCATTGTTTATTCTAGCGGCAGCGATAAGCGTCGTTACATTTATTGCCCAGCGGAGCGCCGGAGCAGTAAGAGAGCTTGCCGAATTTCCTCTGAAGATTCGTATTTTCAATGCGTTTATCTCTTATATAGGATATATATGGAAAATGATTTGGCCGGAGCGGCTTGCAATTTTTTATCCTTACTCATCTCAAGGCATATCGATTTTATATGTTATTGTGGCGTTTGCCGTTCTATTGGCAGTAACAATTTTTGTGCTTCGATTCGCATCATCAAGGCGATACCTGGTTACGGGTTGGCTCTGGTATCTCATAACATTATTGCCTGTTATCGGCTTGGTGCAGGTTGGGCGACAGGCTTTTGCCGACCGTTACAGCTATGTTACTATGATTGGATTATTTATTATGATTGCATGGGGCGTGCCGGAGCTGTTTGGAAAATGGCGATACAGGAATATTGTGCTTTTTGTTTCGGCTTTATTGATTATATCTGCTGTGTTGGTACGCACATACTTTCAGCTTGGTCATTGGCGAAACAGCGAGACTGTATTTACGCACGCTCTCGACGTGACGGAAGATAATTACATGGCGCATTTTTGTTTAGCGGGGCCGCTTTCCGAGCAGGGCAGATTTGACGAGGTTATTTACCATTGTTCCGAAGCGTTACGAATTAATCCTGATTTCGACAAAGCAATATTTGGTCTGGCTTTAGCCCATAACAGTCTTGGTGGTAAGCTTTACGAACAAGGCAAATATGACAAAGCTATTGAACATTTTAAAAAGGCCCTTGAAGTCAAACCGGATTATACTAAGGCAAGAGATAATCTCAATATTGTGCTGATGGAAAAACGATAAAACAAGAAATCATAATTTTTATTCACTCTCTGGATATGTTCTTACAGCATTTCTCTTATACCTTGACAGCAAAGCGGCCAATCAATAAAGTTATGTTAAATGGCAAAGACGCTTTATATTATTGACGGGCATGCCCATATCTATGCGGCGTATTACGCACCTATGCGGGGGCGGCTGACCAGTCCCGCCGGGGAGCCGACCAAGGCGACCTATATCTTCACTACCGCAATGCTAAAGCTTATCAACGAGGCCAAGCCTGATATGCTCATAGTCGCAATGGATTCAAAAGAGCCGAGCTTTCGGACGAAGATTTATAAAGAATATAAGGCGCACCGGCCTCCGATGCCCGACGATATGCCGGTCCAGATTGGCAGGATAGAAGAAATACTTGAGGCTATGAATATTCCGATGCTGCGCTGCAGCGGTTTTGAGGCGGATGATTTGATAGGCACTATTGCGACGAAGGCTTCGGCAAAAGGTATTGATGTTTATATCTGCTCCAAAGACAAGGACATGCTCCAGCTTTTGGATAAGCACGTCAAGACATACGACATAAAGACCGGTGAAATAACGAATCTTGAATCGATGAAAAAAGATATGAATATGACGCCGGAGCAGTTTATCGATGTGCTTGCGCTTCAGGGTGACACATCGGACAATATACCGGGAGTGCCTGATGTCGGGCCCAAAACAGCATTGGAATGGATACAGCAGTACGGCTCAATCGATAATTTATATAAACACGCCGATGAGATAAAAGGCAAACGGGGGGATAATCTGAGGGCATCGGCTGAAGTTGTGGAACTGAGCAAAGAACTTGTCAAAATCGACCGCAACGCACCGGTTGATATCAATCAGGAAAAATTCGCGGTAAAGAAATTCGATAATGAGGCTTTGGCGGAGATTTTTACAGAGCTTGATTTTGTAAGGCTGATGACTCAGCTTGGTTTGCATCCGGTTACAAAGGGAACGGAAAAGCCTGCCAAGATTATAAAAGAGCAAACAAGCGTAAAAAAGAACGCTAAAGGTGATTATGAATTAATCGATACGCCCGGGAAATTCGACAAGTTTTTATCCGAGCTTAAAAAGCAAAGGCTTTTTGCGGTTGATACGGAGACAACCGCGATAAACGCTATGCGTGCCGATTTGGTTGGGATGAGCTTTAGCTGGGAAGCAGGAAAAGGATATTATTTGCCGGTCAGGGCGCCGCTGGGGACAAGTCATCTTGAGCTATCTGAAATAAAATCTCAGCTTGCGCCGATATTGGCTGATGAGAAAATAAAAAAAATCGGCCAGAATATCAAATACGATTTGCTCGTATTGAGAAACGCCGGTATGCCTTTGGGCGGGATTTATTTCGATACTATGGTTGCTTCGTATTGTCTTGACCCTTTGCGGAGAAGTCACGGTCTGGATTCTATGGCTGAGGATTTTCTGGATTATGAGTGTATTGGTATTTCAGCTCTTATCGGTAAAGGCAAGAATCAGCTAACGTTTGATATGGTCGATACCGAGGCTGCTTGTGAATATGCAGCAGAGGACGCGGACATTACATTTCGATTGTACGAATATCTGAAAGAGCATCTGGAAGAGCAGCCTGAAATCAAGAAACTGTTTGAAGAAGTCGAGATGCCGTTGGTGGCAGTCCTTGCCGAGATGGAATATAACGGCGTTTCGCTGGATGTGCAGTTGCTTAAGAAGATGTCGGGCAGACTCGAAAGTGAGAGGAAAGAAATCTCCGAAAAGATTTTTAAAGAGGCTGGAACGGTTTTTAACATTGATTCGCCGAAGCAGTTAGCGGAAATTCTGTTCGATAGGCTTGGTTTGGAATCAATTGAGGTTGGCAAAACGGGGCGGAGCACGGATGCCGGTGTTTTGGAAGAATTATCCGAGCAGCACCCGATAGCGGATTTGGCTTTGCAATACCGGCAAATCAGCAAACTGCAAAATACTTATGTCGATAAGCTGGGGACGTTGATAAATCCGCGAACCAACAGAGTGCATGCATCCTTTAATCAGACAGTTACGGTAACGGGGAGATTGAGTTCCAGCAACCCCAATTTGCAGAATATTCCGATTCGTACCGATTTGGGCAGGCAGATTCGTGAGGCATTTGTGCCTGCGGAGAAAAACGATTATTTATTAAGCGCTGATTATTCTCAGATTGAGCTGCGGCTGCTGGCACATTTTTCAAAAGACAAAGAGCTTTGCAGGGCATTTGCCGAAGATAAGGATATTCACAGCTTTGTAGCTTCACAGATTTTCGATGTGCCGATTGATGAAGTGACCAGGGATATGCGTTCGCGCTGCAAAGCGGTAAATTTCGGATTGATTTATGGGCAGGGTGCTTTCGGACTGTCTCGAACGATTGGGATAAGTCAGGCTGAGGCGAAAGAATTTATTGAAGGTTATTTTGCGCGGTACAGCTCGATAAAGGATTTTATGTGTAAAGTTATCGAAGACGCTCGCAAAAGCGGGTACGCCGAGACGATTCTCGGCAGGCGGAGGAAAATCCTGAATCTCAACAGTAAAAATTCGCTGAAGCGGTCACAGGCCGAGCGGCTTGCCGTTAATACGACGATACAGGGTTCGGCGGCGGACTTGATTAAGGTCGCGATGATTAATATTCAAAGGAGAATTGAATCGGAAGATATGCCTGTAAAAATGATACTGCAGATTCACGATGAGCTTGTATTTGAGGTACCTTCGAAGGAAGCGAAAAAGCACTCCAAGTGGATAAGTGAAGAGATGACCGGCGCGATTCGGTTTGATGTTCCCCTTAAAGTTGATGTTACCTGCGGGGCGAGCTGGCTTGGGAAAAAATGAGATGTTACTCGGTGGTTTTGCTGTTTACCCAGCGGATAGCGTATTGTAAAAGTTCTGTGGCGTCGGTGAGGTTTAATTTTTCTTTAATGTGCGCCCTGTAAGTTTCAATTGTTTTGACGCTGAGGTGGAGGTGTTCGGCTATTTTTCGAGTACTGTTGCCTTGGCCGATAAGGGTGAATACTTCAAGCTCTCTGTCGCTTAGCCTTTCGATAGCTGAAGCACCGACTTCGGGACCGGCGCCTACCATTTTGCGCATCATTTTTGCGGACATTTTGTCACTGACATAAATCCTGTCGGCAAGGATTTGTTTGATTGCGTCAACGACCTTTTCGGTTGCGACGGATTTCATTATATAGCCTTTTGCGCCGGCACGTAGGGCACGCTCGGCGTATAGTGACTCATCGTGCATAGACAATGCGAGTATGGAAACAGACGGATAACTTGTCTTGATATCTTTTATCAGCTCCATGCCGCTTGATTCTTTTAATGAAATATCGACTATGGCGACATCGGGTTTAAACTGTTTGATTAAGGACATTGCCTGAGGGGCATCTTCCGCTTGGGCACAGACTTCTAAATCCGGCTCGTGATTGATGAGCTGGCTTAGACCCTGCCTTACAATTGGATGGTCATCGACAACAATGATTCGAGTTTTTTTTGTTTTGTCTTCTTTTACCATTTTCTTCCTGCCCGAAAATATTTATTGATTCAGCGCCAATGGAAAAGTGCATGTCAAAACAGTGCCGCCTTTAGAGCCTTTCCGTATCGTCAATTCTCCGCCTATTAAGTCTATCCGATGGTCCATAATTTGCAAGCCCATTCCGGCACCGCGCTTTTCAAATTTACTTGGAAAATCTTTGCCGTCATTTTCTATTATCATTATAGCTTTATTATTCGATTTTGCCAGTGATATCCTGATATTTCTCGTCCTGCCGTGTTTTATTGCGTTTGTTACGGCTTCCTGTGCTATGCGGTATATGTGTACAGCGGCTTCGGTGTCGGTGACTTTGAGTGCTTCGGTATAATTAAGTTCGCACCTGATTCCGAACAGCTTTTCGGTACTGACTGCCAGTTCATGCAGCGAAGACGACAGAGAACCGGAATCAATATCAACAGGATGCAGTCCCTTCGCCAGGCTGCGCGCCTGGTCTGTGGCTTCGTTAACAAGTTTAGCTATAGCAGATAAATCTTCTGTCTCTTTAATTTTCTTTTTTTGAAGTTTTTGTTGTAATACCCTTGTCATAAATGCGATTCCTATTAGCTGCTGGCCGAGGCTGTCGTGCAGTTCCTGGCCGATTCGACGCTGCTCCTGCTCGCTGATATTCAGGATTTCACGTTCGAGCCAGATGCGGTTCTGGATTTCTTCGGTAAGCTTTTTGTTTGCTTCTGTAAGCTCTTCGGTACGTTCTGCGACAAGCTCTTCGAGGTGCTCTCTGTATCTCCGCAGGTCGTCCTCAGCTTTTTTTTGCTGAGTGATGTCGGTGGCGTAAATATTAATATAATCGGCCTCGGCAACTGGTGCGAAAGTAAAGCTGTAGGACCTGTCCGGCGCATCGATTTCAAGCGTTTCGTTTTTATTATTTTTCATTATTCTGTCAATATACTGCTTCCAGCTATGCGGAATATATCCACCAACCCTGCAGTTCCAGTCTTTAAGTATGTCTAATCCGGGGGTATTTGTGTAAAGGACATGGCCGTCTTTTGAGATGCGGATAACGGCATTCGGATTTTCGGCGGGGAACTTTGCCAGACTTTCGATTTTCTCCTCTGCCAGCCTGCGGTCGGTGACATCAAGCCAGTATTCGATAATTTCGGAGACGTTTCCATTTTTGTCGAAGACCGGATAGGCGTTGACCTCGGCATAACGGATGTTGCCGTCTTTGTCGCGGCAGGTGTGTTCGATGGTGACGGATTTCTTTGTAACAGTTACGGTATCGATGGGACAAAGGTGATCTTTCGTGCCACATTTTTTATGGTCTTGCCAATTCAGAGCATAGCATTTTATTTCGCCGAAAATGTCAGCCATTTTACTTGCGGCGGTGTTGGCAAGGCGGACAGTCAGGTTTTCAGTATCGACGACAAAGAAAGGATGGGTCAATGATTCGATGATGGTTTCGAGCATTTCGTTTTGGCTGCGAAGCTTTTCTTTTATCTGGCTTTTTCTGGTTTTTCGTTTGCCAAAAATCCAGAGACTGCCGAGCTTGTCTGAGAATGTACCGAACCATCCATTTTTTTGTTTCTGCTTTGACACGGCTGCTCCCGTACCATAATAGCGGCATATTAAGTGTTACAGAGCCGATTTATGATAACAAAGAAGAGGCAAATTGCAAGAATTTTGTTTCGTATTGCATATTTGGTTCTGCGAAAATATATTCCCGCTTGTGCGACAATGACAGTATAATAACTTCTTTCATGATAAATCGAGACTCTCAATGACGAAGGGCAAATAATGATTGAATTATTCAAAGAACGGATATTACAGATATTACAGCGGCGGGATTATCAGCCCGTCAAGCTTGCGGCGTTGGCGAAGAGTCTTGGTATAAGTAATGCCGATTTTAGCGAATTTAAGAAGGCTTTCGATGAGCTTCGTGAAAGTGGGCAGGTTGTAATCGGTTCGGGCAATTTTATTACACTGCCTGCGATATCAACAAGAATAACAGGTACATTCAGGGCCAATCCGAAGGGCTTTGGTTTTATCGTCCCTTTACAGGCGAATACATACGGTGATTTGTTTATTCCTCCGAATGAAACGGCAGGTGCGATGACCGGCGATATAGTCGAGGCCCGCGTACTGAAAAAAGTCCCTTCGGCACTTCGGCCAGGCTCAGTGCAGGCTAAGCTCAGGACAGGTAAACGCCAGGGCCAGTTGCGTTATACCGGCAGGATTGTGGAAATTTTAGAACGGGCCCAAAATCGTTTTGTCGGAACTTTACTTTCAGATGGTAAGAACTGGTATGTCCAGCCTGACGGCAAGAGTTTCACCGAGCCGATTTTCATTGAGGACATCAGCGCAAAAAACGCGCGGGCTAGAGATAAGGTTGTTGTTGAAATTCTTTCATATCCTACAGAGCAGCATCACGCAAACGGAGTTATCGTTGAAATGCTCGGCAAGGCGGGGCGGTATGAGTCTGAAATAGCATCGGTGATAAGGCAGTTCCATATACCGTATGGATTTTCCAGTGAGCACCTGGAACAGGCGCGCAAGGCGGCAGAAAATTTTAAGCCGGATGATATTGGAGAGCGGGAAGATATATGCGGTAAAACGATTATCACAATCGACCCTGAAGACGCGAAAGACTTCGATGACGCAATAAGCCTGGATAAGGACCAAAACGGTAATCGGGTTCTCGGCATTCATATCGCCGATGTGAGCAGTTTTATTGCTACCGACACTTCGCTTGATGAAGAAGCGAAGCTGCGGGGTAACAGCGTGTATCTTCCGCAGCGGACGATACCTATGCTGCCTGAGATTTTAAGTAACGGCATATGCAGTTTGCAGCCTAAACAGAAAAGATACTGCAAAAGTGTTTATATTACTTATGACGACGAAGGCAAGATTCTCAACAGGCGGTTTGCCAATTCGATTATATGTTCGTCGGCAAGGCTGACGTATAGACAGGCTGACAGGATTCTCAAAGGACATACCAAAGACTTTTCAAAAGAGTTCATTGGTTTACTGAAGGAGATGGAAGCTCTTTCCCGGATAATCGAGCAGCGCAGAAAGAAAAACGGGATGCTGCATCTTGATTTACCGGAGATTGAATTGATATTCGATAACGCCGGCCAGGTTGTTGACGCCGAACCGGCTGATACGAGCTATCCTCATACGATAATTGAGATGTTTATGGTTGAGGCCAATGAGGCGGTCGCGTCATTGATAGACGGCCTTAATATTGTATTTATGCGGCGGATTCATCCTGAGCCGAATGAGCTGGGATTTAAGGAGCTTGCAAGATTGCTTAAAACATTAGGAATAAAGCTTGGGAAAAATCCCGACCGGTTTACACTACAATCGCTCCTTGAATCGGTACAGGGGAAGGACTGCGAGCTTGCGGTCAACCTGCTGGTATTACGCAGTCTGGAAAAGGCGGTGTATTCGCCGATGAATATAGGTCATTACGCGCTGGCAGGCAGGCATTATTGTCACTTTACCAGCCCAATCAGGAGATACGCCGATTTGCTTGTGCATCGGATTTTGGATTCTCATCTGCGGGGTGAAGATATTGAGGCGGTTGGTACAGGCGGTTTAAACGAGATTGGCAAACATATCACCTTTACCGAGGAGCGCGCCGAAGACGCCGAACGTGAACTTAAGGCCGTGCTGATTCTGCAGATGCTTCAAAAGCATATCGGCGATGAGCTGGATTGTGTTGTTACGGGGATGGCGGGATTCGGTGTTTTCGCCAGGTCAAAGAAATACGGCATTGAAGGCCTGATACAGCTTGAAGAGCTCGGCGATGATAACTGGAAATTCGACCAGAAAGGTTATTGCATCGTGGGCTTAAATACCGGTTATAATATTCACCTCGGTGACAGGATTAAGGCGAGGATTTTATCGGTGAACATTCCTGCAAGGCAGATGAATCTTACGCCTGCCGAGCCCCTGGTAAAGCAAAAGCCCCAAAAGTCCAAACACCCCGGGAAATATCCACGCAAGCGTGCGACAGGCCGGCGAGGCAAAGGCCGCTCGCCGCGGCGGAGCACGTCGCAACCGGGGAGGTAAATATTCCCGCCTTCGGCGGGCAAGCTTGCATTTACATATCTATTCTAATGGGGTATAATCATCAGTTTATCATTGAAATGAGTGGATGAGCAGATGAGCGACAATACGGGAAAATACGATTTTAACAGCATAGAGAAGAAATGGCAGGGGTACTGGGACGAAAACAAGACTTTTCGTGCTGTGGATTGCGATAATTCCAGAAGCAAGTATTATGTCCTTGATATGTTTCCATACCCAAGCGGTCAGGGTTTGCATGTAGGCCATCCGGAGGGTTATACGGCAAGTGATATTGTAGCTCGATACAAGCGATTGAAGGGATTCAATGTTCTGCACCCGATGGGCTACGACGCGTTCGGACTGCCTGCCGAGCAATACGCGGTTCAGACGGGTACTCATCCGAAAATTACTACCGAAAAGAATATCGATAATATTCGGCGTCAGATAAAGAGTCTCGGATTCAGCTATGATTGGGACCGAGAAGTCAATACAACAGACCCTGATTATTACAAGTGGACACAGTGGATTTTTATCAAATTTTTTAATAGTTACTTTGATGAAACCGAGCAAAAAGCAAAACCGATTGAGCAGTTACCGATACCGCAGGGGCTAAATGAAGAAGAAAAGCAAAAGTATATCGATGAGCATCGTTTAGCTTATGAAGCGGAAGTGGCGGTTAACTGGTGCCCGGAACTTGGGACGGTACTGGCGAATGAGGAAGTAGTGGGTGGCTTGAGTGAGCGAGGGGGACATCCGGTAATAAGAAAACCGATGCGGCAGTGGATGTTGCGTATAACCAAATACGCCGAGAGGCTGCTCGATGATTTGAAGGAGGTTGACTGGCCTTACTCGATTAAGAAGCTGCAGGAAGACTGGATAGGCAAGAGCATCGGAGCTGAGGTCGATTTTGCGATAGATGGGTATGACGATGTGATACGGGTATTTACAACCCGGCCTGACACGCTTTTCGGCGCTACTTATATGGTAATGGCGCCGGAGCATCCTTTGGTCGATAAGATTACAACGAATGATTGCAGGGAAGCGATAAAAAGGTATCGCGAAGAAGCCGCGAAAAAGAGCGATTTGGACCGAACGGATTTAGCTAAGGAAAAGACCGGTGTCGCAACTGGAGCTTACGCGATTAATCCGGTTAATAATGAGAAGATTCCGATTTGGATAAGCGATTATGTTCTTATCAGCTATGGTACCGGTGCGATTATGGCGGTGCCTGCTCATGATGAGCGTGACTTTGAATTCGCAAAGAAATTTGATTTGCCGATTATCGCGGTAGTCAAGCCTGATGATGCCGAGCTGGCTGGACAGGTTGAAAAAGGACAGGCTTGTTTTATTGGTGACGGGACGGCGATTAACAGCGGGAAATTTGACGGGCTCAGCACGGCACAGTTTAAGGAAAAAATTACGGAGTGGCTGGCGGAGATGGACTTAGGCGAAGAGGCTATAAATTATAAGCTGCGAGACTGGCTTTTCAGCAGGCAGCGGTATTGGGGTGAGCCGTTTCCACTTTTGCACAAGGAAAGCGGCGAGATAATAAGTATTCCAGAGGATAAATTGCCGCTGATTTTACCGGAGGTGGAAGATTATAAGCCAAGCGGTACCGGCGAGCCGCCTCTTGCCAACGCAAAGGATTGGCTAAGTGTTACTTTGTCCGACGGCAGCAAAGCCAGGCGGGAAACCAATACAATGCCGCAATGGGCGGGAAGCTGCTGGTATTATCTTCGTTATCTTGACCCCGACAATGATAAGTGCGGCTGGGATAAGGAAAAAGAAAAGTACTGGATGAATGTGGACTTGTATGTCGGCGGGGCCGAGCATGCGGTTCTGCATTTGTTGTATTCACGATTCTGGCACAAGTTTCTCTATGATTTAGGATATGTCAGCACGAAAGAGCCGTTCCATAAATTAGTCAATCAGGGGATGATTCTCGGCGAGGACGGACAGAAGATGAGCAAGAGCCGCGGCAATGTAGTCAATCCCGATAAGGTGATTGCCGATTACGGCGCCGATTCGATGCGGCTTTACGAGATGTTTATGGGGCCGCTGGAAGCTGTTAAGCCCTGGAGTATGCAGGGAGTCGAGGGTGTCCATCGTTTTTTGCAGAGACTATGGCGATTGATAATAGATGAAGATACAGGTAACATTTCCGACGCAATCAAGGATGCCGATGCTGACGAAGAAACTATGCGTATCGTTCATCAGACGGTAAAGAAGGTTACGAATGACATTGAAAGTTTCGGTTTTAATACCGCTATAAGCCAGATGATGATTTGCCTTAATCATCTTATCAAACAAAAGACGCTGCCAAAACAGCTTATTGAAAAGCTGATATTGATTCTGTCACCTTTTGCTCCGCATATTGCAGAGGAGCTTTGGCATAGGATGAGACATAATGATACTCTGGCGTATGAAGCGTGGCCGGAATATGACGAGCAGTTAACAAAAGAAAAAGAAATCGAGCTTGCTGTTCAGGTCAACGGTAAGATAAAGGACAAAATAATCGTATCGGCCGAGGCGGGCGATGAGCAGATTAAGGAAAAAGCGATGGCTGGCGAGAAAGTCCAACAAGCTTTGGGCGGTAAGCAGCCTAAGAAAGTGATTGTAATTAAGTCGCGTCTGGTCAATATAGTTGTTTAGGATTATTCGATAAAGTTTATGATTGAGCCGAAAGACGGATATATTTGTTTTATAGTTAATCCAAAGTCCGGGTCAAGCCACAGCAGGATAAACTGCAGGCCGCTGGAATATTATTTTACCGGCAGGGGATTTGAAGTAAGAGCGAATCTTACTAAATCTCTGGAGCACGCTTGTGAGCTGGCTACCGAGGCCGCGGTGGATTATGATTGTGCTTTAGTAGTGGCGGTGGGCGGAGACGGGACGATAAGAGAAGTAATACACGGCCTGGAAGGTTCGGACAAACCGCTTTTAATTGTTCCTGAAGGCACGGAAAATCTTCTTGCCAGTGAGCTGGGTTATGATGAGAAAATCGAGACAATTATCAGGATTTTTGAAGAAGACCACAGGACAGACCTTGATGTTGGAAGCATAAACGGCAAGTGTTTTACTTCGATAGCAGGCTTTGGATTTGACGGGCTGGTTGTGGACAGGGTTCATAACTGGCGGGACGGGCATATAACTCATATGGATTATTTCTGGCCTTTGTGGAGAGTTTTCTGGTCGCATAAATTTGAGCCGATGAAAGTCAAGGTTGATGGTAAAGTAATATTTGAAGGGCAAGGGCTTGTATTTGTCGGTAATATTTCGAGGTATGCTCTTGGGCTTAATATTCTTCATGAGGCTGATTACAAAGATGGGCTTTTGGATGTTTGCATTTACAAGTGCAAAACCAGGTTCAGGCTGCTCAAACATGCGGCTTTGACGTTAATAAAAAGGCACTGGAACCGGAGCGATGTTATATATACGCAGGGAGCGAAGATTACAATCAGCTCTTCTTGTAAAAATATATTGTCTGAGATTGACGGTGACCCGGGACCAGTCCTGCCTGTCAAGATAGAGATTATACCTCAGGCAGTTAAGGTTCTTGTCCTGGCCGGTGCCAAGCCAGCTGGCATTAGAACCAGAATTAAGAGAATATTGAAATAGTTGTTAGTTAATAGTGAATAGTTAAATGAAGCATAATAGTTTTCAAATTGGTGCTGGTTCTGTTAATAAGCTTGTTAGAATCGGTCTTAAAGAGGATTTATTTGTAATAGCAGGGCCGTGTGTTATCGAAGATGAACAGGCCTGTCGGGATATTGCGGCGAAACTTGTTGAAATTACCGATTCAGTGGGTGTCGGCTTGGTATTCAAGGCAAGTTTCGATAAGGCAAACCGAAGCAGTATCAAGAGCTACCGGGGTCCCGGCCTTGAAAAAGGGCTGAAGGTGCTTTCAAAAATACGCAGTGAATTTTCTATACCGGTATTAACAGATGTTCACGAAGCTAATCAGGTCAAAAGCGTCGCTGATGTTGTGGATTGTCTCCAGGTGCCGGCTTTTTTGTGCAGACAGACGGATTTGTTGTGTGCCTGCGGGCAAACGGGTAAACCTGTTAATGTTAAAAAGGGGCAGTTCATGTCGCCTGAGGAAATGGGCTTTGCCGTACAAAAAATCAGAGACTGTGGTAATGAAAAAGTTTTGCTTACCGAGCGGGGAACTTTTTTCGGCTATAACAGGCTGGTCAATGATATGGGCGGTATCAGTATTATGAAGGGGCTTGACTGTCCGGTTGTTTTTGACGCGACCCATAGTACTCAGATGCCGGGCGGCCTTGGGACTCAAAGCGGCGGCCAAAGAGAAGTGTCACCAATTCTGGCACGAGCAGCAGTAGCGGCGGGAGCCAATGGACTTTTTCTTGAGGTGCATACCGAGCCGGAAAAAGCAAAATCCGACTCAGCGTGTATTATGCCGATTGAGTGGGCTGAAGATACTTTGAAGATTTGCAAAGAGATATTCGAAATTGTCAGACAAAAATAAGAAAAATACTGAAAAAAGGTATGTATTCGGCCCGGTACCATCACGCCGGCTTGGATTGAGTCTGGGTGTGGATATAATTCCTTTTAAGGTCTGTCCGCTCGATTGTGTATATTGCCAGCTCGGCAGAACTACGGAAAAGACTATTGAAAGGAGCCAGTACGCACCAATTGAAGATGTGCTGGCGGAATTAAAGACCTATCTCGACAGGAAAGTGCAGGCTGATTATATCACATTAAGCGGCTCCGGGGAACCGACACTTCACAGCAGGTTAGGGGAGCTTATAGAAAAAATCAAATCTATGACGGATATTCCGGTGGCTGTGCTGACCAACGGAGTTTTATTTTATGATGAATCGGTACGAGCCGATTGCAGCAAGGCTGATTTGGTTTTGCCGTCACTCGATGGGGCGGGGCAGGAGGAGTTTGAAAAGATAAATCGGCCTTACGCCGGTATCAGTATTGAAAACGTCGTTGCCGGTTTAAGCGAATTCAGGCGGCAGTATAAAGGCCGAATCTGGCTTGAGGTGTTCATCGTAGAAGGATTCAATACAGAAGCCGGACAGATAGCAAAGATTAAGTCAGCAATTGCAAAGATAAAGCCCGACAAAATCCAGCTCAATTCTGTGGCAAGGCCAACCGCCGATAATAACATTAAAAAGGTGGATTCTAAACGTCTTTTAGAGATAGCAAATCAATTAGGTCAGGATTGTGAGATAATCACTCCGGGCAACTGGGGCAATAAAACTTCCCCGATGTACATCGGAATTAAAAGAACTCGGCAGGATGTTCTTGATATGCTCAGACGCCGTCCCTGCAGTCTTGAGGACCTCTGCAGGGGATTAGGGCTGGTACGAAATGAGGCTGTCAAGTATATAGAGTCTTTGCAAAATGAGGGACTGATACAGGCGGTTGAAACTGAGGGTATAGTTTACTTCAAATCACTTTAAAAACCTTACCGGACGGCACTTAAATAAAAATTTTATCCTAAAATTGTACTGTTTTTGTAAAGTGTCAGCATTCATTGGCCGATAAAATCCTTGTAGTTTTTGTTACAGAAATGATTTTATCAATTTTCTTCGATTTTTTCGTTTTTGTTCTTTAGTCTGCTTTTCATAGGCCGATAAATACAATAAGTGATTTGTTTGCCTACATAAGGTGAGTTGATGAACAAAAGACAAAGACAATTAACATTGAGCAAAGGAAGAGAAAAATTCATCTTTCGTTATGATGATGGACGAGAAGATGAATTGATAGATGCGTTGGTATCACAAGCTAAAGACCAGCGTACGGGATTTGACTGGTTTGATGCCGCTGTTTTGAGCTTCAAACTGACACAATCGTTAATATTCCAGGCTGATGAACTGTTGTATGCAAACAAAGAGAAAGAATTGGAAAGTAATAACCTGTAAGGCTGATTAAGGTAGGAAAACTATGGAAAATAGTGCAGTTGTCAATGATTTTCTTAATTATCTGAAATTCGAGAAGCATTTTTCCGGGCATACAGCAAAATGCTATGGGGCGGACCTGGTTCAATTTACAGAATACCTTGCAGACAAGGGAAAAGGACAAAGCCATACCGGCTCTTCAATGAGCGATGAAGGCACGGGACATTCAGGTTCAGCGACAGCTTTGCAAACTAAAACAGAAACCAGGCAGTCTCTGCTTAGTGTGGATGTAAACACAGTCAGGGGTTATTTGGCTCATCTGAATGAGAAGCAGTATTCCAAGAGCACAATTGCAAGGAAGCTTGCAACGCTGAGAAGCTTTTATAAATTCCTGCTGAAGAGGAACAGCGTAAGCAGCAACCCCGTTACCGCAGTAAGGACTCCCAAGCAGGAAAAGAGGCTGCCTCGATTCCTCGAGTACGAAGAGGTAAAAAGGCTGCTGGAGACGCCGCCTCTTGAAAATTGGCTTGGAGCAAGGGACAGAGCCATTATGGAAGTGCTTTACAGCACAGGTATCAGGGTCAGCGAGCTGGTGGCTCTTAATATAGATGACACTGATTTTCTCGGTGAGGTTATCCACGTCAGGGGCAAGGGCAAAAAGGAGAGAATATCACCGATAAGCTCGTCCGCTTTGCAGATAATTCAGCACTATATAGAATTCAGGAACAAAAGAGCGCAAAGCAATCCGAATTTTGACCCGAAAGTACTGTTTGTCAACAAACATGGCAAGCGTTTGAGCACGAGAAGTGTTCGCAGAAAAATGGACAAATATCTTAAAATAGCAGGTCTTGACCCGGCAATAAGCCCACATACGCTCAGGCACAGTTTTGCCACACATATGCTGAATAACGGTGCGGACCTGCGGAGCGTGCAGGAGCTGCTTGGACACCAGTCGTTATCGACAACGCAGATTTATACACATTTAACCACCAATAAGCTCAAGGAAGTTTACGACCATGCACATCCGAGGGAAAATGAAAATCAGCAACAGGATAATACCGAGCATGCAAATAATTAGTAATTGAGATGTGTTGGGGCATCTTTTAAGGCCGTCGATGAGGCGGCCTTTTTTAATTCAATGAGTTATTGTGAGTGTTGCCTAAATATTCGGGGATAATGTTCTTGATTTTACTCACTATTTTTTCGTAGTCCTGGGTTTGCGCTGTATTTATAAGCTCTTCGATGCGGCTATGCAGCGTATCTCTGTCAACCGGTATATTCTTCCATATACCGATTTTTGGGTGGCGTGTAGGAAGCATATCTTCTCCCTTTATTGAGAGCTCTTCGAAGAGCTTTTCGCCGGGCCTGGTCCCTGTAAAGATGATTTCGATATCCTCACCAGGCCTGAAACCGCTTAGGGTTATAAGTTCGCGTGCCAGGTCAACAATTTTTACAGGCTCTCCCATATCGAGGACGAAGATTTCGCCGCCTTGGCCCATCGCGGCGGCCTGAAGAACAAGCTGGCTGGCTTCGGGAATAGTCATAAAGTATCTTTTCATATCAGGATGAGTTACGGTGACCGGTCTGCCGTCAGCGATTTGTTTTTTGAAAATAGGAACCACTGAACCGTTTGAGTCGAGGACATTACCAAAACGCACAGTAACATAATGAGTATTGCTTGTTCTGTTTAAATCCTGAATGTACATCTCGGCTATACGTTTTGAAGAGCCCATAAGAGATGTTGGATTTACGGCTTTGTCGGTGCTTATCATTACAAAGTTTTTTGCACTGTATTTATCCGCGGCGTCTGCGACTGCACGTGTTCCAACTACATTGTTTTTAATCGACTCACCGGGATTTGTTTCCATCAGTGGGACATGTTTATGAGCGGCTGCGTGTATTACTACATCGGGTTTGTATGTCTGGAAGATATTTTCCACCCTTGTTGTATCTGTGATATCGCATATAATCGCTTTCATATTAGTTTTGGGAAATTCACTGGAAAGCTCCCTTTCTACAATAAAAAGGGGATTTTCAGCCTGCTCAACAAGCAGCAGGTTTTTAGGCTCGAAGTTGCAAACCTGACGGCACATTTCCGAGCCGATGGAACCGCCGGCCCCGGTTACAAGGATAACTTTATCCCGCAGGTAGTCTTCAATCAGGTTCAAATCGAGCTGAACAGCTTGGCGTCCGAGCAGGTCGTTAATATCGACGTCACGTATTTGTGAAACGCTTAATTTCCCGGAAGCTATGTCAGTAATTGAGGGGACCGTTCTGAATCGTATTTTTGTACCTTCACAGACCTGAATAACGCGTCTGAGCTGCTTATGTGTCGCCGAAGGAATTGCGATGGCAATTTCATCTATGCTGTATTCTTCGCAAATCTGAGGCAGTTGCTCAACAGTTCCCAGAACAGGAATTCCGTGTATGTTAATTCCTTTTTTTGCAGGGTCATCGTCGATAAAGCCCACTACCGCATACTGTGCGACCGTCATACGGTGCATTTCCCGCAGCAAAGCCTCGCCGGCGTTGCCGGCCCCGACTATTAGAAATTTCTTTAGCCTTGCGGTTTCTACCGTTCTAAATTCCTCGTGGTAAAGCCTTATGGCCATACGCAGTCCGGCCAGTATCAATATAGTGCCGAACATATCCGCCATAAACACAGCTTGGGGTATATCTTTGAGAGGTTCGAAGCGAGATATAGTTCGGATGCCGGGATTGGATAGGAAAACATACCATAATCCGACAATAACAGCGGTACTGATAAGCGATGCACGAAAAATTCCGAACAGGTCGCTGATGCCGACATATCTCCACCAGCCTTGATACTGCTTAAATAGTCCGAAAATAATTAACTTGATGACGATTACAGCCATTAGCATAGTTGGGTATTGCTCTACAAGCCAGGACCGGCGGAGCTGCATATTGGCGGCAAGTAAAAATGACAAAAACAGTGAGGCTGCAAATGTTAGAATGTGCGCACAAATGATGAGGGGTCTACGGTATTTGAGAAAAAAGCTCATCGATGAAGATGAATCTTTTTGATTGGATTCTATTTTCTGCGAATGAGTTTTGGCCTCTGTCATAGATAATTACGCTCAAATTAAATACTTTTGATTGAATTATAAAAGGGGCGAATAATTATGTCAAGCTTGCACATTATTTGTAAATGGTTTTCCGGTCTTGACTTACAACTTGATAGAATATATGTATGAACGGCCGTAAAAAACATTTCCCTTCGAAACAAGAATATCTTCTCGCAAAGACGGCGAAAGTTTAACTGATTTGACTTAAGCCGACAGCAATTATAATCAAGTTGTACCTCTACTCTGGTTCTGCTGCATCCTGTTCAATTTCTTCGGCCTGCTCTGAGATAGCAGAAACCGGACGAGCAGGTTCCGGGCCTTCGCAGATTTCATCAAGAGGCGCATTATCAACTTTTTTACGCATAAGGGCGTATATAATGGAATTGGCTGAGAAGTAAAAGCTGAGAATAAACGCTACAATCAAGCCAAGAATAATAAGAATAAAAGTATGTATAATCCACGCTGCAAAGAACTCGGTTCCGCTGGTTGACTCAAATGCAGTAGCCATAAGATTTGTAAAGGTTGGCATAGGCCAGATAGCCTCGAGTTTTGCGTCTGCCTTTTCAAAAAGACCTAAGCCAAGTGAAAAACGGGTGGCCAGCAGTACCAGAAAAGCGAAAAATCGAACAAATAAATAACAAATCGCGCCATAGACCGTAGCAACGCCCGTGTAAAATCCCATTCTCCACGGTCTTGAAAAAATGTAATTGAAGGAGCGGCTTATTGAGTCGAAACAGTCAAGACCGTCGTAAGCAAGAGCAGGGAACATAAGGCCAAAACCGGAGACCGTACCGATTATAACTATGGCTATTAATACTCCTACAAGAAGGGCGAGGATGGAGCCTAAAGCTACGATTATTTCACCGGCGTAGGGTATGTTTCCTAAAAGGCCGAGAACAATAATGCAAGCAGAAAGCACCGCGGTGATAGCTATCGGTGCCAACGGGGCCGCAAGAAAGCTAACAAATTTACTAAGGCTGTAGCGCAGAGCATTGGTAATTCCCGGTTTTTCACCTTTTGTAAATTTGAGCGCGGCTATTCTGCAGATTGCACCGCCTGCTATGCATATTATCACAAGTTTTACAGCTGCAAATATCAGCGAGTAAAAGAAATGATATTTAAATGCCCAGGCAATAGCCCTGAAATACGCAGCGACGTTGTCAGCCGCGGCTTTGAAATTCGGCGTTAATACATTATTAACCGCCTTTTCGAACTGATAGGCTGCTTGGCGCCATATTGTAGTATAAACTCCCGCTCTTTTACCGCTGTCTGAATTTACTTTGATAAAATTGCTTACTTCGGAAGGATTCTGCATGTAGATATGAAGCTCGTTTGTTCTGCCGTCTTCCGCTACTACGACCGAGCCGCCGAGGTCCATCAGCTTGCCGCATAGCGAGATTATTAAAATCGCAGCAAATGCTATGAATAGTGAGCTTAGACTGACAGCGATTCTGAAGGTCTGGAAAATCTTTGGAAACAGGAAATTGCCGAATAATTGTGTGCCTTTTTGATTCTCAGCCATTTTCGAGTCCTTTCATAAAGACCATTATGCTTATTAATGCATCGTAGGGATTATAACTGATTATCAGCAGCTTTGAAAAGATTTATTTAGCGTTAGCCAGCAAGATAAAAAAATGGCCTTTAGGGAGCTAAAGGCCGTTGGTTTTGATTCAATACATTTTTGCCAGAATTCAATCAATCGGTGGATTCGATGGCTTTTCGGAAATCTAAGTATTCTTCGTAAGTCATAGCATCCTTAATGTCGCCCGATTCCCATAATTTGTCGAGC
>JAFGGH010000046.1 GCA_016930645.1 Sedimentisphaerales bacterium
AGGACACAGAGCTTATTGCAGAATAAAAACATTAGATATATCCTTTTTTCTTTGCGGACTCGGCGGTCTCCGCGGTTAATGAAAAATCCGGGCTAATGGTACCAGCCTGTTTTCCAGAACCACTGCTCGGCTAAAAGTGCGAAATCATGAAAATCGATGAACTGGTCTTCGTAAAAATCGGTCTCTAATCCGGGGCCGCTTTGCAGCCATTCTGTTGTGAGGGAGTTCAGCTCATTAAAATCCACGATGCCGTCCCAGTTGAGGTCGTAAGGATTAGTGATAATTTCATCGGCGCCCATATCCACGTTCTCCTCGAATATGCGCTGCTCATAATCGATGTCAAGGGTTGCGTAAGGAGGCAACGAGTTGTTATCGCCGGCGTTTTGGCAGGCTGAACCCGGCAGCAAATGGTAGTTGCCGAGAGAATACGCATCGTTGAGGTCGTTGGGTGTGGTGATGAAATCCCACCAGCCGGCATCGACGAAGTTCGGCTCGGCGTCGATATTTCCAGGCCCCCAGTTCAGTGTGCAGCCTGCGTCGATAGTAGCATCGTCGTATCCGCCTTCGACGTCGCTGTATTTTACGAACATTTGTGTACCTATGCTCCACGGCCAGACTCGTATAGTGTTTATCAGGGCAAGCTGGTTGCCGTCCGGGGCGATATTGTCGCGGACGATACAGTTAATAACCTGCGGATTAGCCTCTCTGAATGAGCCGATGCCGCCGCCTTCGAGGGCGTTATTGCCGATGACGGTGCAGTTGATATAAGTCGGATTGCACCAGTAAGAATAAAGCCCGCCGCCGCGGTGGCCTGCCGAGTTGCCCGCTATAATGCAGTTTGTAACGACCGGGTCGCTTGAGCCGTCCTGGTCGCCCCAGGAGCATATACCGCCGCCGTGCCTGCCGTGTCCAACGGCGGAATTGTTCATCATTATACAGTTTGTAATAGTCGGGCTGCTGTGATAGAGGTATATAGCACCGCCGTAGCCGACCGTGGTAAAGGTATTATCTGTTATGATGCAGTCGATAATGAGTGGATTGCTGCCGTAGCCGCAGTAGAAACCGCCGCCGTGGTCGTGCATCGAGTTATTTCGGACGATGCATTTTCTTATAGTCGGGCTGCTGTCGAAAATGCAGTAAATCGCACCCCATAAGCTTCCGCCTGCGTTTGTTACGGTCAGGCCTTCGACGATTGAGTTTGGCTCTTCGCCGCTGTGGAAATTAAAGCCCCGGTGTGCGTCGGCTGGGCTGCCTTGGCAGTCGATTATCGTTGAAGCTGTTATTGATGAATTATTCGGGTCGATGCTTCTTACAGTTGCAGCTTTTCCGTGAAAATCTATGTCCCTGTTGCCGTTGCCGGTATATCTGCCAATGGTGAGGACTATAACGTCACCGTTATTTGCGTTGTCTATCGCGCCCTGAATGGTATTGAACTGGCTGCTGTCCGTGATATTCCAGACTGTGTTTGCTTCGCAGGCCCCTATGTCTGTAAACTCACCGAGGATTCTGGATTTGCCGTCGTAATCAGTTTGATTGAAGTCTGCAAAATTCGGGTCTCCGGTGTTTATACAGGGGCTGTTGTAGTTTATGTGAAAATCATCATTGTCCGGATTGGTGAAACACGGGTCTTTGGAGATATTGCCGTTAATGCCTGTCTGGTCGCCTATAACGGAGTTATAATTACCGTTGCCATTGCCCCAGACATTGTTATATCTTATTAACGGTGCCGGCATACCATCGATATTGTAAATGCCGAAAGCGTTTTGATGTAAAGCTATTATGTTGTTTTCGATGACAGGTATCGAATCGGTTAGGCATTCTATTCCGCCGCCGTTGATTGGCGAAGGCTCGTTGCGGACTATTGTGTTGTGGGTAATAATTGGTATTGAGCCGCCTTTGATTATTATTCCTGCGCCTTTGATATTGTCGGCTATGATATTGTTTCGGATTATTGGTTCACTTTCCCAGTAAGTTCCGATGCCTGCGCCGTTTGTGGATTCGTTTTGTATTATCAGATTTCTTTCGACAATCGGATATGATAAATAATAGATATAAATGCCGCCTCCGCCGAGGCTGGTAGCGTAGTTGTCTTTGATAAGGTTTTCCCTGACTGTCGGAGCGGATGTGTAAGTGATATGAATACCGCCGCCGAGCTTTGCGTTGTTATCTATAACCTGATTATCTTCAACCAGGCCGTCGGACCACTGGCGGAGATGAATGCCGCCGCCATAGTAGTCGGCGCTGTTATTTTCAATCAGGTTATTTGTGATTGTGGCATCGCAGTATTGAAAACCCACGATAGCACCGCCGTCGCCGTGGTCATAGATATTCACATCTTCGGGGTCGGGGTCCTCGAAACCATGGTCTTTGACAGCGTGGTTATTTATAAATGTGTTACTGGATACCAAAGGGTTGCTGTGGTCATAGAAATATATTCCGCCTCCCTGACCTGCGATATTGCCTGTAAATACATTTTTGGTGACAGTTGGAGATGAGCTGTTATAGCAAAGGACACCTCCGCCGCAACGGTTCCATAGATAACCTTTGAATTCCCAGTAAATTTGCAGCCATGAACCTGTGCCCCCTGTTATTGTAAAGCCGGTCAACACCGAATCATTACCCTCGCCGGAATTAAAAGTTACTACTGAGCCATAGTTTGAATCGGCTGGCAATGAGCCATCTATAATAGTAGCGGCGACAATGTTGGGTTCGTTGGGATTTGTGCTGGTAAGAGTAATGGCTTTGCCGAGAAAATTGATATTTTCATAATAAGTGCAGGGGTCTACTATGATTGTACTACCGTTATTCGCGTCGTTGATTGCGGACTGGATATTATTATAGTCACCGGGGCGTACATATAATTCAGCGGCCAGGATGCCGCTGCAATATAAAAGAGGCAGAATTAGCGTGTATAATCTTTTCATCAACACTACTCTTCGATAAATTACTCGTCAGAGTCCTGTATTATATCAGAAAAGAATGTTTTTGTCCATACTAATAAATATAAGTCCTTATCTCATATGGACTTATTGAGAGTCATTCGCGGCGTTTTTTAAAAAAAGAAAACGATTACCGGACTTGTGAATCGGCGACAATTATAAAATCCGGTAATCGTTTTTTCTTACTTTTCAATCAGAATCTGGACAGACCCTAATAATCCGGACCCAAGCAGCTCCCATTCCCTGCGGATTACAATATTGGTTTTTGTGTAGCGTTTTTCATTCGGCAGGTCACGGTCGCCAACCAGACGGTTTCGCCAGGAATTGATAACATCAACTTCGAGCTGATTATCTCCGTTCTTTAGGGCAGCGGTGATTTCTGTGCGAAAAGGCTTTGTCCAGAGGACACCGATATCGTTTCCATTCAATCGAACAGCAGCGATTCCAATATCCTCAACGTCTCCCAGGTCAAGCCAATACCGCTTGTCTTTGGCAACTTGAGAAAACGCAAATGTCTTTTTATACATGGCTTTTCCGGAGTAATATTTAATTCCGGTATTGGGATGTTTTGCCCAGTCGGTCAGTTCCTCAAACTGGATAGATACAGGGCCGCCCCATTTAGAGTCAAAGGAGACCTGCCACGGCCCCTGAATGTCCTGTACAGGATTCATATCCGGGAAATTGGATTTTGCCGTGCCCTGTTGGCTCGACGGGATTGACTCGCTAAAGACCACAAAATACGAACCATACGGGTCGAACTGTATCGGGACATCAGTTCGTTCAGAGCTTTGGCTAAATGCTTCTGCTTTACGTGTTTTTCCTGTTACGGCGTCCCATAGTTCCGGCTGTCTGCCGGAAATACGAAATGAGCAGGTTACATTTTGGGAATCTTCCGTCTGATTACTTACGAAATAGACGTGCGCATCGTCAATGGTATAATGAATGTAATCCACCACGGCCTGAGGATTGTCTTTCACTTCAAAATCGGGCTTAATTTTCATATCCTGCAGGACTTCTCTGCCGGTTTTGCCCCAGAAAACGATTCCCTGTCCATGCTTCCTGCTACCTGTGGCTTCCGGCGTGTCGCCCCATATTTTATCAGCAAGCTCTTTAAACTGTAGTTGTGCCTGTTGACCTCCTGCTAAGCTAACAAGCCTTTCGGGTTTGGGGCCGACGACATTGGCTCCCTGGCCGAGCAGCTCATCGACCTTTTTCAGGGCTTCTAATGAAAGCACTTTGTGGTCAGGCAGGGCTAATAAACGGTATCTGACGCCTCCAGGAACGAGGATTCTTCCGTCTTCGACTTTCACCTGTAGCAGAAGCTCTTCACTGGTCAAATCGTAATCGTATCCAGGCAGAACCTTGGCGGGGTCGTCTTCTTTAAGACGTGCCACGTTGGGGACATGGTCGCCGTAATAGTATAGGACATCGGCAATGAAATTGCCCTGTTGAGTAATATAGTGACACCGGTTAATGTAGTCAATAAATGTGCCCGCATACTGCCACCAGGTTACCTGCGGATTGACATGCGTACCGGCAAAGTATTCCTGACCGGGGATTCCCATTTCTTTAGGAGAGCAGGTAAATGTATGGAAGAATATCATATTGAGACCGGAGCAGAATTCATGGTCCATACTGGACTTCAAAGATTTCCATAATACATCGTTCCAGTGGGGTCCAATAGAGGTAAACGATTCGGCAGCCACAAGTTTTTTGCCGTAAGTGTGAGCAACCGATGCAGCCTGCTTGATGTAAAAACGATTGACCGGCTGGGGTCGATGCGGAGAAGGAATCCAGAACTCACCCATTATAATATCACTTCTGCCGAGGTTTTTAATCGCATCCAGCGGGCCTGCGTGGGGTCCGCCTGATTCAGGCTGAATTTCGAGATTGTGTTTGTGCGCGTACTCGGCAAAGACCTTGTAGTGGTTATCCGCAACACAGTCGCCGAGTGTTTTACGGAAGTCTGCAAGAAAAGCGTTACTGGCTTCTCGACTTTCGACAATTTTTCCTGCAATTACCGGTAAATATGGAATCGTGTCATATCCGCGATATTTCTTAAAGTCAGCGGCGAAGTCGGGGCTCCAGTTCATTCCGCCGCACTCCCAACTGTCGGTCTCGAGCTGTCTGAGCACTTTGCCGACCAAGGGCCCGGCATCGGCGAGCAGGGGCTCAACTATTTCATTCCAATATCGGTCGAAGGCGTCTTTGCTTAGATAATCAATTACACGTCCGTGCCAGTCGGCACTGGAGGTTGAAACGTGGGCATCGGTAATAGTATAACCGATTCTCAGTACGGTCCAGCTGCCTTCGGGGACACTCCAGGTTAGTGTTCCATCCGGGGTCATCATTTCAGTAATGTTGCGAATTTCCGCGAGTCCCGTATCCTGCTCACCCGGTACGCTTGGCAGGCCGTTGAGCAGGTAACGGCAATCCGGGGCGGACATTCCAAGCTCTCTATCGAGGGCTTTTAATCTCAGGTTTTCAATGGGTTTTGTTGTTGTTTCTTTCTTTTCGTCAATAATAGGATTGCCACTTTGGTCCAGCAAAGTTAACTGGATAACCTGTACATTTCTCGGAGAATCCGGATGGTACGGGTCGTAGGCATCTTCAAAAACGATCTGAAAAATCTTACCCTGTATCGGGTCGAATTTGATTTCATTGGCCTGCCCGTCCGCCAGGTTACAGGTTTTTGTTTTTTGGCCTTCTTGTGTTTTCAGATAACATGTCTTCGGGCCGTACCCTCTTCTGCCCCGGATATTTATTCCGGTAACAGTAACAGGCTGACCGAAGGAAAATTGAAGCCATTCGGGCTTGTCGCGGGTTGGTCCCTGCCCGGGCTCAACGCCAGAGCTAACCCAGAATGTATTTTCATCCTTATCTACAGCATAAGTTGCGGGCTGGTTTTCCTGAGATGAGCCGGCTTGTACATTAAAAGCTGACGCTGTTCCATTTTGCTTTTTCTGAGGGTAAGCAAGAACGCAAATATCTTTATAATAATTCTCTCTGGAGTTGGGAACAGGGAGCTTTTCTTTATATTCGACCGGGCCTGCTATATCAATCTCCGACCATGTTAATTGTTTGGCCGCAAAATCAGGCGTAACATTCGGGCCGCCCAGGTTCCAGCCGCTCTGTATGGAAAGGCCTAAAACCAGTCCGAGTCGTTCTGCTTCTTTTAGAGCGTGTTTATATAATTGTCGCCACTTGTCGCTGGCAAAGGTCGGGCCGGCAGGGACCTGGTTATTGCCCCATTGATTGGCTCCGCCGGCGTCAAAGAGCATCGCACCGCTGAAGCCCTTGGCCTTCATTTCTTCTAGGTCACGGGTAATGGCTTCTTTTGTTACGTTGCTGTTTAGCCACCACCACCAGCAGCGGACGCCGTATTGGCGGGGGGGATTTGTAAAGCCTTTTTCCAGAGCTTGTGTTTTAATAGTTACGCAAGATGACTCGCAAAAACAAATGATTAAAAACAAAATAAATGTTGTTGTCTTGCGCATGTTCTATTTCTTTTTTTATTGTGAGTCGTTATTCTTCCACATCCAGAGAGAAGCTCCTACAAACCACAAAATGCTCACTCCGAACAAAACTGTTTTAGTAACACCCAGTTCCCTGTCACCGAATAAAAACAATATCGGCATTCCAACCAGAACCGCAAGTGCAAGCCATGAAGCGGCTTGTGCTAATAACCTAAACCAGGTCATCGAGTAAACCTGCCGCTGGTATATTGCACTAAGCAAGATATATAAGAACGCGGCGAAGAACCAGCCCGGCAGTGAGACAAAATAAATCTGGACTCTGTCTGTTTTTACGAGCCATAAACATATTCCTAATGTTAAAAACCATGCCAGGCCTGCGGCCCAGTTAAAGCTCTTTTTGCTGACTTCGGCGTAGCTGCTTTGCAGGCCTAATTTTTTAATCAGCCAGAAGTCAACGAATATTACGGCCCCCATAGGCATAAGCAGCAAGCCGTATAAAGCAACGAAACCGAGCAGCTTCATAGCAATTGCCGGGAACATACCGGCTGCGGTCGCGAGCATTCCGGTCGCGAAGGTAATCGCGAATCTGGATTTTTTCGGCATTATGGCCTGAAAGGCGAGGCCGGCACGGTAAATTGTCGGATTAGCCGTAGTCCAGCCTGCGATGATAACACATATCAGGCCTGCGAGACCTGCCGCTCTATAGGCCAACGGGCCGGGCAGCACATCTGTATTAGTTGGGTCAAGATGCAACTGGTACGCGTAAAGGATAGAGGCGCTCAGCCAGGCCATAAAGTGGCCTACGTACATACCGGCTGCGGAAGCGATTGCGTACCAGCTCTTTTTTGCGTATCTGAAAACGGAAAGGTCGGACATTCCGATGTGCATAGCCATATTACAGAACCATGCGAAAAACGCGATGTGCCAAAACGTAAATTTTATTTGTCCCTCTTGCGGATCCCCGCCTTTCCACATATGAGTTTCAGCAAGATGCCAAACATCGCTGAGAGATTTAATTTCGACACCGGTAGAATCTATAAACTGTCGAAGCCCTATCAAGCCGAACGCTAAAAAGACAAGCACCATCCAGGGAGATGCGATATTGGCGAATTTCGCGACAGTCTTATAGCCGTAAGCGGCAACAATTGCAATTAGAAAACCAACCACCAGAACAGCGATAACCCAGCCGACACTGTTCGGATAAAGGTCATTAAGACGGGGCATTGGAAATTTGAACCATACTCCGACAGCCGTAGCCGAGACAGTAATCATTGCTCCTGCTAAAAAGCAAAACATTACTCCATTTGCAAGGTTGTAAAGGGTAACGAGTTTTCTGCCGCAGATTTTCTCAAGCTGATAATAAAGAGTCAGCCGGGTGCGGGTCGCGATTGGAGCGCATAAAAACATCCAGCTAAGCACCGCTAAAGCGTTACCTACAATTAAACCTACTACGACGTCGAATGCACTAACACCGGCTGCAACAAAAAGAGGTCCAATCATCAGCTCCGTACCGGCGCAGTGTTCGCCGGCGTACATGCCGATAAAACTTTTGAAGCCCAATAAAGCGCTTTGCGGTACGGGTCTGCGTTCAAATTCATCATGCGTGTGTGTTTGCTGAGAATTTTGTTCGTTGTCCATAATCAATTCCCTTCTCTTAGAGACGTTTGCTTAGAATATTATCCTCATATTCCTTTACCTGCTCTATCCAGTCGGTACCGACGGGCACGTTGTTCTTTTTACAGTAGAAATCCCATACCGCAGAAAAAGGCATTGTTTTTAGTTCCTCAAGAAAGACGAGTCTTTGGGTATAGTCGCCGGCAAGCTCGATTTTTTTTAGTTTTTCAATCGGTTCAAGTAAAGCAATCAATAAAGCCTTAATCATCGAGCGTGTTCCAATTGTCCATGCAGCGATTCGGTTAATGCTGGCATCGAAGAAATCCAGGCCGATATGAATTTTGTCAAGCTTACCGCTGCGGATGATTTCCTGGGCGATTGCCAGCAGCTCGTCGTTCAGTATAACAACGTGGTCGCTGTCCCATCGAACCGGCCTGCTTACGTGAAGCAGAAGACCCGGTAAAAATTCAATTACTGAAGAAATTTTATCAGATATGACTTCGGTTGGATGAAAATGGCCTGCGTCAAGACATAGCAGCTTTTGTCTCGATACAGCGTAGCCCATATAAAATTCGTGCGAACCGACCGTGTAGCTTTCAGCACCGATGCCAAAAAGCTTTGATTCAACGGCATCAAGGTGAACTTTGGAGTCGATTTTTTCCGAGAAGATTTTGTCCAGCGAATTTGTGAGTCTTTCTCTTGGGTCTTTTCTGTCAACGGGGATGTCTTTATATCCGTCAGGCACCCATACGTTTGTGACCGTAGCAGAACCTAACTGCTTGCCCATTTCAGCGCCGATTTTTCGGCAGGCTATGCCGTGTTCAATCCAGAAATTGCGAATACCCTTATCGGGGTGGCTTAGAGTAAATCCATCTGCGGCTTTGGGATGAGAAAAATAAGTCGGATTAAAATCCATTCCCAAGCTGTTTTCTTTTGCCCAGTCAATCCAGCTTTGAAAATGTTCGATACCGATTTCATTTCGGTCAACATGCTTGCCTCCGTTATCAAGGTAGCAGGCGTGCAGGTTCAGACGGTGTTTACCGGGTATAAGGCTTAACGTCTTTTCAATGTCCATTCTCAGCTCGTCAATAGTTCCTGCCTTGCCTGGATAATTACCCGTTGCCTGGATACCTCCGCCGGACAATTCGGCACCGACTTTTTCGAAGCCGCCAACATCGTCTCCCTGCCAACAGTGTATGGAAACGGGTATCTTTGAAAGCATGTCTGTAGCTTTTTTGGTATCTACGCCTAATGAAGAATAAGATTGTTTAGCTAAAGTGTATGCCTGTTCGATTTTATCATCTGCCACTTTCTCTATTCCTTTCAATAAGCGAGGCTATGTAATCAATCCGCAGGAAAAGCCATAGTTGACAAAAACGCCATATTATTCTGGGTTGTATCCAATCTTGACATCTGTGCAACTATCGGGTCTGAGCTTTTAATCACCAAAGAATAAGGCGTCCCTTTAGGTATGACTGGTTTGCCATCCTGTAAAAGCTCGTCTATCCTGAGATGGCTGCTTCTTTGAGCAGCGACTGTAATATCCTTTACAATCACGGGATTACTGTCTTCAAAATAAAAAATAAGCTCTACTGAAACATCTTTCTCTGAAGTGTTGAGCAAGCAGATACATTCGTGAGAGATATAATTGTTGATATTTTCGCTGTCTCTGTCAGTTGGAACAGGAATATAACCGTCAGGTACAACCCAGCATTTTTTGCCAATTGCCTGTTTATCCATAACAAATCGCTGATTTTTTTACTTCTATAAATTTATTCTAACTGCTTGCTTCGATACAACTCAGCTTCCCAGTTTTCAATAAACGCACATGCCCGGTCGGTCATATACTCAATGCCACCCCAGGCAGCGGCCAGTTGTTTAATCAGTGCCCCATCCCTCGCCAGCTCCAGCGCTAAAGTTGCCTGCTTCTGAGAAGCGGCTACACCAAAAACAGTGTCGGCAAAAACTATCACCTGCGGCAGATAACCGTGCTTCTCTTTAAAATCTCCAATGGCTATGCGTGTTGGCTCACCGATGAATGGATATGGCTTAGAATAAACGATATGGTCAGGTGAAACGGGCCTATCGGCATAATTAAATTTTCCACATGCTTCAATAAAACAATCCTGCTCTTGTCCCCATGTGTTATGGATTTGTTCCTTGGCTTTTTTGAGTTGCGTTTCGTCCGGCAGGGGATCTTCAGGCAGTTCAAGTTTTATTCCGTTTTTTTTATATTCATCGAGTAACCTGCTGAAGATAAAATTATAAATCTGTTGTATCCGTTCCGGGGTGTCGGCGGCGACGAAAACACCGTGATTTTTCAAGAAAATTACCTCCGGTTCTTTTCCGTTTTTTTGGAGGTAGTTTTTGATTTGTCTGCGTGCTTCCATGCAGAGCTTGTATCCGGGGTCAAAATAGTCAAGCCAGAGAGCCTCAGGAAACAATTGTTTACAGGCTTGTGCCGCGTCTTTCGAACAGGTCATCCCATTGATTAAAGCCGGGTGTGTGTGGACGACAAAACGAGCATTAAATGAATCGTGCAGGGGAGCTTCTACCGAAGCCCGCCCGTTATTTTCATTTATTACCGCCTGGCGCATCACATCTTTTACCAAGGCTTCCCGTTGGAATGGTTCGTCGGGCGGTTTAATGTCATAAAGCCCTGAAAGCTTTTTTCGATTGATTGTTATAAAAGCATCGACATCCATTTTGGCCAAACAGGTGCCGGATGGTTTTATCCATAATTTATCTTCGCTTTTAACCGAAGTGTTACCACCGCCGCCGAGAACATAATCACTAGTTCCAAACTCATTCGACAGCTCTGTTATTTGTTGAAGTAACAGTTCTTTATCCATAGTTATTGATTAAATACTATTAACTTTCTGTAATTTTCTGAATAAAGTGTTGCCATTTGCCGCGGTTTTGAGGTTGATATTTCTCCTGAGGGAATGATTCGGCGATGATTTTTCTTCCTTCCTTCAGGTTTTTTACGCTCCCGTCGGCGACAGCCTGGACGAGAACATTGCCGAGTACGGTGGCTTCTACAGGCCCTGCGATAACCTTCCTGGCTGTTGCGTCAGCGGTAAATTGGTTTAGAAGCCGGTTTTGTGAACCTCCTCCTACTATGTAAAGACAATCGCTATTCCTACCTGTCAATTTTTCAATCTTTCCAAGAGTTTGGCAGTATTTTATGGCAAGACTTTCGAGAATAACTCGAATAATCTGCCCCTTGTCTTCTATTATACCATTTCCAGTCGATTTAAGATAGGTGTTTATTCTTTGGGGCATATTTCCCATAGAAAGGAATATTTCGGCGTCAATATCAATATAAGCCCTGAATGGTTCTGCGACAGCCGCCATTTCGGTCAATTTGGAATAATCAAGCTCACAGCCTTCTTTGAGCCATTGTGTGCGGCATTGTTGTACCGGCCATAATCCCATTATATTTTTAAGAAGGCGGATAGTATCGAACACCCCGCCTTCATTAGTGAAACTGAATTCGAAAGTCTCGTCATTTATTATTGGCTTGTCAGATTCAATTCCCAAAAGGCTCCAGGTCCCGCTTGAAAGGTACGCCCAGTTTTTATCGCCTGCTGCAGGGACCCCTGCGACTGCCGAGGCGGTATCGTGGCAGCCTACAGTTACTACGGGAATTTGCGTACAACCAAGTTCGGCGGCAAGGGCTTTTTTGAGCCGGCCAGCATTGGTGCCCGGCCGGGTAATTTCAGGAAAGATTTGTTTAGGCAGCCCAAAGGCATTTAATATAGTATCAGACCAGTTGCCGGTCCTCATGTCCATAATCTGAGAAGTGCTTGCCATCGAATATTCAGCGGCAACCTGGCCGGTAAGGTGATACATTATTAAATTTGGCATTAACAGGAGTTTTGAAGCTTTTTCCAAAATCTGCGGTTTATATTCCTTGTAGGCAAGAAGCTGATAAAGACTGTTAAAAGGCAGAAGCTGAATACCGGTATTAAAATATATGTCCTTTTTAGGCATAGTCCGGCATGCCTTTTCAATCATCCCGACATTTCTTTCGTCACGATAGTGATAGGGATTTTCGAGGAGGTTGCCTTCTTTGTCAATCAAGCCGAAATCCACGCCCCAGGTATCGACACCTATGCTGCGAACATCTTTTTTAATATCCAATGCCTTTGCGATGCCGGTTTTTATCTCTCTGATTAGACGCGGGAAATCCCATTTTAATGAGCCGTTCTCTTCAATCGGGCCGTTTGAAAAGCGGTATGCTTCGGTTAAAGTGATTTTGTTATTTTTCAAAGCGGCAAGCATAACTCTGCCGCTTTCGGCTCCCAAGTCAACAGCAATGTAATTTGAACAAGACATCATTTTATCCCTGCTATTTTGCGATTTTTAACAGTTCTTCTTCAGCCTCTTTTGTCCACAGGCCACTCTCAAGTTTATCAGCAATTGAAGGATAATAATCGCTTAATTTTGAAAGATTTATCAGCCCCATTTTTTCAAGGGCGGGATAAACAATTATCTTGCCGGCTAAAGTCCTGTTTTCCACGGCTCTGATACCATCGATTGCGCCTGCCATACCGCTGACAGCATCGACGGAAAGGTTTGTGTCGAGAGCCCCTGAAGTTACTTTTTCCAGGACTACCTTCATATCAATCAATCGTGAGCCGCTTGTGCCGAACATATAACATCTGTTTGAAATGTATGTATCCAGGTCAATTTCCTGAATTGTGCCGGCTGGTATCCCAGCGAAAATATTTATAAGATTGCCCGGCTGCGACGCGCTCCGCCGCGGCGAGCCCGGCAGAGAATTTTTTACAGCGCGAGCGACAAGTGAGCCGACCGGCGCCATTATCGCATGATAGCTGAACTTTCCTTCAACCGGTTCTTTGTGAGGATTGACAAGTTTAAGCTCGACATTATTCTTTCGGGCAAGGAATCGAGTCTTTTGTTCGAGAATATTTATTCTTTCATCATCAAAATCGGTTGCAGTTATTGAAATATTTTCTTTTCTGCAGCAGAGCAGACGAATGACGTGCATTTGTCCCATTGGCCCGGCTGCGCCTATGATAATTATTTTGTCGCCATTACGAACTTCACCAGATTGCGGTATGTTTTTATAACCGTCCGAGGCGTTATCAGTAACTGTTCCAATCCATCGGGTTTGCCCATAATGCACTCTGCCTACATCAATAGCAATATCAGTGCTGATTTTTCTTCCGGCAAGGACGATATTGATTATTCCCCCAGGAGACAATTTTGTATTCAGCGTCTCAATGACTTTTTTGTCAGAGCCGAAGTAAACAATGTCCTTGAATGACTCATCTACAAGCCCAACCAGGTTCTTTACTTTTTTCAAAGAAATGTCGAGGCCCTCTAAAGCTTTCAAATGCTCATCATCTGAGCAATGATGATATATACAACAAGGCTTGCCTTTGGTAGAAAAACTCTCTTTCACACCTTTGATTTCGAATCCACTATCGGCTACGACTAAAAGCTCACCATCCGGCAAAATTCTGTTTCTGTCTTCAGTTATATATGCGTTTTCCACACATGCCCATGGCTCGACAAGAGCGATCGCTGAAGCGCTCAAATCACTTTCAACCGGAATGAGAAAACTCTCACCGGTATCAGGGTCAACAATAATTCTTTCATCCATCAGGACGTATTGCTGCAAACCGCCTTCGAAATTATATCCAAAGGCCGCGTTTGATTTTTCCGTTGTTAACCACCTGTAATCGGTTTCTATGAGAACTCTTTGGCCTACCTGGTGCCTTTTGGCTTTATCACCTGTTGCGACAATTTTGCAGCAGGCTTCGTGGCCGGGGACTGCTGGAAGCCGACCAGGTTTATATGACGGAATTTCTTTTAGAATATTACTGTCTATTCCGGAAAGAACCTCACTTTTTCGGGCGTGTTTATCGAACTGTTTTAACAGTTTCAAATCCGAGAAGCACAGGCCGACCGCCTCGACTTTCGCTAAAATCTGGTATGGCCCCGTCTGATAAACCTCTTTGGAATTGTTGAGTCTTAATTTGTCAGGTCCAATCAGTTCCAGAGCATATTGAGTTGTAGGAATCTTTTGTTTGCTTTCCATTTTTCAGTGCAACATAATCTGGCCGCCGGTAACAGGTAAAGCCTGGCCAGTCTCGTATTTTTGTTCAATCAGGTAATAAATCGCTTTGGTTACATCCGTAGTTTTACAGCCTCTGCCCATTGGAACTTTGGCTTCGTAGGCTTTTCGAACGTCGGCAATTGTTTTAGCCCCTTTTACTTTCCCTGCTCGTAGATACTGAGCAAACAGGCCGTTTTCAGGATCGGACCACAGAGGCCCGTCAAAAAAGTTACCCGGGCATATTGAATTTACTTTGATGCCGTCTTCTATCAGTTCAAGTGCAAATGATTGCGTTAGTCCAATACCGCCGAATTTGCTGCCGGCGTAGGCGAAGTTTTTGTTCGAGCCTTTCAGGCCTGACTTTGAATTTATCTGTATGATGTCACCGGCATAAGAAGGATTTACCTTGTGCTGAAGGGCAAGAACCGGTGCTGCCTGCTGTACACAAAGAAAATATCCCTTATAATTAACTTTAGTTACTAAATCAAAATCCTTCTCCGGCTGAGTCTTTACGCTTTGGGCCAATAAAATTCCCGCGTTTGAAATGAAAACATCGAAACCACCGAACAATTTAACAACCTCAGAGATGGCAGAGTGAATGGAATCCTTATTTGTTACATCCATACCAAGAGCAAACGACCTGTCCTGTCCGAGACTATCTTTTAAAACTTTTGCCTGCTGCTGTGCTTTTTCAAGGTTAACGTCAGCTAAAAATACATAAGCCCCCTCAGAGGCCATGTCCCGAGCAATTTCAAGACCGAATCCCTGTGCGGCGCCGGTGACAATCACGACCTTGCCGGTGACTTTACCTTGTAAATCATCCGCCGGTTTGATTACCCTAAAAACACCCAAGCCTTCAACATTTACAGCGTCTATAGGACCTTTATGACTTTTAACAGCCTTTGTAAGTTGCTCTATTATCTGCTCCTGGCTGCTGTTTTCTTTTAGAGAGATATTTAATATGCCTTTATCGCCTTTATTATTGTTTTCTTCGAAGCGGATGACTGGTAATCGTTCCCTATTAGCTAACAACATTCTCAAAACCGGAGCGACGTTTTCAATTGTGATATTATCCATTAGTTAATATCTCCGCCTTATTATTACTGAAATATTTATGTAAAACAGCTTCGCCAATTTTCTTGAATGCCTTTATCCTTTCTTCTGCGTCTTCATAATCCGGGTTGGCAAGTCCATTTTCATCGACAAATCCGCATTTACCGTTGGCTGATAAATACTGATGAGCCGCAACTACCATTGCCCCTTCTGTGAATATCTCAATTATATCCTTTGGTATCGCTTTTCCGTCCGAGCAGACCGGCTCAATAGTAAGCATATCAAGGGTATTATGTTCAGTCCCTGCAAGCACGGCTATGCCAGCATCACGAATGGCTATCACATATTCTTTTAGCACTTCAGGGCTGTTGCGTACGGTAATAAACTCAACTATTGAATAATTGTTGTGTTTCAAGTTTTCGATTAAAATTTCGGGTGTTGCTTCGTACTCACATAAAGGATCTGTGCAATCAGCGACAACAGGGTAGCAGGGTATGCCGCCTAATTCGAGTATCAACTCTTTTGCCTGAGCTAGGCTGACAAAAGTTTCCGGTACATAACAGGGTTTGCCGGTCTTCATTAAGTTCGAACGTATTTCATTTTGAATTCCGATGGGATCGTCCGGTTTGGATTTTATTAGAGTATTAAGAATTTCGCTTAGTTTATTTTTTCTTTTTTCTAAGTCCACTTTTTTAAAAAACTTCTGTTGAAATGCCAGGGCAAGATGTCTTTCCTGTGGCACTACCGACTCCGGGCTGCACTTGTGGCGATTGATAATCAGTTCAATAATAGCTTTATCATCAAGGCCTGTTTCAATCCCGAAATCCGCGAAATGTTTTGCTAATTTTTCCGTCATTAGCCGCATTCTCTCAGAGTCATTTTTGCGGATAATGTCAAGTAGCCGCTTAGCTTTATCTGTTTGATTAAAAAATTTTGTAATACCCTTGCCGCATACATAGTATTTTCCCGGATTGCCCGGGTCGTTTACTCGAATCCCTTTTTCCTGCAAATCTTTTTCAAGAGCGATTATCTCAGTGTTGAAAAGAGGGAATATTCCTTTTCCCAGAGCTGCTTGTGCGAAATTCCGATAGACGGAAAAATCATAATAATTACCCACACCGAGTATTTTTATACCCTGCTCAGCGGCAAGATTTACAGCCTGCTCGACGCTTTCAAAAGCCGAAAAATTCGGCGGTAAGTGAATATGTGTATTTATAAAAAGATTGTCGCCGTTTGGCAGAATATTGCCTGTCGATGCGCTGATATTTTTAATATCACCTAAGGACTTCAAGAAATCTAATGGAGCTTCGTTAGTTTTCAAGATACACCTATTTATTTCATTTCTTCAGCTTCTGCGGTTATTTTTGTAATTTTACGAGGCGGGAGGTTCATAGCGCTGCCGAATGAATCTTCTGCCGCTTCCTTGACCGCTTCCGAAAGTGTCGGATGGGCGAAAATCATTTCTGCCAGATCTTTAGTATCAGCTTTTGCCGACAGCATTGCGGTGGCACTTTCTATAATTTCAGTCGCATTATGGCCTATGATGTGAACGCCGAGAAGGGTGTTGTTTTCTCGGTGTCTTATAACCTTAACAAAACCAAATTCCTCAGCGACCGCCATAGCTTTTCCAAGATAGCCTGTTGGAAAGCGGCCGATACTGACCGGAATTTTTTGTTTCTGAGCCTGCTGTGTTGTTATACCGACCGATGCTATTTCAGGGAAAGTATATACTCCGTTTGGAACCGGCAAAGACTGCTCGGCGTTATCACCGAGAGCATTTTTGACCGCGACCATTCCCTGCGCGCTTGCAGCGTGGGCTAAAAGACATCTGCCGTTGGCATCGCCTATGCAGTAATAATTCTTTACCGCCGTTTCCATTTTATCGTTGACTTTGATAAAACCTCTGTTGGTATCGAGTCCTATGCTTTCCAATCCGAGTTCCTGAGTGTTAGGTCTGCGTCCGGTCGCGACAAGAACTTTATCTATTTCGAGATTTTTACCGCCGGAGATTATGGCTTTTACATTACCATTTTTGATTGATATTTCCTCAACCTTAACGCCGGTGTGTATATCGACGCCTCTCTTTGAGAAAACATCGGATAAAGACTGTCCAAGCGATAAATCCATTTCCGGCAGCAGTTGTTCCATCATTTCAACGATTGTTACTTTGACGCCGTATTCATTCATCATGCAGGCGAACTCACAGCCTATAACTCCGCCACCTACAATCAAAAACCTCTTCGGAAGTTCCTTCCAGTGCAGGGCTTCATCGGAAGTGCAGATATATTCAGGCTCATCAGGCCAGCCGCCAATTCGGGCAGGTACGGAACCTGGAGCGAGAATTACTTTTTCGGCGGTGATAATTTCTGAATTACCTTTTTCATCGGTTATTTGTATTTTGCCGGGGGCTTGAATTATTGCCTTGCCGTTGAATAATTCAACTTGCCGAGACGTAAATAATCCTTTAATTCCTCCTCTTAACTTCTTTAATATCAAGTCTTTACGGTTTTGAATCGCAGGCCAGTCGAAATTGACTTCTCCATCAACTTTTATGCCAAGCTGTTTAGAATTTTTGGTTTTATGCAGAAGCTCAGCCGAAGCAAGCAGTGCTTTTGAAGGGATGCAACCGTAATTCAGGCAGGTTCCGCCGAGAAGGTGCTTTTCCACGACAGCGGTTTTAGCTCCCATTTGTGCGGCTTTTAATGCAGCTATATATCCGCCAGGGCCGGTTCCAATTACAGCTATTTTAAAATGTTTCGACATTATTTATCCTTCTGTTATTGCAATAGCTGCTCTGGACTTTCGAGCATCTCTTTAAGACTTTGCATAAACTGGGCAGCTACGACTCCGTCAATAACCCTATGGTCGCTGCTTAAAATCATAGTCATCAATTTGGTCGGTACGACTACTCCATCTTTAACGGTAACACCATCGCGAATAGCTCCTACGGAAAGCAGGGCTGATTCGGGCGGATTAATAATAGCCGAAAATTCTTCAATGCCAAACATTCCGAGATTTGTAACGGTAAAAATACCCTGACCGACATTTTCAAGCTTTCCATTCCTTGCGTTTTCGATGATTTGGCGGGCCTTTTCTGAAAGCTCTTTAAAGGACATTTGGTCGGCGTTTAATATTACCGGCACCATCAGTCCTTCTTCAGTGCCGACGGCAATACCGATATTAACCGAAGGATATTCTATAATCTCATCTTCCCTGTACTGACTTCTGAACGCCGGATAGCGGCGAATTGCTTTTGTGCAGGCAATCGTTATAAAGTCGTTGATGGTACATTTGAATTGTTCTTTGGTTTTGAGGTAAAACGCAAAAAGTTTTTCTGAATCTACCGTACATTTACTATAAAAGTGCGGGATATTCTGTTTTGAATAAAGCAAATTCTGTGCGATAGCCTTGCGCATTTTGCTAAGCTTGATACTTTTATAACCTGTTGTATCAGTACCGGCTGATTTCAAGTCGCTTGATATTATTCTGCCGCCCGGACCGGAACCTGCCTGAATCGTTGAAAGGTCGATTCCCTTTTCTTCTGCCAGCTTTCTTGCAGCCGGTGAAACCTTAATTTGACCGCTTTGGCTACGAGCCGGCGCTACCGCTTGTTGCAGGGCGTCAGACTCTTTCTTTGCAGAGACCACTTTATCCTGTGTTGACTCCTTAACACCAGATGATTGCAAAGAAAGGTATGCATCAACATCTTCATCGTTTTCCGCAAGGTATGCAATCGGCATTTTTACTTCGACGATGTCTCCTTCTTTTGCGACAATCTTGGCCACTCGGCCGGCGTCAACGGCTTCGACATCCATATTAGCCTTGTCTGTTTCGATTTCCATTATTACCTGACCGACTTCAATTCTGTCGCCTTTTTTGATTTTCCAGGCGATTATTGTTCCTTCTTCCATAGTCTGTCCTGCTTGAGGCATAAGGACTGGTATGACATTAACGGGTTTTGACGTTTCCATTATTCTTCTACCGCCAAGAATGTTATCTTTCTGGTGATTATCTGTTTGAGATATATGTGTTTTTGCATTTATTTGTTCGGTTACCTGGGAAATATCCTCTTCTGTATTGCCGACAATCGCTACGGACTCAGAATGGTATATTATCTGCCCGGCTTCAGCAAGTATTTTCAGAACATTACCGCAAATGCTTGATTGAAGTACCAGATTTTCATGTGCCGATTCGAGCAGGCAGAGCTTTTGGCCGATTTTAACTTTTTCGCCTTGACCTACATACCATTCTGCAACAACCAGATCATCGTCAAATTTACGATTTTTAGGCAATTTTATAAGGTACATTGATAAAGCCACACAATAACAAAGCAATATAATTCATAAATACTGCATTTATAGTTCATAAATCAAGCATAAAACCGCAATAGAATGATAGAAAATATGATTTATTATGCTTTAGTTGTGCATTCTTACTACCGAAAAATGGTTATAATTAAGGGTAAACCGTACTAAACGCCCTAATATTCTGACTGAATCTATGAAAAGTAAATATATTTTGTTGTAAGCGTTCACGCAAAAGTGAGGTTTTTAGGCCAAAAACGCCGTTTTATTTCGGAATTTCAAAAAATGACGATTTTCGTGCCTTAAAATGCCCATTTTTGCGTCAAAAATAACGTTTTTTTCGTGTGAACGTTTACATTTTGTTTAATAAATTGATATGATTATGAACTATTAAGGAAGGATGATATAGGACCTCGGAAGTCTTGCATATCAGGGACTTTAGGCCTAAATGATGGCCAAACAGGTGTGATAGGAGATTCAAGTCAATAGATACTAAAGTGTAGAAAAGCAAAGAATTTTTAATTATAATTAGGCATATAGGGGCATTTTGCTCATTTTAACCGATTAGATTTGTGTTTTATGGCATTTCATAAAAATAATTTTATAGCAAAATAAAACAAAAACTTAGTTAATTAGTTCAAGATAAACATATAAATAGCAATAAAAGTCAAAATAATTACATTATACTTCAAAAATCGGGCTAATAATTGCAGTTATATGTTGCGAAATATGCTTGAATATGCTTTAATTATGATGGTTTGATAATTAAGGTGTTTAAAATGATGAAGACAATTGAGAAAAGGCGTGAGGATATCCTTGCAGAGGCCTATATAAACGGTCATGTTGCGGTTAGTGAACTATCTGGGGAGTTTCAGGTATCTGAAGCTACCATACGCAGAGACCTTCATGGTCTGGCATCGCAGGGCCTTTTGGAGCTGACTCACGGCGGAGCAAAGGTAGTCAGGAATTCGGATTACTCGTTCATTTCAAAATCAATGAGAAATGTCGAAGCTAAAAAGATAATAGGCCAGCTCGCTTCTGAACTGGTATCCGATGGAGACCAGTTATTTCTTGATTCCGGAACTACCTGCTTTCAGATGACCGCGTACCTAAGAGCAAAACGCGGTCTGTCGGTAATTGCAAATTCCATACGAACCGCTCAGGAGTTACAGATTCCCGGAGTGAAAGTTCTGATAATCGGGGGCCAATACAGACCAGAGAGAATGGATAATATTGGACCGATGGCCTTTAATAATCTCGAGAACCTTCGCGGATACAAAGCGTTTCTCGGTACGGATGGTATTAGCATGGAGTTTGGATTAACTTCTGTGGATATTGAAAGCGCGCATATTTTGTGTCTTGCCGCGGGACACGCCAGGGAAAGTATCCTTCTTGCCGACAGCAGCAAGTTTGACCAGCCTGCACTTCATAAAATCACCGACTTTAATGCAATCTCAACTGTGGTTACCGAAAAAATTCCTCCTGAGCGATGGATGGATTTCTTCGATGGCCATCAAATAAAAGTAATATGCCCATAAGGCTTAAACGAAAAGAAGGTTAAAAGTATACGGAGCGGTGGAATGCCAAAATCTTTGCCGATATGTCCGAAAGAGTCACGCAAAAGCACAACGATTGAATTTAAAGCGATACCTGTTAATCAATATAACCAAACAATTGAACAGGAATTAAAAAGATATTCAAAAGATGAACTGATTAGAATACAAAGAGATATGACTATCTGCAGGACTTTTGAGAATATGCTTAATGAGATTAAGCTGCGAGGTTCATACAATGGTATTGAATATTCACACAAAGGGCCTGCTCATTTATCCATCGGCCAGGAAGCCGCTGCGGTCGGCCAGGCATTTTACCTTGGTGTTGACGACCATATATACGGCAGCCATCGCAGCCACAGTGAAATTCTGGCAAAAGGACTTTCGGCTATTGAAAAATTAGACCAGGGCACGCTTTTGAACATAATGAAAGGTTACTTTAACGGTGAATGTCTTAAGGTCGTTGAAAAAGATGCTGATGGCAATGTCAAAAACCTTGCGGTTGATTTTTTAATATATGGCACACTTGCAGAGATATTCGGTCGGCAAGCCGGCTTTAATAAGGGGATGGGCGGCTCTATGCACGCCTTTTTTCCGCCATTCGGTATATACCCGAATAATGCTATTGTAGGCGGCTCGGGTGATATATCTGTCGGCGCCGCTCTATATAAAAAAATAAACCGCAAAGTCGGTATAGTTATTGGAAATATCGGAGACGCATCCTCTTCCTGCGGGCCTGTCTGGGAAGGAATCTGCTTTGCGACAATGGACCAGTTCAAAAATCTGTGGGAAGAACCGTACAGAGGTGGGTTGCCTTTGATAATTAATTTCGTTAATAATTTTTACGGTATGGGCGGCCAGCCACAAGGCGAGACTATGGGCTTTGGAATGCTTGCACGACTCGGTGCCGGCATCAATCCTGAGCAAATGCACGCCGAACGAATAGACGGGTATAATCCCCTGGCTGTCGCCGACGCGATACTAAGAAAAAAAGAGATTATCGAAAAAGGCGACGGCCCGATACTGCTCGATACCGTTACATACAGATACAGTGGACATTCACCTTCCGACCAGGGCAGTTATCGTGACAAAACAGAAGTAGAATCGTGGCAGCAGTATGACCCGATAGTCAACTTTGCAAAAAATCTTATAGAAACAAATGTCTGCAGGCAAAGTGATATTGACAACATATCTCAAAAGGTAAATGAACTGATTACAAAAGCCCTTAGAAAAGCCGTTGACCTTGAAATCTCACCGCGTGCCGATTTGAAAAAGGTAAGTTGTTTGCTTGAACAGACAATGTTTTCGAATCAGAAAATGGATTCAATGGATACGAGCCGTAAACCCGAAACCTTAATTTCCAAGGAGGAAAATCCGAGAGTTAAAAGCCTGGAAAGTCGAAGCCGTTCAGCTTTTGATGAAAACGGCCAGCGTCTCAAGGATAGCCGGTGTATTGGTATTCGTGATGCTCTCTTTGAAGCTATACTGGATTGTTTTTATACCGACCCGACTTTGGTGGCTTACGGAGAAGAAAACCGCGACTGGGGCGGTGCCTTTGCGGTTTATCGTGGTCTAACCGAAGCTTTGCCTTACCATCGGCTTTTTAATGCCCCCATATCCGAAGGAGCAATTGTCGGTTCGGCGGTTGGGTATGCCCTTGAAGGCGGCAGGGCACTTGTGGAATTGATGTACTGCGATTTTCTCGGCAGGGCAGGTGATGAAACTTTCAATCAGCTTTGTAAATGGCAATCAATGAGCGGCGGTCTTTTGAGGATGCCGGTTGTTGTCAGAGTTTCGGTTGGCAATAAATATGGAGCACAGCATAGCCAGGACTGGACTTCTTTATGCACCCATATCCCTGGTCTTAAGGTTGTTTTCCCAGCTACGCCTTATGATGCAAAGGGTCTGATGTATTCAGCATTGACTGGCACCGACCCTGTTATCTTTTTTGAAAGCCAGCGTATTTACGGTTATCCCGAGGAATTCCAGCCCGGCGGAGTACCGATGGAGCGATATGAAATTCCGTTTGGTGAACCTGCTGTAAGAAAAGAAGGTAAGGATCTGACCATATTGACAATCGGTGCAACTCTGTATCGTGTAATTGAGGCTGCCAAACAGCTTGAAGAGAGTTATGGCCTAAGCTGCGAAATAATTGACGCTCGTACATTAGTGCCGTTCAATTATGAAAAAGTAATAGAATCTGTCAAAAAAACCCGCAAAATTTTATTGGCTTCCGACGCCTGCGAGCGGGGTTCGTACCTGTATACAATGGCTTCGACTATTTCACAATTAGCCTTTGACGAGTTGGATGCTCCTCCGATTGTTGTCGGCGCCAGAAACTGGATTACGCCGCCGGATGAAATCGAGGATGCCTTCTTCCCGTATCCTGATGATATTATTGATGCGGTTCACGAGCATATAGTTCCTCTAAAAGGGTATCAGAATAAAAGAGATTGTTCCGTAGCGGAATTAATACGCAGAAACAAACTCGGGATATGAAGATACCACGAAAAAAGTGACATGTTTTTCAGAGCAGACTTACAAAGTACATCTTACGACAAAATCAGGGCTAAAACAGCTCGACCCATTTGAAGGGATGAGCACAAAAAACCACGCGGCTGGGTAAAATAGTGGTTATTAAAAGTAAAATTGCCTATGGATTTTGGTTTATTCGTAGCCTCCTTCAGTTGGTAGAATTTCGGGTTGCTGCTCCACTAAAACATATTGAAAGCTATCTAATTGCTCATGCATTACCGAACTGAGATTTTCGTTTAAGATGCTTGGGTCCTGGAATTTACTTTTCACCAGCTCTTGTCTTTTTACTTTCATCCAGTCGTACATATTTTTTCTTTGCTGATTATACCATTCCATATAACTTTTCTTCATAGTAGCTTTTATCTGATGCTCCAGCTTCCTTGTAGCTTCCACTTGTTCGATTTCCAAAGGGCTTTCTTCCACACTTTCCTCATACAACCTGTTCATGACAAGATGCCATCTGTTTTGCTTACTCCAGGTACTTAAGTATTTCTGATTTTCGTGAAACCATTTTTTATACATTGCTTTAACTATTTTGGCTTGCTCGGCTGCCGAGATTGTGTTTGAAGATTGCTCATTATCAGAGTTATTATTCTGTGGAGGTGTTTCTTCTTCCGGAGCGCTTTCTGCAGGTGGTGTTTGTATTTGTACGCTTGCGGCAAAGCCTGATTCCAGGCCTTCCCTGCTGACAGCGCTTATCTTGTATTGATAATTAGTAGCTGGTGAGACATCATTATCCGTATAGCCGGCGGTATTACATTTTGCGAGGTATGCGTCATTGCGGTATATATTATAGTAATCAATATTCAACTCATCTTCATTCGCCGGATGCCAGGATAAAGTTATTTCAGTTTTGCTTACGGATTCAACCACGAGGTTTGTCGGCGGTCCGGGAGGAATGGATTGTTGTGACTGAGAATTCTCCAGATATTCATAACAGCCGGCTTCCGGCACACCGACTCGTGAATTATCGAGCAGGTCTTTTGAAGGGGCAAAAGCAGGGTCTGCGTACCCGATTGCCGCGGCATTTTCAACAAGCTTGAATGCTTCGTTAAGATTAAGCCCATGACGTTCATCGAAAGTAAAATCTTCAGAACCCACAAAGAAGTTGCCTGAAACGCTGAAAATCTCCGGTCCGTAATAGTGCCCCTGACCGGTATTCGGGCGATAAACTATATTGTGCTCTTTAAGGTCCGCCGAGTTGACGCCGTAGTAGATTATATTATTACTGCATCTTGACCTGAAGTGTCTGGCGTTAAGTCTGCCCACGAAAATATTGTTGTAGATGTTTATTGTTGCCAGGTCGTATTTGACGTTAGGATTTGTATTCAGCATCATCGCATAGTAGAAATAGCCGTCAACGCTTGAGTTGCTGAGATGTTTTCCTACGATTGTGTTATTTGCGATTGTTACGTTACTGCCGACATCAAGCAACTCAACGTAATACTCCTGGTCGTAAATAAGGTTATTTTCGATGATTATATCCTGGTAGCCGGTGTCGGGTCTGCCTTTTTCGCCGTCAAATACGACCTGATATGTTCTTATTGACCTTGTTGACCAGCCGCTGTGTATGATATTGTTCTTTATATGTACATGGTGTCTTCTGATGGATATTCCGGAGTTATGGCTTTGCGAACCGCTTTGCCAGTATTTACAGACAGATTTCCAAATATGATTATTTTCTATTGTTATCAGTCCGGTTGAGTTATAGTTTTTATTTATCTTTACTCCAGACAGGTAGTGATTATAGGAATGGTTGCCTTTAATCAGGAATGATGTCCTCGTATTGCCGGATGTTGTCGCAGTATCGTCTATATTAACGAAAGTGCCTATATTCTCAGCGTAACAGTCCTCAATAAGTATATCGTGAAAATCGCCATATCCAAATGTAAATGCTGAGCCTGTACTCTGGTTTATATACGTTGCGTGATAACCGAAGATATTGAGATTTTTACATTGGATATGATGCGCGCCGCCGCTACACCTGAACGGTGCAGTCTCTGCATCATCAGGGCCGGTATGCACGAAATCAATATCTTCAAACCTTAGGTATTGTGCAGATGAGCCGATTGTTATCCCGTAAAAGACCGGTCGTTTGGAAGAACTTGATTTATTAAAAGTTTTTGACCACCAGTCAGCGGGCCTGATTTCGCTGATAGTATCAGGGTCGCCTTTATATGTTATATAACCTGTTACATTACCGGAGTCATCGCTGTCGAAAGTGACACTTCCATAATTACCGGGGCGCAGATAAACGATGTCCCCAGCTTTGGCTTGTTCCTTAGCGTGAGAAATTGTTTTCCATGAACCCGAACCTGTGCCAGGATTGCCGTCATTTCCATGTTCAGGGTCAACGTAATAAGTTACCGCTATGGCTGTACAATTTGCAATCACCCATATAAAGATGATAGTTACAGCTATTAGTCTTATCTTAATTAAATTGTGTTTTTTGTTCGTTATAAAGTGAAACATTTTGGCTCCTTTGGTTTGTATTCTTTTTTAATGCCTGTTCAAATTCAAATTCGCCGATTTGTAATAGAATACCATCTCGAAACAAAAAATGTTTATTTTTTTGAAAAAGCAATCCGCAAGATACGCCTGATTGCTGACTTTGTTATATATTGATAAGCGAAAATAGCCCTAAAAATCATTGCCGCGAGTAGGTTATTTTACGTTCTAATACATCGATCATCTCTTGCTAAAAATATACAAAACAAATTTTACTAAAACAAATCACGTTATAAGTCAGAAAGGTAAAATTCATAAGTATCTGTTATATAAGCACATAGGGCTTGTGCGGCGATTTTTTTGATACGTATATGGCTTTTTTAAGCATAATAAGCAGCATATTATCGGAATTTAATTTTCATATACATATTGCAAAAAGACAAAAAAATATTGACTAAAAATGCATAATCGTATATAACAGGTTAAGCCTTCCAGGGATAGGGAGGAAGGTTGAAATTCCCAACGGATTGTATTAGGTGTATGTCTGTTTTTAAGAAGAGTTGAATATTTCAAGGGAGTGCTAATCTCGAGAAGGAAAATAAAATAAACAAAGGCGATTTAGGGATGATTTAGGAATTTTTTTTGCGCGTTTTCTACCACTTTGGAGTATGTCCTTAGGCTAAATTTATGGGTTTAAAATAAAAAAGTGTCCAAAGATTAAAGCAGTAGATTTTAGAAAAAATCATAATTGCTTGAAATCCAAAATGAGATGACATATCCGGTTTGATTATTAAGCGAACTTATCTTTGAGAAGATGCTGTATCAAGGGATTAATCGGATATGGAAGATGGCAGCTCTGAATGGGAGAATCTACAGAGGGCTGTAATTGTTAAGTATGTGTATTTTGTAAAGTTACACTTGCGCAGGCATTGTAACCGACGGGGACGGAGTACGAGTAGACTTGGCCATTTTTTCAGTTTAAGATTTGACGAAATCTTATCTTCAGGAACTTTTAGTTATTCAAATGATAGCTGTTCAATCCCATAGAGAGAATTATTTTGGTACCTCTTTAGTGCGAGCGGATTTGAAAACTCTCGCTGTTCGGGGAGGATTATTAACAGTAATTTCGCAAATTGTGAACCGAATTATTCGGCTCGGTTCTACTATGGTCATGGCCCGGATTTTGACACCGGGTGATTTTGGTTTGCTTGCGATGATATTTCCAATAACAGGATTTATCAACCTTTTTAAGGATCTTGGTTTGTCTCAGGCAACTGTTCAAAAAGAGGATGTTGATCATCAACAGGTTAGCAACCTTTTCTGGATAAATGTAGCATTGAGTTTGCTGTTGACTGGGATTGTTTGTTCATTGGCCCCAGTGATTGTATATCTTTACAAGGATTCACGGCTGTTTTGGCCGACAGTCGTACTTTCGGCTGGTTTCATATTCAGGGGCATGTCAGCACAGCAATTTGCGATATTGAGGCGACAGATGCATTTCGGTAAAATCACCTGCTTGAATGTGGCAGAGATTTTTGTTGGATCTGTGGTCGGTGTGATATCTGCCATTGCAGGAGCGGGGATGTGGTCGCTTGTTTATATGACTCTTGCTTTTAGTGTTACCAGTTGCGTTGGTGCCTGGATGTTTTGTTCATGGCGGCCGTCATTGCCCATACATATATCGAAAGTTCGAAGTATGGTGGCTTTCGGCAGCAATCTTACAGCATACAACGCGATGAATTACTGGGCGCGGAACTTTGATTATATATTAATAGGTAAATTTTGGAATCCTTTTTTATTGGGACTTTATTATAAAGCTTACGAACTTTTATTAATGCCGCTTCGTCAAATCACTTGGCCTGTATCGGCAGTTGCTATTCCCACACTTAGCCGGCTTCAGGATGAGCCGGAGCAATACAGGCTTTATTATTACAGGGCTGTTAATGCGATAGCCTTTGTGAGTATGCCTGTTATTATAGCAATGGCGGCTTTATCGAATGAGCTGATAAGAATTGCGTTGGGGAATCAATGGATCGATGCAGTTCTAATATTCAGGATATTGGCGTTTTCCGGTTTGCTACAACCGGTGCTAAGCACAACAGGCTGGGTATATATCTCACTCGGTTACACTAAACGAATGATGTATTGGGGTGCTATCAGCGTTCCAATTTTCATAGCGTCTTTTATAGTTGGCTTGCCGTGGGGTCCTGTTGGCGTGGCCTTTTCTTATACGGTCTGCTTTATTTGTATTCTTGCGTTGCCGAGCCTGTTATTCGCATTTTGGCGTTCACCGGTGCGTATAAGCGAATTCTTTGACACGATATGGCGGCCTCTGACAATAAGTTTACTGATGTATCCGGCTATTGAACTGGTGAGAATTAATTTATCTTCGTTTAATATAATCGGAAGGCTGTTTTTATCCGGAGCGGCAGGTTGTATGATGTTTCTTTTAATTGTAATTTGCTGGCCGAAAGCGAGAAGAGAGGCGCTAAACACAATTAAGATTTTGAAAATGCTTAGAAACAAGTGTTCAGAGAAGACCGGCAATTCAAAGCTTTGAAACTTCACGGGCATAATTTATTAAAATTGATCCTGAAAAATAAAAGATGAAAATTTGTTTCATAGGCCCATCTTATCCTTTCAGAGGCGGTATAGCTCATTATATGACTTTGCTCAGCGAAGAGCTGAGGAAAAAACACGATGTTAAATTTTTCTCTTTTAAGAGACAATACCCATTGTGGTTATATCCCGGCACCAGCGACAGGGACACGAGCAGGCTTGCGGTCAGGGACGGCCAAGCCGAGGCGGTACTTGATTCACTGAATCCTTTAACGTGGATTGGTACATATTCGCGAATTAGAAAATTTGACCCTGATTTAGTAATAATTCCGTGGTGGGTTGCGTTTTGGACGCCCCAGTTCTGGACAATATCGCGACTGATCAGGAGAAATCTTAAGGCTAAGCTGTTGTTTATATGTCATAATGTTGTCGAGCACGAGTCAAATTCCATAAAAAAGTTCTGCACTAAGCTTGTATTGAAAAACGGCACCCATTTCATTGTGCACTGTGAAGAAGATTTGAAGAATTTAAGAGACATCATACCACAAGCAAACGCAGTTAAATCATTTCATCCGATTTATGATGCTTTCAAGAATAAAATGGCAGATAAAAAACAGGCGCAGAAGCAATTGAGCCTGTCTGGCAATGTGATACTTTTCTTTGGCTTTATACGGCCTTACAAAGGTCTTAAGTATCTCCTTGAGGCGATGCCGGATGTGCTTTCACAAATTGATGTTACTCTATTGGTTGTTGGAGAATTCTGGAAGGACAAAAAACAATATATTGAGCAGATTGGCAGACTTGGTCTGAATGACAGGGTTGTGGTTGTAGATAAATATGTCCCCAACGAGGATGTTGGCCGATATTTTGCGGCTTGTGATGTTGTTGTCCTGCCTTATGTGTCGGCTACAGGAAGTGGTATTGCTCAATTAGCTTATGGTTTTGAAAAACCGGTGATTAGCACAAGAACTGGTTCGTTAGGTGAGATAGTAATTGATGGAAAGACAGGTTTTCTGGCTGAACCGGGTGATTCGGAATCACTCGCAGCTTCAATAGTTGATTTTTACCAAAATGAGATGGAACGCGGATTCATAGATAATATCAAAAAGGAAAACAAGAGGTTTTCCTGGTCTGTTATGGCGGAAAAAATCGAACAATTATGCGGCTTAGAGCAATGAAGGTATTGATTAAAAAACTAATAGGTTTTGCGAGAAGCACCCTTAGGTTTGCCGAAAATATTTGGGTTACGAGGGTATATCTTGCGTTGCTAACGCTCAGTATCGGGTATTGCCTTTACAAGTATTGGGGCGAACTTGATATTAAATCCCAGATGATACGTGGCGAGATGATTGCGGCGGTTTTCCTTCTGAGCTATATAGCATACTTTTTTTATGTTTATATTCACTATTCATCCTACCGCAAACTCGGAGTTGATATATCCTTTTGGCAGACTTTTCAGGTTGCATCGGTGTCGAGGCTTGGAGTATATGTTCCCGGGAAAATCTGGGCGGTGACTAATTATTATATTTTTTCACGTTGTTTCGGAATTCCCGCAGATACAATCGGCAAAAATTTCATAATCAACAACGCCTTGCTTCTTTTTACAGGCGCATTGATGAGTTTCCTCGTTATAACAAAGCTGAATACACTCACTCGTGAATTTCTTTTTGTTCTGCCTGCGTTAATGCTGATATTGATTCATCCGCGAGTGTTAAACAGTATTTTTTCTTTTTTGATACCGATATTACAGGGTAAGCTCGATAGTCAATCGGTAAACAAGCAGGATATCGAAACATTTAACTGGAGTTATTATACATATCTGCAGTTTATCGCACTCTATCTGGTTTTATGGATGATTGGCGGAATAATTCTTTTTCTTTGTATCAAATCTTTTGGGGTAATTGGATTTTCAAGTATTCCTGTAATTTTAGCGGCTGGAGCGGTAAGTCTTGTTATTGCGCTTCTCGCGTTATTTGCGCCTGCAGGAGTTGGCATCAGAGAGGGAGTCGGCATTTTTATAGTTGCGCAGGTTGTCCCTATGAAAACAGCGATTCTTGCTTTTATATTGCTTCGGCTAAGTCAAATCATCGTTGATTTGTCTGTTGGTATAATCGGCGCGGTTCAATTTATGCGGATTAGAAAAAAGGAATTAGCCGATGCCTGAGGTTGAAGTATTCGGTGTTGATTATGAACGCTACGCCTTGAGCAGGCTTTTGCAGGGCTTTGCCGGAAAGTATAACATCAAAACCGTGCTTGAAGTTCCGGCGCACGGGGCAAAAGCAATGCCGTCACTCTACTCGCTGGGTTTTGGTTTGTCCGGCTGTAAAGTGACCTTAATAAACGGAGACGAAAGAAAAAGGACTATATGGAATTATCTTGGTATTGATGGCAACGTAACATTTGATAAATGTGCCGATATTGAGAATATGAATTTCGCCGACAATTCTTTTGATTTTGTCTGGAATTTTGCGTTTATACCGACTTACCCGAATCCTAAGGCTTTGCTTGCTGAGATGACAAGAGTTTCCAAAAAATATGTCGCGGTATTTTCCGTTAATGGATTGAATGTGGGCTTTCCCATACACAGAGCTGTTCACAGAATGATGAAAATACCCTGGACTCATGGTGATGTCCGATTCAATTATCCAGGAGAAGGAAAACGCTTCTTTAAAGAAAGTGGTCTCAATCATGTAAAAGTGGGAGTGGTTGACTGTCCTGTCTGGCCTGATTCGCTGGGATTCAGGGATGTCCGTCTGCACCGCAGCAATAAGGATATGACCCAGATTGAATGGGATTCAAAGCTGATTAAGCAAATAAAGACGAATACTATTCCAAAGTGGATAAAAGCTGTGTATGCCTGGGAGAGGGTCCCTGTCCCCTTGTTTATAAAATATCTCTATTCGCATATTTTCTTTGTGTTAGGGGAAAAGTAAGACGGTGAAGTATTAGATGGAACGGATTAAATGTCTTTATTTTACTGAAATTAAAAACTACGAGACGTTAAGTCTTAAGGTAATCGAAAATGAGCTTTTGCCGAAGCTTGCACAGTTGGGAGTATCTGTTAAATCGTTTTGTATTACTCATTCCGATATTTTTAAGAAACATAAAAATCTTGACTTTGTTCTTTCAGCAATGGACAGGCATATTCGATACCCAATTGCCGCAAACAGAAAGCTGAGAGGTGATTTTGATATTTATCATATTTTGCATAGTATTAACAGTACGATGCTGTTTGCAAAACCAAATCAATCCAAAGCGATTGTTACGTGCCATGATATACATTCGGCTTTGCCGTATAATAAAATGGAATTTACTTTGCGTAAAGGGGGCAGAATCCGTAATGCTTTCAAGAGGATAGCCAATAAAGCTTTTAAGAAAGCCGACCATATAATTGCAGTATCCAAAAATACTAAACGGGATTTAGTGAATATTATGAAGATTCCTGAAGAGAAGATTACCGTTGTCTATAACGGCGTGAATCACTCAGTGTTCTATCGGCGCGACAAAAAAGAAGTACGCAAAAAATTAAAAATCTCTTCGGATGAAAAAGTTATACTTAATGTATCGTCAGATGAACCTCGAAAAAATGTCGAGACTATACTTGCAGCTGTGGCAGTTCTTAAAGAAAAAATGGATATGGTTAAATTTGTCCATATCGGTGAGCTTTCCGCTAAAAGTCGCGAAATAATACGGAAGAATAATCTCACCAGCCTTGTTTACAATACGCCTTATGTTCCTCAAAAGCAACTTGTCGAATGGTACAACGCGGCGGATGTTTTTGTATTTCCCTCTTTTTATGAAGGATTTGGTATGCCGGTATTGGAAGCGATGGCCTGTGGATGCCCTGTTATAACGACCAATCGCTCATCACTTCCTGAAGTGGCTGGGGAAGCGGCAATGGTAACTGAACCGGCTGATGTTTCAGGATTCGTCAAAAACATCGAAAAAATACTGGCAATTAAAAAAATTTATAATGCGATGAGAAAAAAAAGCCTTGAGCAGGCGAAAAAATTTTCCTGGCAAAGATGCGCAAAGGAAACGGTTGATGTTTATCACTGTTTAATAACTTAATAGATTGTTTGGCGAGAAGGGCAGATGATTAAAATCCTTTTTATTACAAATAGTTTCAAAGATCATGCTCCTGTATTTGAATTGTTCGACCTTGTAAAGGGGATGGATAAGGAAAGATTCGAAATTCATGTCTGCTGCCTGTGGAAGGGCGGACCGAATATGGAAAAATTCAGGAACATCGGTGTTAAGGTTCACAACTTTGCTATAAAAAGGAAGACTTATTTTCGAGTGATCCGTGAGATACGGCGATATATGATTGAAAATGAAATAGATATCTTGCAGACGACCTTGTTTCCATCCAATTTTTACGGACGTATAGCCGCGCTACAGGCGAAAGTGCCAGGCATTATTTCAAGATATATCAGCATTGGTGAGCACAAAGGTAAATTATTGTATTGGGTGTATGTTATAGCGCAAAGCATTCTTGATTGGAAATCAAGCAAAATAGTCGCGCTATCCAATGCCGTTAAAGAGTATTTGATAAAGAGGCATTGGCTGAGTGAGGATAAAATTGTAGTAATTCACAATGGTGTTGACCCTGAAAAATTTGATGTCAGTGTGGACAGGCGTCAGTATCGACTGAAACTTGGTTTAAACCCTGATATACTTACCATCTGCTGTGTAGCAAGGCTTGAACCGATAAAAGGTATTAATTACCTTGTCGAAGCAGCGAAAAAAGTAATTGACCGGGGACATAACGTTCAGTTTTTGCTTGTTGGCGGAGGATCGATGCGGAATAGTCTTCAGCAATTAGCCCAACAAATGGGAATTGATGATAAGGTGATTTTTGCCGGGTTCCGCGCGGATATTCCTGAAATTCTTAATGTATCCGATGTATTTGTTATGCCGTCACTGAGCGAGGGTTTATGCTTTGCGATTATCGAAGCAATGGCGGCGAGTAAACCTGTAATTGCCACAAGAGTCGGCGGGATCCCGGATGTTATCAGCAATGAAGAGGTAGGTATGCTCGTCCATCCTAAAAATTCTGATGCGATAGCTTCAGCCCTGGAACGTATGCTGCCTGATGAGAAACTGCGGCGGGAAATGGGTGAAAAGGCGAGAATGCATATACGTGATAATTTTTCCAATGAGGCTATGGTATTGAAATATCAGCATTTGTACGAACAATTTTGCGATAAGAAAAATAGCAAGTAAAAGTCTTACCCAATAACAAATGGTTCTTAAATAATAACCTTTTCTAAGAAGAAACATTTGGAGTTAAAATGAAAGTGCTTGTAACAGGAGCGACCGGTTTTATCGGCAGGCATCTTGTATGTGCGGCCTTAGGAAAGGGCTGGCTTGTCAGAGCGGCAGCGTTTAGAAGCAAAGATACCGCTGAATTTGAACGTATGGGAGCTGAAATTTTCCGATGTGATTTAACCAGGAAAGAAGAGCTTAAAGGAATTCTTAAGGATGTTGATATAGTTTTTCATTTAGCCGCACAATTGGGAAGAAAAGATATTAGTTCTAAAAGGATATATACAGTCAATATTGAAGGCACGAGGAATCTGTTAAATGAGTGCGTTAATTCGAGTATCAAGGCTTTTATTCATGGCAGCGCCTCCGGAGTGATAGGTGTACGGAATTATGTCGGTGCTGATGAAACGGCATCCTATGCGCCAAAGACATCTTACGAAGTGTCGAAGTGTAAGTCCGAGAAGCTCGTTTTAGAGTATTTTAATAAATACGAACTGCCTGTAACTATTATCCGGCCTCAAATGGCATACGGCCCCGGCGACCTGCATAAGCTGAAACTGTTTCGAGCGATAAACAACAGGAGATTTTACCTGGTTGGAAACGGCGAGGCACTTTGGCACCCGAGTTATATCGATGATGTTGTTGAAAGCTTTATTTTAGCCGCTGGAAAAGAACCGGCAGGTGAGATATTTAATATAGCAGGGCCCCGGTATATAAGTGTGAAAGAATTTACCGAGACGATTGCGGAATGTCTCGGTAAAAAGCTGCCTCGGTTAAGGATACCTACAGCGATTGCATATACAGGAGCGTTTTGTCTGGAAACGGTGTTACGTATTTTGAAAAAAGAGCCGGTAATTTCAATTTCAAAAGTGCGTTTTCTTACCACTAACTTTACGTTGAATATTTCAAAAGCGAAAAGTCTATTGGGATATAAACCTCAGGTTGACCCTGTTGATGGTATCAAAAAGACGGTAAAGTGGTATAAAGATAACGGTTACTTATAGTATTGTGGAATCACAGAATAACAATAAAACTAAGGTCGCTTATATCAAAGGTGAATCTGATAGTGTTCAGGTCAAGGTTAAAAAAGCTTTGGAGCTTCTCGGCGGTATCGAAAGATTCGTAAGAGCCGGAAAGAAAGTGCTGCTTAAGCCTAATTTCGTGGCACCATTTAAAAAGGCGACAACCAGCTTTGAGCTGATTAAAGCGGTTGTTGAAGAAGTAAGAAGATGTAACGCCGAAGCGGTAATTGCCGAATCATCGGGATATGAGTTCGATACCGAATTGACCTTTAAGACTCTTGGTGTTTATGAACTGGGCAAAGAATTAAATGTTGAAGTGTTGAACCTCGACAAGTTGCCTTATAAAAAAGTCGCTGTAAAAAATGGTTTAATTAAAGAGTATCTTATATCAGATATTGTTTTTAAGTCGGATGTCATAATTAACCTTCCTCGGATGAAGAGACATTCCTTAACCGATATTACTTTAGGTGTAAAAAATCTTTTTGGTTTTCTCAGCCGTCAAAGCCGCAGACTGATACATTCGGTAAATTTAAACCGGGGTATCGCTCAATTATGCTCGATGATTAAGACTGATTTGACAATTGTAGACGCCTCGTCGATATTAGAAACCGCAGTTTATGGAAATGAAAGCAGACTGGGAAGTATTATCGCAAGCGAGGATATTTTAGCGGCAGATAGATTTTGCTGCGAACTTTTGGATATTGACCCGGATAGTATAGCTCATATCAAAATGGCTGGTGATATTGGAATCGGCAGGGGGGATTATGAAATTGTTGGTGAACAACTTGAAACTGCAGGGGCTTCTGAAAAAAGTAAAAGCTTCAAGAAAATGCTTCGCCGTCTTGCTTACAAGCTGATGTTTATACTGGAGACATCATCAAGGGTATTTGTTAGACGCAAATCGATATTACCTTATTTTCACTATTATTTTGGTATCAGGCCTGTAATAGATAAGCGATTATGTAATAGTTGTGGTGCCTGTCGGGATGTTTGTCCGGTTGGCGCGATTGATATCAAAAAAAAGACAATAAACAATAAGTGTATGCACCTTAGATGTCTGAAGTGCGTTGATGTTTGTCCGGTCAATGCTATTAAAACAAAAGGATTCAAAGGTAAATCGAACTGATTAAAGGATAAGTTTAGAGGCTTTTATGCGAACAGGGATTATAGGCTGCGGTATTGCGATGCCTCATCATATTTTAGGCATACGTGAGGTTAAAAATGTTGACCTTGTTGCGTTGTGTGATATTGATAAAGACAAACTGCACAAAAAAGCACAGCAATTAGAGGTTAAAAATACCTATACAGATTTTTCCAGGATGATTTCGTCTGAAAAATTAGATGCGGTTCACATTTTAACGCCGCCTAAAACGCATTCCCAAGTTACTGTAAAGGTGATGGAGCAGGGCTGTAATGTGCTGCTGGAAAAGCCTATGGCGATAACCACCATCGAGTGTGATGAAATTATCACTGCAGCAAAACGAAACAAAGTTAAGCTCTGTATAATGCACAATCATATGTTCGACCCACCGATATTAAAGGCCAGGCAATTATTGCAAAAAGGTACAGTCGGTAATCTGCTCGGTTTTGATTGTACATTTTTCGTTGACAGGAAGAAATTGGTCAAGGAAGGGTCTTTTGACGCCGGCCACTGGATACATAATTTGCCTCTTGGTATGTTTGGAGAGCACGCGATACCCCACGTGTTATACTTGGTGCTGTCTTTTCTCGGCGATGCAAAGGTGGTAAGGGCCAATCTGCTTTGCAATAACTCTGCCGACAAATACAAACAGGTCAACAGGCTTAATGTGTTATTAAGCAGCGAGGAAAGAATCTGTAACCTGCTTATACTTGATAATACCGATTATCCGAATTTTACAATAAGACTTTTCGGTGACAAAGCCGCATTGCATATAAACCTGTTTGCGTTGACTATGGTTCTCGAGAAACATCGTAATTTGCCGCGAGGGGCGGCGCAATTGATGCAGGCGGCGGAACAGGGAATAAAGTCGATTTGCAGCTCGGGCTGCAATGCTTCGAAGATACTATTCGGAAGGTTGAAAAGAAGGCCCGGCCATAGGATGCTTATAAGGAAGTTTTATGAGAGCCTTGCAAATAATACCGAACCTCCGGTATCGGGTGAGCAGGGTCGAGAGGTTGTAAGAGTGATGGAAAAAATAAAAGACCGGTTGGATAATAACTAATTACTTAACCAGTTCTGAAGCGAGCAAGGATGAATCGGATAAATAATGGTGTGACGGGTATTTCAAATGAGCGAACGCAAATAAAAGAGCATGTTTTTCTGATAATGACAGCCAAGGCTGTGTGGGTTCTCAGCAACTTCGTTATTCATGTCGGCGTCGGCAGGCTGTTAGGGCCTGTACAATATGGTGAATTTGGTGTGATTCTTTCGATATTGTCCATTGGTTTTCTGGTTCTTGGAAACGGCCTCAGGCAGGCGATAGTAAAATATGTTGCTGAGTCACCTGAATCCAATGGTGCAATGGCAAGGACGGGACTTGTTATGCAGCTTATATTCTCTTTGATTATAACGGCAGGCATAATAGTTTTTGCAGAACTAATTGCTACAGCCCTGCATGATAAGTCAATTACCAATCTTATCCGCCTGTCTGCTTTGACTTTGCCTTTTATCGGGTTGATTTATACGTATGTTGCCGAGCTTGAAGGTAAAAGGCGGTTTGGTAAAACAGCGTTGGTTACAATTACGTATTCAGTCAGCAAAGTCGTACTTGTTTTTATATTAGTAGGTTACGGATTTAAACTATACGGCGCCATCACCGGCTATGTGCTGGCTACTATATTGTCAGCGCTTGTAGCGATATACTTTTGTCCACGGCATAGAAAGACAGGTAAATCGGGAATAATAAAATTACTGAAATTCGGTTTTCCTACATTATTATTTTTCGTTGGTATGGCTTTGTTGATGAATATTGACATTATGTTTGTCAAATCAATGCTTGTTGACGGTGACAAGACAGGCTTTTATTCCTCAGCGCGTGCGTTGTCGAGGGTTGTTTATTTTGTTTTTCAGGCTTTTGCTATTGTCTTGCTCCCTACAATATCGAAGTCCTTTAAGAACAATGATATGAAACTGGTCAGGCAGCATATTTGTGAATCTTTCAGGTATATACTGGTTTTCCTGGTTCCGATAGCTGCAATAGTGTGTGCAAGCTCAAAGGAGATTATATCTCTGTTCTATGGTAATGATTATAGCCCCGGGGCGGCATCTTTGAGTGTTCTGATTTTTGGAATGTCTTTTCTTGCGTTAGCACTTGTTTTAGCTGCAATAATCCAGGGTTACGGCAAGCCTGCTGTTCCGATGTATGTTCTGCTTTCCCTGATACCTGTGGTTATTTGCTTAAATATTATTTTGATACCGAGGTATGAGCTTGTTGGAGCTGCTTTGGCTACCAGTATAACCTGCTTCTTAGGTTTTGCAGCTATGGCAATTTATGTTATCAAGGAATTTTCTGTCTTAATTAGTATTCTCTCGCTTTTAAGAGTAGTTGCTGCATCTGTTGTTATTTACTTTATCACAGTACAGTTTCTGCTGAGCGGCTATTTATTGCCTGTTTACCTGGCCGGGGTCTTTTGTGTTTATTTCTTTATGCTTTTTGTTTTAGGGGAGCTGACCGCTCAGGACCTTGCTTTTATTAAAGAAATCAGATTTAGACTCGGTCCGGAAAAGGCGGATTTATGAATTTGAAAGCTTACACAAAGGAACTATTGCCTAAAATCATAAACTATAGATTGGCACGGCTTGGCCTGGTTAAGGTTACTAATCCTATTACACTGACTTTTTCAGTAACAAATGTATGCCAGTCACGCTGCAAAACCTGCAAGATATGGCAGCTTTACCTTGATAATCCCGAAAAGAGAAAAGAAGAGCTGACGCTCGATGAGATTAAAAAAGTTTTTAAGAGCTTGGGACATATTTACTTTTTGAATATCAGCGGCGGTGAGCCGTTTTTGCGAAAGGATTTGCCTGAAATTATTGAGCTGGCTATGAGGTACTTAAAGCCCGGCATTGTGCATATCCCAACCAATGCCATAGCCTCGGAGGCTGTCGAGCGACAAACCAGAAAGATACTTGAAATTATTACAAAATATAATTCAAAGGTGCCTCTTACCGTAAAACCTTCATTCGATGGAATCGGCGATGAGCACGACAGGATACGCGGAGTAAAAGGCAACTTTCAAAAGGTTCTTGATACCGTGTCACGTTTGAAAAAAATAAATGAAGAATATCCTTTATTACATATTGAGCTTGGTACTGTGGTTTCAAATGAGAATGTTGACCATTTAGATGAGATAGCCGACTATGCCCATTCACTTGGAATCGAAAGCTATCGAAATGAGATAGCAGAGCAAAGGGCGGAATTTTTCAATAAACAGGACCCTATTACACCGACCGGGCAGGAATATGAAAAGCTGATGAAGGATTTTTCAGAAAAGATTAGAAAAAACATCGCAAAAAAACGCAGGCTAACCCGACTGACCGAATCGTTAAGACTTGTTTATTACCAAATCGCCGCAAGAATAATGCAGGAGCAGAGACAGGTTATACCCTGTTACGGCGGCATTTCAAATGTTCATATAAGCCCTTATGGTGATGTCTGGCCTTGCTGTGTGCTGGGTTATGATAAATCGATGGGTAATCTTAAAGATGTTGATTATGACTTCAAAAAAATCTGGCACAGCGAAAAAGCAAAGGAGATAAGGCAATCCATCAAGCGCGGTGAATGCTGGTGTCCCCTGGCAAACCAGGCTTATTCGAATATTCTGATAAGCCCGAAGACAAATCTTATGATATTTAAGAATATAGTCAAATATATGCTTTTGAGGAAAAATAATGAAAAAAACTGTTAGTATTTTCTTAGGTTCATTGATAAGCGGTTTAAGCGGGGCGGCGTTGATGGCGTTAATTGTTTTCCTGGTCGGCACGCCGTTTAATATAATACCTGCTCATCCCATCTTGGTAATGCTGTGGGGATTATTCATAAGTTTTGGTATCTCCTTTTGTCTGGAATATTTATCTAAGAAGAACAGTGGTATTTTGCTTAAGTTAGTCCTGGCAGCATTTGCGGGCGCCATAACAGGTTTAATCGCTAATTTTCTTTTAACAGATGGATTCGCAGGCGGAGCGATTGTGGGTTTATTATTCGGTATTTTTATCGCTATAGGTGTTCATATTGTTGATAAGCTTACAAAAGATGAGAGAAAATTCAGATATTTCGTTCTTCGGTTATTTGTAGCAGCAGTTGTTGGATTTTTATTTGGTTTAACTTCAGGCTTGATATGGGCTTTTATCGCTGGCGGTGCACATGCCGAAGGATTTGTTCTTCTTGTTATTGGTTCCATGTCTGCCTTAGGTATGGCTTGGTCTATCGGGATATTATCAGGAACACATGTTCTTAGTGAACATTTTTTAAGACCAAATTGTTTTGTTTGGGGATTATTGTTCGTTGTTTCGTGTATTGTTTTATTAAAAAGTGTTGATTTGGCTAATGACAAGTCCTGTGTGTATGAATTGACAGACCTGGGACATCACACAAAAGATGTTGTTGGTAATAAAAATTATGACAGAGCAGATATTTTTGATTTCGTAAAAAGCACAGAAACAGACAATGCAAGCAGGGATGTTGCTCTTTATCTTCTCAGCGATGATTTGGACTATGCTGTTAAAGCTAAAAACATTCTCTTAAAAGAGTGCCGCCAGCAGATGTTTACTTCACCGGCTAATAGTGTGAAATCGGTTCAGTTCGATGCTGCTCAAAGAGCATGGAGTTATCTGCAAATCAGGGATTTAGAGGGATTATTTGGCGAGGCGGAGAATAAGGAGCTTGTTACCTGGTTTAATGATATAGTCTCAAGAGTGTTCAGCGTGGAGTGGGTTGACTGGTTATACGCGATAGCTTTTGGCAGAAAGCCGGTGGGTCCGTACGAAAACCAGGAAATCGGAGTCGCAGCATTATCGGTGCTTGCAGAATCGGTCGAACGGTATTATCCCGAAACCGCGAAAATATGCAGAGAGTATATAGATTCACATGCGGTTGTATGGAATGGAAATTTTAGAAATACCGACGACAGCGTATCTTATCATAGCTGGTGGATAAATAGCTGCTATATGGTAGCGAAATACAGGCCCAGACCGGAACAATTAAATAATGATAACGCAAGAGAAGGCTTTGAATGGCTGTTAAAACAATGGCCTCCAAATGGTATTGCGTTAGGATATAATGATTTTCACACCGCTAATCTGGCAGACACGATGGCGATGGGGGCGTCTCTTTTTCATGACGGCAGATATAAATGGCTGGCAAATAAAATGCTATACCATGCAGATGCCGGACATGAGGAGTTTCCGGAATTCTATTTTGGTTTGGCCTTATGGGATGATTCACTGCAAGAGCAAATTCCTTCAACAGGCTCTTGCTGTTTAAGCGGGCCTGGCCGGTTTCCTCATAATCCCGGCCCAAATATGCCGGACAAAATGGTTTTAAGAGACGGCTGGAGCGTGGATAGTCTCTATGCTCTTCTAAATCTTCGTTATTCCGGCTGGCATAAATATAAGGCAACGAACTGTGTTGTAACAGTTATCTATGGGCTTCCTTTTGTTGTTGAAGATTTGATTTCTAAAAGACACTGGTGGCTGCCTGCCGGCAGGGCGTTGTACCGAGATAAGGAAATCGACAGGATTCGTCTCAATGGTCTGCAATTGGGTCTGGAAGGCTATGAGCTTATGATACACGACCTGTTAGATTTGGGTTCCCGGTGGCTTCAGGACCCGCCTCAATATGCGCAAATTGCTCTGTTTGAAACAACACCCGGTATTGATGTTGGCAAGACGGAGATATCAGATTGGCACAGATGGAAGCATTCAAGAGTGTCGGCTATTGTTAAGGGAGATAACAGGTACCTTGTGATAATTGACAATGCGAAAGGGCAAAAAAAGAGAAATATAGGTTTGTCGTGGCATCTGAAAGGAAATCCGATTTTTGAAAAGGACCGTATCAGGCTGCAGCAGGGAGAATATAAATTAGATTTTGCTTATCCTCATTCCGAGTCCTGGTATCAAACAAAGATTACAGACAGTTTCGAATCAGACCCCCCGATAAGCTATATCAATGCACCGAATATAGATGTGCAAATGCTTTCAGTGGATGCTTCTCAAGCCGGATTTATCACATTTCTTTTACCTGTGATTAATGACAACAATATGAAAATCAGCAATATTGACGTCAGAGACTTAAACGGGCAATCTGCATATCCTGAAGCAATGGGTGCAAAGATTGAGTTTTTGAGCAGCTATGAGATATTCGGCGCTAAATTTGAAACAGGAACATATAATTACGAAATTGCGGAAACGGATGCAGAGGTATTTCGTTTGAATATGAGAGGTCAACATGCAGAGGTCAATTATTTTAATGCTTCGAAGATAAAGTTTAGACAATTAGGTAAGCCGATTCATCTTATAGTAGATGATGTTGAGCTGACGGAAGGAACAGGCTGGAATATCCAAGATGACGGTTTGATTGTTATATTACCTCAAAAAAACGGCAGACTTGAAGTTATATGGGCAAAGTAATATGAATTTAATGGAAACACATTCAGAAAACCGGCATCGGACATACTGGTTATTGGCGGTAATTGTTTTAGTTTTTCTTGTTGTTACATCTTTAAATTATCCGCTTAACCAGTATGGCCACGATTACTGGGAACATTCTGCAAGCTTAAAAGAGCTGTCTGCACATCCTTTTACTCCCAGGAATCCGCATATTAACTCCGGTGTTCCGTCGCCCAGATATACTGTTTATCTTTTGTTCTGGGCGATTGTACAGAATGTTTTCAATACGAATGTCTTCCAAACTATGGCACTTATGAGTATCGTAAATACTGTAATTCTTTTAACCGGTCTGTATTATTTCGTTAGGGAGTATTTCAGGGATAGTGCTCTTCCTTTATATGTTCTTGTTGTTATGCTTTTCTTTTGGGGTAAAGGTTTCAACTGGAGTAATGAATACCAGTTAAGAAGTCTTATTTACAGTATCAGCTACCCTTCATCTTTCTCGTTTGCGTGTTTTTTCTGGGGCGCATACTTTATTGTCAAATATCAGCGTATCGGTGGTGCGGCTATGTACGTTCTTTCTGTTTTACTTGGCTGGGTTACGTTTCTGTGCCACCCTCCGACAGCGGCGCCATTGTTCCTGACTGCGGTAGTTTTAGCGGTTATTGAAAGGAATGTGTGTTTCAAACGACGGTTGTTTATTGCCGCGATGCCCTTTATATCTGTTTTACTAAGTCTTTTGTGGCCTTATTTTTCTATGTACAATCTGTTTTTAGGAACAGCGCCATCTAATATTGTGAAGTCATCACTGGAAGTGGTTACAATACCTCTTGAAAGACATCCGCTTCATTCAACAGCGCTTCTGAAAAGGCTGGGGCCGGCGCTTCTTGGGGTAATCTTTATTTGGAATTTTGCCGTTCGTAAAAAATACTGGTTAGTAAGCATTTGCTTTGTTGTGTGCGGATTTATCTATGCAGCTTCATGGTTCTATCCGGTTCCTATGGGACATCGATTCATATTTTTTACGGTTTTTTACATGCATTTAGCTATCGCACTCGGACTGCGAGAATTAAAGCTTTTTACGGGCAGTTCAATAAAACAAGCCATGTTTGGTATAGGCGATGCGGCTGTAGTTAAACTTCTGTTTATAAGTTTAACAATATGTGCTGTTTTATATAACGTAAATCTGGTTCGTAAGAGTTACATTTATGATTTGCGACTTTCTAAGGGTACCGGTGTTTCTATGGATGATTTTCAGTCTTTAGATATAGTTGAAAGATTTTCTTTTCTTGAGGAAATAATAGGCCCTTATGATGTTGTTATGGCAGATGAAAAAACATCCTGGGTCTTACCGAGCTTTTGTGGAAAGGTAATTTCTGTACCGGAGCGTCATGAAAATCCTCTTATTGCTGATTCTATGCAGAGACGCAGGGACCATGCTGAATTTTTTGAACAAGGAACCACAACCGAACAAAGGGCAAATCTGCTGGATAAGTATGATGTGTCGTATATTCTTATCAATAATGATTTAGTTGACCCTCAAATTGCCGCCGAGATAGAGAAGTTAGGCACGGCTATAATAACTAAAAATAACCTGACACTTATTAAAATATGACGGATATGAAAAAACAAACAATAAAAATCACGGCACTTTGGATTCTTGGCATATGTTATTTTCTGGTGGTGATATTGTCCCTGGCCGGAGTATCAAGATACGCATACAAAAGGTATTTGAGAAAATCCTCGCTGTTAAAGTCATGGCATACGTGTGAAAAGATTATGGTTATCGAAGGCGACGACTGGGGGAGAAGCGGCTTGACAAAAAAACAGCTCGGTTCGCTTGCCAAACAGCTTGGAACCGATGAGTATATCCTGCCTTTAATTTATAATACGCACCAGCAGTGGCTTCGTGACTCGATGGAGACCGAAAACGACCTGGAGATGCTTTATAAGGTACTTGAAAAATACAGGGATAAAAGGGGCAGGCATCCGGTTTTTACTGCCAATGTTATTGTATCAAATCCCAACCTTGAAGCGATTAAAAATAACGGATATACCGAATATATCGCAACGCCTGTCTCTGAAGCTGTTGTTGATAAATGGAAAGAAGGAATGTCTCGCCGTGTTTTTTATCCGCAGTATCATGGTTATACCCATTTCAACCAGCACTGGTGGCTAAGGACTTTGCAGTATCCGAATTCTCTTTTGCGGAAGATTGTTGAGATGGGTATTGTCAGGCTTGACGGCATTACCCACAGAACAAATGAAGTTGATTTTACCGGTGAATATGTTGATTGCAGTGTAACTCCCTCTGTAAGTTTTCCTCGGGAGTATCAGGAGGAAAACATAAAAACCGGGCTTGCTTTTTTTGAGAATATGCTGGGTTATAAATCGAAGTCAACAATCGCTCCTTTTTATATCTGGGATGACACTACTGAGGCTTTATGGAATGAATATGGAATTAAATATATTCAGTGTAAAGGACAATACACGGGAAAAGATAAAGACGGTTTCTGGAACAAGGTTCAGCACATGACCGGCGAGAGAAACAAAAACGGGCAGATATATTTAGTACGCAATTGTCACTTGGAAGTAATAGGAGAAAATCCTCCGAGATGGAAGGATACGGTTAAATGGATAGAATTTGCCTTATCCAAAAAACTCCCTGTAACTTTGGAGACACATCGCTTAAATTATGTCAGCGGAGTGGATCCTCACATGCAACAGATAGGCCTTGAAGCTATTGACTCACTGCTTGAATATGTTACTAAACGTCATCCCGATATATTATTTTTGACATCACCGGAGCTGGGAGATCTGATAGAAACAGGACAGTTTAAAGATGTATTTACCGGAGAGAACGTTCGGATTTCTTCTGGTTCCTGGAGTAGGTTAATGTGGTTTCTCCGCACCAGAAGTATGAAATTGATGATAGCAGGCTTATGTCTGTTCCTTTTACAAAACATCGCATTTATTTATGTATTTAAAACAGCTTTGAGCAGCCTCAGAAAAACCGAGAAAGATTAAAATAAGATAGGAAAAAAATTAAAGTAGCTTTTATAGTAAATGTCTTCCCAAAACTGTCTGAGACCTTCATTCTCAACCAGATTACTGGTTTAATAGACAGAGGAAATGAAGTTGAGATTTTTTCTCATCAAAAAGGCGATACTACAAAAACACATCCTGATATAGAGAAATATAAACTTCTTGAAAAGACACATTACAGATTGCTTGTTCCTAGGAATATTATTCTGCGGTATTTGAAAGGTTTTTGTTTATCATTCGTATTGTTATTTAGAAATCCGAATGTACTTTTTAAAAGTTTGGATTTCTTAAAATTCGGCAAAAAAGTTTTTACGCTTAGGCTGCTCTATGATGCCGTTTCGTATCTTGATTTAAAGAATTTTGACATAATCAAATGTCATTTTGGCCCTAATGGTGTCTTCGCTGCAAGGTTAAGCGAGCTTGGTATTATCAGGGGCAAGCTGGTAACTATGTTTCATGGTTATGATATAAGGCGGGGGATGGAAAGCAGCGGAAAGATTTACAAAGAGCTTTTTAATAAAGGTGATTGTTTTTTAGCAATTTCTGATTTCAGCTATCGAAGTCTGATAGATTTTGGTGCTGACGCCGGGAAAATAAAAGTCCACCCCGTTGGAATAGATTTGGATAACTTTTCCTTTCGCTGGAACGGTTCAAAGGTTGATACTTCAAAGATTATTATCCTGACAGTTGCTCGATTAGTCGAAGAGAAAGGCTTAAAGTACGGCATCGAAGCATTAAGTATTCTGTTGAAAAGCAAGCCGGATTTGAAACTGGAGTATCGTATAATTGGTGACGGCCCGCTGCGAGGACAATTGGAGGAATTAGTCGGCGAGCTTGGATTATGTAATATTGTTTCTTTTCTTGGTTCAATGAATCGAAAAGAGGTAGCGGAACATTTGAATAATGCGCATATTTTTCTGCTGCCGAGTGTTGCCGAAATCCTGCCGGTGTCACTGATAGAAGCCCAGGCAGCCGGTTTGCCTGCTGTAGCCACATCTATAGGTAGTGTCGGAGAAATTATCTCAGACGGCAAAACGGGTTTTATTGTTCCCGCAAGAGAACCGTATGCTGTTGCCGAAAAGCTCCTTTATCTGATTGAGCATAAAGAACTGTGGCCTGAAATGGGGCGCCTGGCGCGTCGGCATATCGAGTCAAAATACGACATAAATAAGCTGAATGACAGATTAGTTAATATTTACCAGGAAATACTCACTAAATAAACCGTTTATCAAAGGTAAAAAATGCCTACCAGACGTAATGACCTTGATATTTCTGTTCTTATTTCCACATACAACAGAGCCGAAAGTCTCCATAGAACACTCGAAAGCTTCATGGGTTTGAACATAAATGGTTTCTCGGCTGAGTTTGTTGTAGTTGATAACAACGGTGCTGATAACACCAGGCAGGTGGTTGAGTATTACAGCGACAAATTGCCCATACATTATATATTTGAAGCAAATCCCGGAAAGAATTGTGCATTAAACACAGCCATTAAAAGCATTCCCCTTGGCAGGATAATTGTTTTTACCGATGATGATGTCGAACCTCAGCAGGACTGGTTGGATTCGGTAGTTCGTATTACGGATAGATACTCTGATTATAGTTTGTTTGGAGGAAAGGTTTATAATATCTGGCCGTCTCGAGATATTCCCGAATGGGTGCAAAAAGTGGCAGAGCTGGGCATTGCTATTTTTCCAATTCTTGATTTAGGCAAAAGAGAGAAACCTTTCCCACCCCGAAGATTCCCGGCAGGCCCTAACTTCTGGATGCGCTATGAAATATTTGAAAATGGTCGAAGCTTTGATGAGCACTTCGGACCGCGTCCAAAGAGTAGAATATTTGGCAGTGAAACATCGTTCGCAAAGAAAATATTGGAAGAAGGTCACCGAATTTTATATTCACCTGACTCGGTTGTAGGGCATCGGATTCAGCCTGAAGTTATAACTTACAAGGGTTTGAAAGAAAGGGCCTGTAGAGCCGGACGCACAATTCCGAATATGTGGGGTCTAAAGCCAAAAAAGCTCTATGAAAATCACAGACTCATCTGGTGGCTCTGGAGATTAACAGCTCTTGTAAAACGATATTGTGCTTATGTGGCAGCTCATTTGAGACTGTCAAAGGAAGACAGGCGCATACGTACCCTGATAGCACTGAAAGGCATTGCTTATAACATCGAGTCTATGAAGATAGCCAGCAGAAATACGAGGAAAAAGCAAACGGGATGAAAATACTGATTGCCATAGCCAACCACGGCACCAAGAATCAAAAGTATGTTGAAAAGGTGATTGCCGAATACAGGTCATTGCCTTATCAAACCGATATTATTGTAATATCTAATATCCAGAAAAACTTTGGCCCGGATATTAAGGTCGAAGTTCAGCAACCGCCGAAAGGCCTCTGGTCTTTGCCTTTTCTTCACAGAAAAATTTTGGCTGACAATCTGAATAATTATGATTTGTTCATTTACTCCGAAGACGACACGCTGATAGAAAAGAAGAATATTGACGCTTTTCTGAAGATTTCAGAAGTTCTGCCGAAAGATAAAATCGCCGGTTTTTTAAGATATGAATGTGATGACCAGGGGAATAAATATTGTTGTACGATTCATTCGCATTTTCACTGGATTGCCGGTTCGGTATGCAGCTATGACCGATACAAATTTGCAAAGCTGACCAATGCACACTCCGCCGCTTATATGCTAACCAGAGAACAGTTGGCAAAGGCTATAGAGTCAGGTGGTTATCTTGTAGAGCCTCACGAAGGGCGCTATGATATGCTTTGTTCGGCAGCAACCGACCCATATACGCAATGTGGTTTTGAAAAAGTAATCTGTATATCCGATATTGATGATTTTATGCTGCATCATCTGCCTAATCATTATATAGGTAACCTCGGACTTGATTACAAAGAATTACAGGTACAACTGAAAGCTCTGTTTTGTGATAACAGTGTAAAAAATAAAAATTCAGAATTATTTCCGACTGTTACTAAACTCAATAAACAGTGGTGGGATAAGCTTTATTACAGCAAATGCAGAGGCGACTTGTTTGATTTGATTCCGTCAGCCTGTAAAAGTGTTTTATCTGTCGGTTGCGGCTGGGGTTTGACGGAGGCAGAACTTATTAAAAGAGGATTTAACGCTGCCGCAATCCCGCTTGATGCCGTTGTTGCAGAATCAGCTAAGATGAGGGGGATTGAGGTTTTAAGCCCTGATTTTGAAGATGCTAAAAAAGAATTAGGCCAAAGAAAATTTGATTGTATTTTATTGACGGATGTCTTGGCTCATCTGCCCGAGCCGGGTAGATTCCTCGAAGAATATTCGGGTTTTTTATCCGACGATGGATGTATGTTAATCACTTCGCCTAATTTTAAATTTTTAAGATACAATCGTGAGATTAATAACAGAACGGCAGATAAATCATTTGATAAAACAAGCATACATCTAACCACTAAACAAATAATAATGGAATGGGTTAAAAAAGGCGGATTAAACCTTACAGAAATGAGATATAACTTCAACAGACGTTTTAACAAGATTTCAAAATTGTCTTTTGGGCTGATGAATCAGTATTTGGGACGTGAGATTATCCTTTTAGCCAAAAGCCGACAGAAGCAAATAAAAGTATGCATGCTTGGAGCTTCTTTTGAAACGGGCAATCTGGGCGTAAGCGCATTAGCCGAATCGAGTATAAAATGTATTCTGAACCGCTGGCCTGATGCTCAAATTACTCTGCTGGAAGGGGCGACTGATTCTAATAGTTTTTCGCTTAGCATTTCCGGCGGAGATATTAAAATGAACGTTTTTACTATCAGGTTTTGCAAAAATATTTTTGTCCGGCACCATTTTTTAAAATTAGCCTTTTACGCATTGCTGGCAAAATTGAGCCTGTCCAAGAAATTCAGAGAAAAAATTATTTCAAAAGACCAATGTCTTAAACATATATCTGAATCGGATTATGTTATTGATATAAATGCCGGAGACAGCTTCAGTGATTTATACGGTAAACGAAGGTTTCTTCTTGGATTTCTGCGAAAGTGGCTTGTCCTGATAATGGGCAAAAAGCTGGTATTTCTGCCGCAGACCTATGGACCTTTCAGAAGTGCGATTACCGCTTTTTTGGCTAAATGGCTGGTAAAACATTCTGCCGCCGCATACGCCAGGGACAAGGCCGGTTTTAATTATCTGACGGAACTTTTGGGCGCAAATGAAAACGGCCATAAAGTTCGGCTGCTACCTGATATAGCTTTTATCTTAGATGCCCATAGACCTGATAATCTCGAAAGAGATTTTCCTGCTCTATTAAAAACAGACAATCGGCCGGTTGTCGGACTTAATATAAGCGGATTGCTTTATCGCGGCGGATATAATGAATCAAATATGTTCGGCCTTAGGGCAGATTATAAGAAACTCGTTGAAGGAATAATTAAATTATTGGTGGAAGATTGCCGGGCACAGATTATTTTGGTTCCGCACGTATTTCCGCCTCCCCGATTTGAGATTGAAAGCGACCTTTCGGCGTGTATGGATTTATGCAGGTCGATTGATAAAAAGTATTTAAAGAATATCTTTCTCGTAAGAAAGCGATACAGTCATAATGAAATGAAGTACATAATCGGTCGGTGTGACTTTTTTGTCGGTGCAAGAATGCATTCCTGTATTGCTGCTATATCCCAAAGCATTCCGACGATCGGCCTTGCGTATAGTGACAAATTTTCAGGTATTTTTGAGAACGTTGGATTAGAAGAGAATGTTATTGAAATGCGAAGTGCCGCAAATGATGAGATACTTCGGAAAATAAAAGAGGGATTCAATTCGCGCGATGAAATCAGTGAAAAACTTAAGGTAACAATTCCGAAAATTAAGAAAGATGTATTAAGTCTGGACTTTAATGCTTGCTCAAACGTTATGGTTTTCTGATATATTTTTTGCTAAGGAAAGATTCAATTAAAACAATTAATGTGCTTATTCCCGATGGAGGTGATTGGGAAACGGTCAAGATACTACGTTGCCTTAACCGCGGGCCTGTCAAAGCTCATATCCTGTCACAGAGCAGAGCAGCATTTGCCAGGTTTTCACGTTTGTGTATAAGCTGCCATTGTTATAAAAGCGATGATGAGAATCAGCGGCTTCAAACATTGATAAAAATTGTCAGAGATTTGGCTATTGATGTTGTTTTGCCGGTGACTGAGAAGGGAACAGAATTTGTTGTACGTAATCATTCTGCAGTTTCTGAAGTTACCAATCTGCCTTTGCTTCCCCGATATGATAAGCTGAATCTGGCAGGCGAGAAATGGGAATTCTACTGCTATATAAAAAAGCTGGACCTGCCTGTTGCTTCAACAGTGCTTATTTCTAAGCTTGGAAAATCTTCGGAACTTGATATCCTGAAATATCCGGCTTTGTTAAAGCCCACCAAATCCAGTGGTGGACACGGTATTATAAAAATGAATAGTTGTGCTGATATTGATAAATGGTTTGACCGTTGGACGGCTTCAACAAATTCAAAAAAGTACATCCTTCAAGACTATATTCCTGGCATTGATTATTGTCTGAGTGTTATCTGCAAAAAAGGTGAAATTCTTGCATATACCTTGCAAAAGGACCTTGAATCGGTATCTGGTTATTTTGGTCCGCAGAGAGTGATGGAATTTGTGCAAGATGAAAAGATTCTTGCTTTAGGCGGCAGGCTTATGTCAGCAATGGAGTGGGAGGGAATTGCCTGTATCGATTTTCGTATTGATGAGCGTGACAATGAGCCTAAACTTATCGAGGTAAATCCGCGATTCGGACAGGCTGTGCTCGGTTCTTTGCTGGCGGGAGTGAATTTCCCTCTGATTGCTTGTCTTGATGCCGTTGGCGAAAGCTGTCCGACAACGGAATATCGAAACATAAAGTATGCTCATCCTCAGGCATATATGAAGACGCTTATCAGGCGTGTTTGCGGGAGAAATCCCTGTGTGCCTGTTCACTATAAGCAAAGCGGATTATACTTTGCCCTGGGTGATCCGCTTCCGGAAATGGTCGATATATTTAGAAAGTTCAAAAGCAGGTTTGGGGGGAAAAACGCTAAAACTTAATTCTAACAGCTTTGTTGAGATACCGCATTTACTTGGCAGACTGATACTTCGGCGGGCTGTTGAGAATGATATAGAATCACTTATTGGAATATGCCGAACAAGTTTTCCAGATGTTCTGAAACGGCGTAAGAGAGCATGGTGGGAATATATTATCAAAGTTGATTTTTGTGAGGTATGGGTTTGTGAACTGGATTCGAAATTGATTGGTGTTGCGCAGTTAATCACAGATCAGAATCTGGAAAATGATAAAAATCAGAAAATATGTTTTTCAAGAACTTCGTATTTACAGCATTTTATATGTCACCCAAAAATTCTTGTTGAAAAAATTTATGAGAAACTCTCTGCTGTGTTAGTCAAAGATACTTTTTACAAAGAGCGGGATGAGTTACAAGCGATGGGAAAAAAGCCTTTATGGATTAAAGCTGTGGCTTTGCTGCCGAATATGCGCAGCAATGGTATTGGCACCGCCATATTGGGTTTCTGCCAACAAAGGGCGTTAGAACTTAGATGCGATTGTATCAAATTGATAGTAAAAAAGAGTAACAAACGGGGCCTGTGCCTTTATGAAAGACTCGGTTTTATAAAAACAAGCAGTGATGCGAATTATTATACGTACACCAAATCCCTGAAAAATGAAGTTTGTTAATATTGACAATATTGTTAAGTCCGGACTTTGCGTTGGTTGTGGTGCTTGCGCGGCTGTATGTCCTTTAAGAGCAATCGTGCTTAGGGAAAAGGCGAATGCCGGGATACAACCGTCAATTGACTTTGGTGTATGTAACAATTGCCGATTATGCGTGGAAGTTTGTCCCGGTGTTGGCGCATCGCATAATCATTCAAATAATGGGTATATTCCGGAGCTGATAAAATCCTGGGGGCCAGTCATTGAAGTTTGGCAAGGCTTCGCAAAGGATGACGAAATACGTTTTGCTGGCTCGTCAGGAGGTGTAGTAACGGCATTGGCTTTATTTGCTCTTAAAGAACAGAATATAAGTGGAGTTTTGCATACCGCTGCAAGTTGTGATTCTCCGCTTAAAAATGTACCGGTATTCAGCAGAACAAGGGAAGAATTATTGTTGGCATCCGGTTCGCGATATTCACCAGCAGCACCTTGTGAAAAAATTGGATTGATTCAGGAGGCTGACAGCGGTTGTGTCTTTATTGGTAAGTCCTGTGATATTCAGGCGGTTGAAAAACTAAAAGCCGTGAGAAAAGGTTTATCGGATAAAATTAAACTATCTATTGGAATCTTTTGCGCTGGAACGCCGACAACAAGGGGCACAATAGAGTTGCTCAACAATATGGAAGTACAGGCCGAAGATGTAAGCAGTATCAGATATCGTGGTAACGGCTGGCCTGGAAAAACCACCGTTAAAATAAATAGCGAAAAAAATACAGTTAAGCAGCTTGACTATAAAAAGGCTTGGGGCTCTGTTCTTGCAAACCATATTCAATCAAGATGCCTTTTGTGCCCCGACACAACGGCGGAGTTCGCCGATATTTCCTGCGGTGACGCCTGGCATGTGAAAAGAGATTCACAAAATCCAGGGTGTTCGTTGATACTGGTCAGAACAGAAGCAGGATGTCATTTTCTTCATCAGGCTGTTAAAGCCGGTTATCTTGAGGTTACAAAAGTTGAACCTTCTGTTTTAGCCCAGTCACAAAAACCGCTGCTCATTAAAAGAGCGACAATATGGGGCCGGCTGTCAGCGCTGATTTTGCTGGGTAAGCCCGCACCACGATATTCAGGATTTCATTTATTTGCAAACTGGATTAAGCTCCCTGTTACAAAAAAGATAAAAACGTTTTTAGCAATGATACGCCGACAAGTATCCACCAAAAGGAATAATAAGTGACAATTACAACACCAACCCTTATAGTAACATTGGTACTGGTGGTCCTGACTTTTGTGCTGCCACGCAAGCATATTATAAGCACTTTCGCTGTCGCGGCGGTTTTTATTCCGGTTGACCAGCGGATACTGGTAGGTGGTCTGGATTTCCCTGTTTTGAGAATTCTGATTCTCGTGGCCTTTTTACGGATTCTCGCAAGCGGTGAAAAACTCTCTATCAGTTGGAACAGACTTGATAAGGTTCTGGCGGCCTGGGCCTTATGCGGAGCGATAGTATATATAATCAAATGGAGAAACAGCGCTGCGGTGATTAATAGACTCGGTTTCCTCTATGAAGTATTGGGTTTCTACTGGATTTGCAGACATAGTATCCGTTCATTCGAGGATATTAAGGCTGTTATAAAAGGCTTTGCCCTGTGTTCACTTATTCTTGTGCCGTTTGTTTTTGTGGAGTGGACTACCGGTAAAAATGCCTTTGTGATTTTCGGCAGGACCTGGACAAGCTTCCGCGAAGGGGCTTACAGGTGCCAGGCGGCTTTTCCACATTCGATCATGTTTGGAGTCTTCTGGGCTACGTTGAATCCGATGTTTATTGCCCTTGCGATAGCAGAAAAGAATAAATCTCTGCCTGTTGCTGCGGTTATAGCTTCGGCCTTTATGGTATGGGCTTCTTCGTCAAGCACTCCTGTCGGTGCACTTTTGGCTATCTTGCTTTTATTTTTCTTCTTTCAGTTAAGGCAATATGGCAGATACGCGGCGCTGGGATTACTGGGGCTGGCGACCGCATTGCATTTAATGATGGAAGCTCCTGTCTGGCACTTATTGGCCAGAATCCGGCTTATTGGCGGTTCGACCGGTTATCACAGGTTCAAGCTCATCGACGAAACAATTAAGAACTTCAATGATTGGTGGCTGGTAGGAGCAGGTGACACTAATGCATGGTCACGCGCACACCATTTATTTGATATTACCAACCAGTATTGCCTCGAAGCTATCCGAGGTGGATTATGGACTTTGATATTGTTTGTGCTTTTGTTGATTATGACGGTAAGAACTGTTGCCGGGTATTCAATGCAGAATATTAGCCGCGGCCATCAGTGGATTGCATGGGGGATTTGCGCCGCTATCATAGGCCATTGTATTTCATTTATCGGCGTTTCCTATTTTGGTCAGATGCGGGTTATCCTGTTTTTAACGTTTGCTCTGACAGGCACTATATACGATATGTCAAAAGCTCCTGCACCGGTTATCAAAATTGTCCGAAAAAGAAAAATCCCAAGCCGAATGCTTAGTGTGAATCAAGCTAAATAATGAAAAGCTGTAACACAGAAATTCGTAACGACTATCAGGTGACTGTTTGCCAAACTATGGATGAGATTGAAGGTCTTCGTTTGGTTTGGCAAGAGATGCAGAGTCAGCAGAGTAGACTTGTTATAAACGCCGATATTGACAGATATATATCTGTTATTGAATCTATGCAGAAGGATGTAAAGCCTTATGTATTATTGCTGAGACGGTGCGATGAGCCTGTTGCTATGGTGATTGGCCGACTTGAAAAGGCACCAATTAAATGCAGGTTTGGGTACAAAACTGTATTAAAACCTAATATGCGTTGTCTGAATATTGTTTACGGCGGCATATTAGGCAGGGTGAATGAAGAGACGGCTTCAATATTATATAATGAATTGATTAACACAACTCGTCGCGGCCGGGCCGACGTTATTGCGATAAATCATTTAAGAAATGACTCTGTTCTTTACAGGCGGTTGAGAGAAAAACCTAATATTTGGTGCCGTGGACATTTTCCTAAAACCGAGCACCACTGGTGTATGTCTGTACCCAAAAGCATTGACCTGTTTTATGCTGCACGTTCCAATAAGCACAGGAATCATCTAAAGAAATACATGAAAAGACTGGAGAAGGATTTCCTTGAACGGGTAAAGTTAAGTGTATACACAAGTGATGATGCAATTGAGTATCTGCTTGAGGACGCTGCTAAAATATCGGCAAAAACCTATCAGTATGCCTTAGGTTGTGGTTTCCTGGACAATAACAGGAAGTACTTGCTGCTCCAAGGTGCTGCAAAGAAAGGGTGGTTGTTGGCTTACGTAATAAAAGTGGACGAACAGCCTGTTGCCTTCCAGGTTGGGATGAAATATGCGGGTGCATACTTCGTCGAGGAGATTGGCCACGATCCCGAATGGAAGAAATATAACATCGGTACAATCCTATTTCTAAAAATATTGGACCATTTATGCAAAGATGACCAGGTGGATACGATAGATTTTGGATTTGGTGATGCTGAATATAAGCAGAGATATGGTAATAATTCGTGGGATGAAACAACGCTTTACATATTTGCCCCAAGGCTTTTTCCTGTAACAATAAATATTGTACATGGATTTTTGGCAGGGATGTCAAATTTCGGAACATATATTCTGAAAAAATTTAATTCGGTCAATTCGCTTAAAAGGAAATGGAGAGACAGGCTTAGAAATAGAGATACAGGATTAAGCGAGAACAGCAATTTTTGACCTATGAAAATAATTATCCTGATTAGTGTTGTTGTGTTAATTTTCCTTTATCTGCCGGTACCGTGGATTTATTCGAAAATTCTGGTGATGTCACTGCGGCGAAAACTGGCACAGAAACCATCGCTTGTTTTGACATTTGATGACGGTCCCGGTGATACGTTGACACTTTCAATACTTGATATTTTGAAAAAGCATAACGCCAAAGCTACATTTTTCCTGTTGGGTAAAAATATCGAAGGCCGTGAAGAAGTAGTTAAACAGATCGCTGAGCAAGGCCATGAAATCGGCACTCATGGCTTTGACCATCTGAATTACTGGAGAGTAAATCCACTAAAATCCATTAGTGATATTAACAAAGGAATACAGGAAATAAACAAGGCTTTAGATAAAAAGAACAAAACTTATCCTTTCAGGCCTCCTTTTGGCAAACTCAACTTTATATCTTTGCTCAACCTCTGTCTGCGGAAGTTTCCAATTATCTACTGGACTTGTGATATTGGTGATACGCATAAAAATATTCAAACAAATAATAAGATAGAAATCAGCAGTTCGGTTGTATTGGCTCACGACTATGAGCGTAAAAATCAAAACACAGCCAGGATGGTTTTAGGCACAATCGATAAGCTTCTAAGAGAGGCCAAACAAAAAGATTTACCAGTATTGACGGTATCTCAATTTATAAGAGGGAGCGGCAGTTGAATCAGTTAGATGTTTCAATAATTATCCCTAACTATAATACTCGCGATATTCTTCGTGATTGTCTTGCTTCTTTGTACAAATATCCCATGACGGTCTCATCTGAAATCATAGTTGTGGATAATGCCTCAAATGATGGCTCTGCTGAAATGGTTAAAAAGGAGTTTGGGCAGATTATCCTGATAGAAAACAAAGTCAACAGCGGGTACGCAGGTGCCTGCAACCTGGGAATAAAGAAGTCAAAGGGCAGATATTTGTTAATTCTAAACAGTGATACTTTGGCTCTTGAAGGTACTATTGACAAGATTATTCGTTTCGCCGATGAAAATCCAAAGGCTGCAATTATCGGCTGCCGTGCCCTTAATCCGGATATGACACTTCAGCCGACGTGCTTTATGTACCCTTCAATACTTAATATGCTTTTGGCCAGTACCTATTTTTACAAGCTTTTTCCGAACAATAAATTCTTTGGCCGCCAGGCAATGTCCTGGTGGGACAGAGACGATACAAGAGAAGTAGATGTAGTTACAGGCTGTTGTATGCTGGTTAGAAAAGAAGCTATTGATAATGTCGGTATGATGGATGAAAGCTTCTTTATGTATGCCGAAGAAACAGACTGGTGCTACAGATTCAAAAAAGCCGGATGGAAAGTGATGTACACGCCAGCCGCTGAAATTATCCATATTGGCGGCCGAAGTACCAGACATATTCGCGGTGATATGCTCGTCAGGGAAAAGCTCAGTGTCCTGGAATTTATACGGAAACATCATGGTTGGCTTTATCACAAAGTCGTGTGTTTTTTTGTGATTCTGTTTTTTGTTCTGCGTCTTCCCATTTGGTTCATTGCCTCTTTACTAACGAGCAGGGAAGAAGCTAAAGTTAAGCTCAAAGCATATCTTAAGGGCATTAAACAGGTTTTTGTTGCCGCTGGGAAATTGCCCCAGACAGAAAATTAATAGTGAATACAAAAATATTATATCAGGGTATGTCTCAGTTTGTCGCAAAGCGGCTTTTGGGGCCGTTTTTGATTCGTAGAAGGCAGCTTGAAGAAACTCAGTGGCTTGATAAAGATAAACTGCGCGAATTACAATTAAAGCTTCTTAAAAGAATCATTTCTCACAGCTATGACACTGTTGAGTTCTACAGAAATTTAATGCAAAAGCAAGGGCTTACAAAAGATTTCCTGAAAACACTTGATGATATTAAATACTTACCAGTTACCACCAAACAAGATGTGCTTGCAGCTGATGATTCTATGATTTCCGACAAATACCCCAGGCGGACCTTGCGAAAAGCACGGACTGGAGGAAGTACGGGTACACCTTTGATAATTTACCGGAACTGGGCTTCGATTGGAAACGAGCATGCTTTTGTCAATAGGCAGTGGAATTGGGCAGGCATAGAGTTTTGTGACAGGCGGGCTTACCTTATGAGCCGTGTAGTTGCTGAACCAGACTGTGAAGAAGGCAAGCTTTATGCTTACGATGCGATAATGAAGGATTTGATTTTATCCACTCACCATCTTTCCGCACAAACAGCCGAACAATACGCTTCGCTCTTAAAAAAGTATGAAATCAAAGCTCTTATAGGATACCCATCGGCAATTAGCTTTCTTGCAAAGTTATGCCTTCAGAAAGGTATAAAGCTTAAGTTAAAGGCGGTACTGACAACAAGTGAGCTTCTTGCCGAACCCATGCGTAAAACCATCGAAGAGGCATCCGGCTGTCAAGTCTTTGACTTTTACGGAGGTGCCGAACGTGTCTGTTATATCCATACCTGCGGGCACGGCAGCTATCATGTTATACCGGAATATGGATTTACAGAACTTATTCCCGTATCCGATTCCGAACCGAATCGTTGCAGGGTTGTTTCAACCGGCTTCTGGAACAAGGCTATGCCGCTGATTAGATACGACATAGGTGACATAGTAATAAAATCGGATAAAACCTGTCCCTGCGGCAGACAGTTCCAGGTCATTGAATCCATCTGCGGCAGGGAAGGGGACATAATCAAAACTCCATCAGGCCGCCAGTTTGGTGTAACGTTGGTTATGCAGCTACTCTACGTAATATGCGGGATTAACGGGATTGCTGAAAGCCAGGTTGTCCAGGACGCTATTGACCACATTACCATCAAATATGTTCCGGTTCAAAAAATTGACGAACAGCAGTTGCGTAACTTTGAACACATTATCGGTAAGTATTTACCAGGAGAGTTGAAATTTGATTTCGAGCAGGTTTCTGCTGTTGAGAAGACAGAAGCCGGCAAAGTCAGACCCCTGGTATCACTATTAGATTAGAAAACTATGATTAGTAATTACGATATTGTATGTTTTTCTCCGTCCGACTGGTGGGGACAAAATCCGAGCTGCTGTACGCACATAATGCAGCGGCTTGCCGCCTGTAACAGGGTTATCTGGATAAATCCTGTCAGTTCGGACCTCCTCGCCGTTCGTAGTCGCAGAGGCCTGCTGACCAGAATGAAAAGGAAGATTAAAAGCCTGTTCAGGTTTGTAAAAAAAAAGAATAAAAATTTGTTTATTCTCAGCCCGTTCTTTGTTCCGATTCAGGGAAACATCTTTTTCGATTTTATTAATAATGCTTTGCTTAAACTCCAGCTTGGTACGCTGATGCTGTTTCTTAAAGTGAAAAATCCGTTGCTTTGGATTGAAAATGTTAGAGCTGCCGATTTTCTGGAAAGCTTCAACTGGCGGTTGGTTATTTATCACGTCTCAGATAATTTCCAGTACTGTCCTTATACGCATAATAAAGATAAGCTTAGAAAAAGAGAAAAAGCAGTTTCGCAGCGAAGTGATTTAACCATTTGTGTCTCTAAGGAGTTGTATAACCTTAAAAAAGCAGGCAGGAATAATGTTTATTATCTCCCGCATGGAGTTGACTTTGACTACTTCAGAAGGTCTGCAGAAAGTAAACAGCAGTACGTTCGGATTTCTGATACACCTAAACCTGTTGTCGGCTATTTCGGCACCTTAACCGCTATGAATGATATCGAATTGCTTGAATATTGTGCTGAACAATTACCCGATGTTTCATTTGTTATAGCAGGCGTGGTAACATCTGGTGATTACACTCGATTAAATCAAATGCCTAATGTTCATATGATTGGTAAAATTCCCTATAGTGACATTGCGAGTTTATGCGGCAGTTTCGATGTGTGCCTGCTTCCATGGAAAATAAATGAGTGGATTAAAAGCTGTAATCCACTCAAGTTTTTTGAATATATGGCTTCAGGCAAGCCAATAGTGTCGGTGCCGATTAGGGAGGTTGCCGAAAACTATGCTGACATTTTAAGTGTTGCGCATACTAAAGAGCAATTCTGCCAAGCTATACTTTGGGAACTTGAAAATGACGGCAACCAGCGGAAGGAGCGTAGAATGTCAGCCGCAAAAAACCATTCTTGGGACAGACATATTCAGTCATTGGCTGAATTAATCAATAGTAGGTTAAATCAGTTACAAGCTGAACCTGAAAGCAAATGAAAAAAACGAATCAAAATAATAAGCTTAAAATCTGTCTGGTTGCGTCGGCAGGCGGCCATATGAGCCAGCTCCTCAAGCTCAGGAAAAGCTGGAGTAATTATGAAACAATTTGTGTTACTACCAGCGATATGGTTTCAAAGGAATTGTCTGAATCACAAAAAATATATGCTGTGGGTGAGTGCAATCGTGAAAATCTCTTACGTGTAGTTGTTGTTTTCTTTCGTTGTCTGAAAATTATACTGCGGGAAAGACCCGATGTGCTAATCAGCACCGGCGCCGCCGTAGGCTGCATTTGCTGCTGGTTGGCAAAATTTATCGGTGCAAAAATAATTTGGATTGACAGTATAACAAATGTTGACCGGCTTTCTCTTTCCGGCAGACTGGTTCATAAAATAGCAGACTTGCTTTTAGTTCAATGGCCGGAGCTTGCTGCCTGCTACAGAAAAGCAGAATACTTGGGGACCTTGATATGATTTTTGTGACGGTTGGTTCACAGTTCCCGTTTGACCGTTTGATAAAAGCTGTTGATTTTCTGAAAGACGAGGGTCTGATTGTTCAGGAAATATTCGCCCAAACAGGAAACAGCCAATACAAGCCTCGTAACTTTGAGTATGTGAACTTTCTTGAGAAACATTTGTTTGACAAATACGTTCATGATGCGTCAGCGGTTATCAGCCATGCCGGTATTGGAATAATATCAAAATCGCTGGAATACGAAAAGACTCTGCTGGCAATGCCAAGGCTTGCTAAAAACGCCGAAGTCGTAAACGACCATCAGCTTGCTATTGCAAACAAGTTTGAACGGCTCGGGCACATACTTGTTGCATATTCGCAGGAAGAGTTACCCGATAAGATTAGAGAACTTGATACCTTTGTTCCTGTTAAACGGCAGAAGCAGCCGGAAAAATTAGCAGAAAAGATTCAATTATTCCTGGACGATATTTACGCTCAAAAGAAACTATAGTAAGCGTTATATTTTATAGCTGTCATATCGTAATGGATAAATTAAAAACAAAAGACGTAACAGCAGTAGTTCTTGCCGGTTCAAGGGATTTCGGCAGATGCCCTATAGCTTCTCGTTTGCCGTTGGCCCTATGGCCCATCACCGGTACGCCGGCTATTGAAATTTTATTGAAATCCCTCTCTGAACAGGGCATAAAGAAAATTATAATTTGTACAAACGATGATGTTTTGTTATTGAAAAATAATATTAATCTTCCTGATTCGATTAACGTGAAATTTCTGGAGGAAAAGCTTCCGGTCGGCACCGCAGGATGCATACGAGACGCTGTTAATAAGCAGACAAAATCACTTCTTCTTATATTACCTGCGGCAATTGTTACCCCGCCTGACTTCGAGAATATCTTAAATATTCCTATTGTTAACGGATCAAAATTGACAGTTGTGCTCCAGCCTTCAACGAATTATATGGGCAACAGCAGTATATCTAATATATTTATCTGTGAGCCTGAGGTTCTTGAGCATATACCGCCAGAGGGATATTGTGATATTAAAGAAGGTTTAATTCCCGCCCTCGTACAAGCAGGCAAAACGGCGAGAACTGTTATGGTTAAACGGACCATTGGTAATTTTAGAAACATCGCAGAATATCTGCAAACGATCGCTAAGTGTCTTGAGTGTCCTGAAGATTCTTGTCTTAATCTGCCGTTAAATTCGGACAATCCAAAAGGCATCTGGATATCAAAAAACGCAAAGATAAGACCTTCTGTTAAGATATACGGTCCGGTGATAATTCTTGATAATGTACAAATTGATGAAAACGCTGTTATTTTTGGCCCAACTATCATCGAGTCAGGAGTTAAAATAGGAAGCAGCACGTTGGTGGAAAGCAGCGTCGTTTGGGAAAACGCACTTATAAATAATAACTGTGAAATTAGAAATTGTGTTATCGATTATGATGCAATATTACCATCAGGCATAAAGCTTCAGGGACAGGCTGTTACCGGTAAGCTTGAAAATGATTTTCAAATTAAAAATAATAAAACTCAAATACTCTCACTCTTTTGAAAATATGTATCCAACAGAATAATAATGGTGTTTGAAAAAACTAAAATTAATTTATAAGAAAGGTAAGAAATGGAAAATCTAATCAAGTATGATGAAAACGAACATTCTCAGGAAATTATTTATCAAGGTCAGCCTTTAGGCTCTCCGCCTCAATCGTCCTCAAATCTTTTTAATTCTATACGGCGATACTGGCGTATAACGCTTGTGGTTTTTATTGTCGCCTGTGCTGTTGGTCTGCCGGTTATCTGGCTGGGAATCGGTCCTCAGTATGAAGCTATCGCAAGAATTAGTGTCGAATCCAATATCCCTTCGGTTATTTACGGCAATGACAGTTCAATGCCGGTAAAAGCCTATGAAAGTTTCAAAAATGACCAGGTAAGAATTATTATGGAGGATAAACGCGTTTGGCAAAGAGCTGCAGACCTGTTGGCGGACAAAGATTTAAGTTTCTTCAAAAATAATACCGGCTTGTTTGGCGGTGCCGACAGCGACCCAGTGGATATTCTTCGAAAAGCAGTCATTGATGAAAAAATCGAAATATATTCTCTTTCGGCAAGTTCATTCATAGATATAAAGATGACTGGAAGCGACCGGCAGGAATGTCTTCAGATTGTGGACGCTGTCAATAAAGCCTATATGGCTGTAGCAGGTTCCGAATCAGCAAGTGAAAATGATAAAGAACTCAATGAGCTGGAAGATATGCGTAAACAATATGAGCAAAAAAGAAAGCAGCAAAGAGAGGCATTGTATGAACTTGCTGGTGAATATGGGACGGTAAAATTAAATCCTCGGCAGGAAATGATGCTTACAAGAGTTGCTGTCCTGCAGGATTTAGTTACTAAAATCGAATCGGAAAAAATTCTTTTGGAAACGAAAATAGCTGTGCTGGACAAAACAAAAGACCAGAATATTTTGCCGCAAGGCTTGGTTGAAAGGCGTCAGGAGTTTGTTCAGAATGACCTTGTTACTCGAACCCTTTCGCAGCGGATAGCTGAACTTGAAGAAGAGCTTATTTCAGCGCAGCAGGTGGTAAAAGAGGGTAACCCTGTATTACAACGGCGACAACAGCTTTTGGAATCCTTCAAAAACAACCTTGAAAAACATAAGCAACGACTTGGTGAAAAGTTTGACAACAGTATAACAGATGAAATGCAGAGAAACAGAGAATATGAATTGCGGGAAGCGCAGGCAAATCTGCAGACTTTAATTGCGAGAAAGCAGATACTCGAAGAAAGAATGAAACAGGAGGACATTGATACTATTGAGCTCGGGCGTAAACAACTAGAGATTGAAAATGCGCAGGAAGACCTTGCTTTCACAGATGAGGTTTACAACGACATACGTGCTCGTATTAATCAACGTGAGGTAGAGACCAAGAGGCCGGCCCGTATTTCAATACCTTATGAAGCTACAGTTGTCCCTGCACCTGACATCCGAATACAGATAACCGCGGTGGTTTTGTTTGTCGCACTGGCCTGCGGAGCAGGTCTTGCCATAATACGCGACAAAGTTGACTCAAGCGTTTATACTCCGAATGACCTTACAAAGCGTATTGGTGTCAGAATAATCGGCACTACTACAAAACCACGCGGCGTGAAAAGATCGCTTTTACCGCAAAAAGTTGCTGAAGATTACCAAGCTATTCTCGCTAACCTGGGATTGATAGGCGTCTCGGGAATTCCCAAAAAGCTGGTAGTTACAAGCCCGGGAATCCGGGACGGAAAAACAACATTTGTAATTAACCTGGCGAGTAGCCTTGCAAAAGCTGGTAAAAATGTATTGCTTATTGACGGCGACTTAAGAGAACCTGATATACACTGGCTGTTGAACATACCAGGCAAAACTCCCGGTTTAAGTGATGTCCTTTATAATGGTGACGGCAGCCTGAAAAAAGTCATTCATCGTGTAGACTCTAAAGGATTTGATGTCATAACCGCCGGTTCCAAAGACATTAAAGACAACTTCAAGCTCCTTTCAATTGCAAACATTGGTTCCAATCTGGAAGATATTGGTTCAGGATATGACCACATTATTATCGACACTCCTCCGGTTCTTGGTTTCTCAGATGCCCTTTTATGGGCTAAACTTTCCGATGGAGTTATCCTTACAAGTTTTGCAGGTCAGACCCAGCGACAGGATATTATAGATACAATCGAACGCTTGAAACAGGCTGATATAGAAATTTTAGGTACGGTGCTGAACAGCGTTCCAACCGAAAATAGCTACAGCCGGTATAGTTATTACTATTCTCAGCGACAGGCTCGCGAGAGAACTCCTTATAAAAAGCGTAAGAATATATTGTTGCTGCCGGGAAATAACCAGTAACACTTCTGCGTGTTGCCGGCGCATGTTTAATTTACAGCAAGTCTGAGTTTATGAAGTTAACAGTTCCAAATCTGGTATCTGAAATAATTGTTCTGTCTGAAGCACTCCCATCTTGCAGAATGGATAGCCGGAGCATGCTGAAGTCTGTAATTACACAGGAACCTTTTTCCGATATTGTCTTTGACTGCCTGTATTCTGCCTTTTCATTAAAAGCTAAAAATAATCTGATAGCCTTGCCGCAGCAATGGCATCAAAAAAAGAATAAACGGAAAGAAATAATTGAGTATTCCCGTAATCTTTTGGCGTTGCCTGTGATTAATGGAAATATCAATAAAGGCAATTCATGGGTTGGAATAATAAACGGAAGATTTCTAAGTTTTGTTAATAATAAACTAATCGAGGAGATATTAGCAAACATCGATTGTGATGTTCTTTCGTTATATATCACTTTTGGCTTAAAAGCATATCGAGAAAAAATAAGTCTGACTTCTGATGGTTGTGTTGCCGGTTTTAGACGACTTTTTGCCGATTCCGTCGCGCCGGCTCGCATGCCCTCAGACTGGCCGCATCGTCTTTATATTTGTCAATCCGCTTTGAACGAATTATTAAGCCGCGGCACTTTGCCTCTTGATTTCCGTAAATTCACGGATACTTGCAAAAACAATTCTCTTGATTGGCTTTGTTTTAAAGTTGGCGGCACCGTGCTTGACCTTGAGAAAGATGCTGATTTATTGGCTTTATTGAAATGGCAGCTTACTAACCGCCTAACGAAAGAAAATCCTGAAAATTCATTCTCGGAATTTCAACAAAAACCAGTCGGAAGTTCTGATATATCTCCTGATGCTCGTTTATATGGTAATATTGTTTTTGGTGATAATGTTAAAGTTGAAAAAAGTGCTGTAATTCTTGGTCCCGCCGTTCTCGGCGACAACGTTAGAATAGAATCCGATTCTGTAATAAGGACTTCGATGATTGGTCAAGGATTAACTGTAACCAAAGGAATGATAGTTGATAATCAAATAGTATTCAATAAAGAAGACTTACAAGGTACATCGAAAATACAGTCAAATTCGACGGGGAATCTTTTGTTAATACATAACGATCTTGAGTCAAGCGCAAACTTGAATAACTTCAAAACCTGGCCGTTCTTCTCATACGCCGGAGTGGGCAAACGTCTTGCTGATATTATTTTTTCTTCTGTTGCACTTATTATGCTTTTTCCGTTTTTTGTGATAGTAGCATTAATTGTAAAGCTCACCTCTTCGGGGCCGGTATTTTTTAAAGATAAACGCCAGGGTCTTCACGGTGTACATTTTAATTGCCTTAAGTTCAGGACTATGATTGTTGATGCACATAATCTTCAAAATCACCTAAGAACCTTAAACCAGGTGGATGGACCGCAATTCAGTATCAAAAATGACCCGCGGACGAGTCCTGTTGGTAAATTCATGAGGGATACTTTTATTGATGAAGTCCCGCAGTTTATAAATGTTTTACGCGGTCATATGAGCGTAGTTGGGCCAAGACCATCCCCTGAATCTGAAAATATATTATCGCCATCCTGGAGAGACGCCAGATTGTCCGTCAGGCCTGGTGTTACAGGATTGTGGCAGGCCTGCCGAACTCGCCATCCACAGCAGGATTTTCAGGAATGGATTGCTTACGACAAGTCTTATGTCAAAAATCTGTCATTAAAACTTGATGTATGGATTTGCTGTCTTACAATTGTGAAAATCTTTGATTCAGCATTCAGGGTCATTAGAAGATTATTTACTAAATTTAAGAAAGGATAGCTGAATGCATCGAAAACGGTCTCGGTGGATAATATTTATTAGTTCTCTTGTTACTTTGCTTGTATTATCACTTGTTGTATTTTATCTTGTGAGAAGGAACTTAAAAAACGAAGCTGTTCAGGCCTTGAGGACGGGAGCCGACGCATATCAGAAAAAGCAGTGGCAACAAGCCGCAGGTTTTTTTGGTCAGTATCTTACCTGGAAAGAAGATGATATGCAGGTATTGCTCAAATTCGCACAGGCCGTGGTAAATATGCGCCCTCAAAAACAAAAGAATATCGATAGTGCAATCAAGGTCTATCGCAGAGTCCTTAGAATTGAGCCTGATAATACCGAAGCGGTGGAAAAACTCATTCAGATTTATCTCAACATGGATTTAGCAAGCGAAGCCGAATTTATAGCTGAAAGATATCTTAAAGAAAATTCTTCTTCTAAAATACAAAAAATGCTTGCTGCGGCTTTCATAAAACAACGCAAATTCCGACAGGCAGCGGAACTTTTAAAAATTGTTATAGATGATAATCCACAGGATATTTCAGCCTGCGAACAATTAGGTATTCTTGCCGAACAAAGAAAGGAGTCTTACTTAATAGACCAGGATTACTGGTTTGACCAGGTGGTAAGCAATAATCCCAAAACTTCACTTGCTTATATTGTTCGTGGTGCCCATTACTTGAGAATGGAGAACAAGTCTAAAGCTTTCGCTGATTTTGAACACGCTGGTCAATTTGATTTATCAAATCCGCAGGTTCAATTACGCCTTGCTGAAGAATTTCTTAATGCGGGCCTTTTGGATAAAGCCGAATATCATTTAACTGAGGTTCAAAAGCAGATTCCTCAGAGCTTGAAATTGTGGCAGCTCTGGGCTAAGCTTGCTTTGAAATCTAAATCTGAAGAACAATTACTTTGGGTGGCTAACACAGGGACAGAAGAGCTTGATTCTGATCCCTGGGATTTTATGCCTGATTGTACCGAACTTTTCATCGAAGCCGGCCATTTACAGGCGGCTGAGAAAAATTTAATTTTGATGGCGCAACAAGAAATAGCTCCGGCGCAAACGGCATATTTGCAAGGTCTTATTGCTGAAAAACAACGAAAAAACTATCTTGCAATCAAAAATTGGAGGCAGGCTCTTCAATTGGGGGCTGATTCGGCAAAAACAAGATTAAAGTTGGCTAATGCTCTCATTGAAGTTGGAGATGAACTGACAGCGATTAACCAGTTGAAAATTTTATTGTCAAAATACCCTGATTTAGCTGAGGCACAATTGATGCTTGCTGATTTACTTTTAAAAGCTGGAAATCCGGCTGATGCTTACGAACATGCTCTTATAGCTCAAATAGCCCGACCGAAGAATCTAAAGGCCTCTCTCTTAAAAATAAAAGCCAGAATGCTGCAATTCAACCGGCATAAACTCAACAAGAATCACATAGATTGGCAAAAACTTGAAGATGAACTTAATCAGCTGCCCGACGACAATATCGAAGTTCTAAAAACTCTATTGCAGCTTTCTTTAAGCCGTTCTCAATTTAATAAGGCCCAGCTGATCCTTTCAAAAATTAAGGAAAAATCACCAAATAGCCCAGAAGCAGATTTAGCTCAGGCCCAAACATTGAAAGCACTTGGACGAGACGAAGAAGCCATTAATATCCTAAGGCAATCAGTCCAAAGTAAAACGTTTACTGTGGATATTGTTCAAGGCCTCGTGTCTTTATTGATTGAAAATAATAAACACGAAGAATGTGAACAGATATTAACCGGCTCGCTTGAACAATTAAAAGGATACGATGAAAAACGAAAAATAACTCTTCTCTTGTCCAGCCTGTATTATCTCCAAGGCCAGCCTGATAACCGTCATCGGCTCTTACAGACTTACCTGGAATCTTATCCTGATGATGTGGTTATTGTTCGTGAGTTATTGAGTTGTCTCGAAATGACTCATAAAAAAGAAGAAGCAATGAATCTTATTGATAAAATTAAGGCGGTCGAAGGTGATAATAGCCGGAGGTGGCGTTATGAACAGGTAAAATTCTGGTTGACTTATGAGGATTATCAGAAAAATTATTCCGATATAACCGCACTCTTGGAAAAAAACCTGGCCGAAAATCCAAATGACCAGTCAAGCAAATTACTCTTGGCACTTTTTTATGAAAAAACCGGTAGGGATAGAATGGCTTCTTTGACATATTCCCAGGCTATGGACTGTTTACAAAACCAGTTCAGCCTTTTTTTCCCGGCAATTGTTGACTTGTTGGAAATGAAAAGACAAATGGTCAATGAAACTTTTAAAACCAAAAAGCAGGATATAGAGGAAATAAAACTTCCTGAACTCCGGCTAAAAAACCGATTAGGGATACTTACTTATCCTGAAATTGAAAAGGTGTACACTTTAACAAGAAAACTGTTGGATATTGTGTAAATTTAGCAGTAATTGTAGGAAATATTTTGACAGAAAATAATCAAAACCGAGACTTCTTGAGCCAGCCTGATGTAACTTTAATTAATGAAAAGCAGTGGCTGAGCATCGGCAGACGTTATAATATGACAACAAGAGAGCTGCAAGTGGCCAGGCTGGTATGCGGAGGACTTAGCAATGAACAAATCAGCGAAAAGTTGAGCATCAGAGTCGGTACGGTGAAAGCTCATGTTCGCAATATATATCGAAGAATAAATGTCCAAAATAGAATAGGCATTTTGCTTGAATTCTTAAAATTCACTTTTGCCTCAGTTGGATGTTCTCAAAAAACCAAACAGGACATTATTGCTGTTGATGGTGAACACAAATCCCATATTTTAAGGCCGGATCAAATGCACAAAGAGAAGTAGCAGGGCAGAAGGACTCGAAGGATGCAAGCGTAAGTTCTCTGTCTTGCTGGACTTATGGCATTGTGAGCCTGCGGGCAAAATATCTTAAAAAGTAAAATAGATATGGGTTGTTTTTATAGTTTTTTGTTGACATATTTGGCGGATTTTGGGATAATGCAGACCTTGAGGTGAGGACGGATTCTCTTGCACTTGCTGGGAGGCATAGGAGAAAAATTAGTTATTAAAAGCAGGAAGGATAATATTTTAGGCGGGAATCAACACCGTCTGAAGCTTACTGACTTTCGAGAAAATGAGGTATTGGTTTGTTTATTTGAAAGGCGTCTATTATGAAAAGTAAAGTGATTCTGGTTATGTTTTTTGTAGCGATTATTCTCTTCGCCACAGGCTGTTTCTCGTCTAATCCTGAGGATATAAAGGCTTTTACAATGCCCCAGGGAACTGATACAAGCGCTGATGGCTATATCATGCAGCCTCCGGATGAAGTTGAAATTCGCTGTACCGATGTTCCTGAACTGCATCTGCAGGCACAGAGAATCAGGCCTGATGGAATGATATCATTCGAAAATATCGGTGAAATTAAAGCCGCCGGCAAAACACCGGCTCAGCTTGCCGAGGATATTCGTTCTAAGATATCCATGTCTTTATATGAACTTACTGGTGACAATCCGATTGATGTAAGGGTCATAGCTTACCAAAGCAAATCTTACTATGTTCTTGGGCAGGTTTATTCTTCAGGTGCCAAAGACTATACCGGAAGAGAAACGGTTCTTGATGCTGTTGCTCAGGCAAGGTTGTTGGCGGGAGCCTGGGAACAGCGTATTCAGGTGATTAGACCGTCGGCTAATCCTAATGTATCGCCGAAAATATTCGAAGTTAACGCCGACAAAATGATGGCTCATGGCGATACAGGCAAGAACGTACTACTTGAGGAAGGAGACATTGTTTATGCTCCGCCTACAGTCTTGGCCAGTATTGGACTTGTTTTGGAAGAGCTGCTCAGTCCTGTCGGAAGAGCTTTCTCAACTGTCAATGTCGTGGCAGGCCCTCCAGGAAGGAGATAATTGTAAATTATTTTACGGCGTAATTTCAGCTTGAGTGATTCACACGAAGACTGATAAATATAAGTGATGGAAGAGAATAAGACTGTAAAAATTACAGGGGGATGGGGCAGTTTATGCTTATATGCCGGCTGCTTGGCTGTGATTGTCTTTGCATTGATATTGAAGTCGAACGATGAGCTGACCAATTCAAAGTTAACCGCAGATATAGTGATTGGTTTTTGCTTAATTACTGTTTTGACGTCTTTCGTTTATAGTACGACAAACTGGGCTGACAAAAATCGTAAAACTCGGCCTAAAAAGCAGCGAAAAGATAAAAAAATCGTTCTAAAGGAAATACAGGAGGCAAATAATGCTCTAAGGCAAGAGTGGCGGAGGCAAATGCTGCCGCATGCTGAGGAGCTTGCAGAATTGTTCTCAAGCCAAAATTATCCTGACAGCCAAAAACAGGCTAAAGCTGTTGATATTGGTGTGATTGCCTGGAAACAAGGCGGAGTCGAATGTATGAATCAGCTCCGCGAAATGGCTATCGAAATACACGGCCGAAAAAACGGCGATACTTCCTTTGTTGACCACATACCATATTGGTGGGATGGTGTGGGAGGATGGAGAAATAATTCTACAGCAATTATATACATTGTTAAAAGTAATAAAAAACGGCGGCAAGCCTGTAAGGTTTAAAGCCGTGTCTTAAAAGTTTCTGTTTTTAACCTTCCTTTATGCAATCCGTTTGCAAGTATCTGTTTAGCATCCTACAATTTTCACCATTATATGTTCTACTGGCAGGGGTTCGGCGAATCAGCCTGCCAGTTGGAATAATCACGCCCGTAAGTAGTCACATTTATACGCTCAAGTGAATCCCC
>JAFGGH010000047.1 GCA_016930645.1 Sedimentisphaerales bacterium
AGCCGTGGACTGGCAGTTCACAACTGAGGATGCAAGAATCAAATTGAAAAGATTGTACCCACAAATTCAAATGTTATGAGGTACTAGGTGCAAGATTATATGTAGATGTAAGAGATAACCCTGAATCTAAATTCGTTAAAATCGGTAAAAGACCCGCCCGTTTTTTTCTTAAATCAAGGAAAAATGAATTATCTGATAATATTATTCATAAAATTGAAATTGAAGAAATTAAAGACCAAGGGCCTAAAACATCATACCGTGAACGGGATTTACATCCATTACTAACATATTTTGCATATGCGAATCCTTCTTTTTCTAAGGGAAGAAGTATCTTTACAAAAACTGTGTTTCATGAGGCCTCGCGAAGAAAAGGTTTTAATGAGTGGTTGCATCCAGATTTAGTTGGTGTCTATATGCCAATAGATGATTGGGAAAAAGATGTCATTGAATTCAACAGATTGCTTGATAACAACTCAATAAAACTGTTTTCATTTGAAATGAAAAATAGTATCTCAAAAGGAAACTATAGGGAATCTTTTTTCCAAGCAGTCTCTAATTCTTCTTGGGCACATGAAGGTTATCTTGTTGTAACTGACATCACAAAGGATGAAGATCTTCTGGCAGAGCTTGAGAGGTTATCAGCGTCCTTCGGGATTGGAATAATACATTTGATACTCACGGATTTTGATTCTTCTATGGTTCTATATCCAGCTCGATCTCGTTCAATTCTTGATTGGGAGACAATTAATAAATTATGCGAGCAAAACAGAGATTTCAATAAGTTTATACAAGACGTCAAAATTGATTTTGACTCTAAAAGGGTTCATCCTACAGAATATGATTCTGTAATCTCAGATCCTATTAGGTATATAAAAGAAAAACTTAACATTGACCAAAGCAGCTAAAATTGCATACAGACTTATTTGAAAAATAAAAATCAATCAAATTAACGAAATCAGCGATTCTAAAAGCGAGATACGAGCCACGCGGGCAATTTTTTCAAAAAAATTGCCCGAATCACTTGACAAAAATCGCTGTTTTCAGCCCAAAAACAAACTTTCAAAAATCACTCAAAAACCTTCAAAAACCCATCAAAACCTATTAAAACCCATTAAAAAGTGCTCAATTTCCTTAAAAACACCTCAAAATACTTCAATTTCTGACATTGCCCATATTAACATGACACTTTAAAAACCGCTTTAACTCATTGACTCATCTGCTCTTATACTCATAAACCTGAAATTTCATACCACATGTCAAAATTCCCGTTTTCCCCATTTTTAGGCCAAAAACCCCGATTTTACTCAAAATCAACCCTTTTTTCGAAGGTTTAAAAATCAAACCCCCGATTTTGACTCAAAAACAAGGGTGGGCAAAATCAAAAAAATCAAAAATACTTAAAAAATTTCAGCGGTGAGGTGGGATTTTTCGTTTTCAGTGAGGGTGACTTTTACAAGGTCGTTTTTGTGGAGGCGGTTTTGCCCCGATAAATCGGGATTGATTTTTACTTCGAAGTATCGTTCGGCTCGGCCTGTGGCAATTCCATCTTCAACAGTTTCAATCAGGACTTGGGCGGTTCGGCCTATAAACTGCTGCCTGTAATCATAGGCTAACTTATCAGCGAGTTCTTTTAATCGGCTGGCACGGGCTTTGATAATATCCGGCTTTGTTTTCGGTTTCATATTGAAAGCCGCAGTGCCCTTTCGGGCGGAGAAGCTAAAAACGTGAACCCGGGCAAAACCGACTTTTTCAGCTAATTCAAGTGTGGCCTGGTAGTCCCGGTCGGTTTCGCCGGGGAAGCCAACGATAATATCAGTAGTGATAGCGGGGGTTTCCAGTCGCGATTTAATCATTTCCACTTTTTCGAGATATTCGCCTGCCGTGTATTGCCTTGCCATTTTCCTAAGGATATTATCCGAGCCGGACTGCAATGAAAGGTGCAGGTGCGGCATAATATTTTTATGCTCGCAGAATACATCGAGCAGGCGCGTTGTGATGTCCTGCGGATTGAGAGAGCTGACCCTTATGCGAGGCAGGTTTTCGATATCGGCAAGGACATCAAGTAAATCGGCGAGGTAGTCTATTTTAGGATTTTGCCATTTATCTTTTCGGGTGGTTATTCTGCCGTAAGAGCCGAGATTTATTCCGGTAAGGACGATTTCCTTATGTCCGGAATTGGTGAGCTGAGCGGCTTCAGCAAGGATTTCAGGAACAGGTCTGCTCATAATTTCAGGGCGAACAAAAGGTATGATACAATACGTACAATACATATCACAGCCGTCCTGGGCTTTGACAAAAGCGCGGGTCTGGCCTTGAAATGATGTTAATAGGGGCAAATTGCATAATTTAGAGCGATTTTTAATCTTGATTTTTTGGCCTATTTCTGGTCTAATATTGTTGATATGGCCATTTTTTTCAGAATCCCGATTTATCGGGACTGATTCGCCTGTATTTTCGCTGTCGTGGTTGAGTGCGATTTTACTCAATTCTGCGGCGATTTGAGACCGATTATTAATAATAATAACGTTTTCGCCAAGATTGGCTAATTCGGTGTCAGGGGCCCTGCTGAGGCAGCCGATAAGTACAACAACGCCGTTTTTGTTGCGTTTGAGCATTTTTCGGGCGTACTGGCGGCTCTTGGAAGAGGCTGTATGTGTTATACAGCAGGTATTAACCAGCGCCAGGTCGGGAGGCCGGCCGTTGGTGGCGGCTTTCAGGCCGAGCTGCTGCAAAAGAGTGTGTATTTGCCTGCTTTCGTACTGGTTTACCTTGCAGCCAAGCGTTTCTATGGCGAAAGTCTTTAACATATGGTATAATTTAGTGTTTAGGCGGCCTGGCGGCAAGTCCGCAATTGGCCACAGAGTAAAGAAGATAATATTAGCCACAGAGGTCACAGAGAACACAGAGAAGAAACAAATATTGAATATCCAATGTAGCCCACCGTCGCTGAAGCTATGGCGGGTAAAAATTTAGAATGCAGAAGTATTGAAAAAGTACGAATGATGAGTGGGTCGTTTTGAGTTATCATTTAAAGCCTTAGCGACAATTTAGTTGACGAGGAAAGAATATGGCTGCGTATGCGCAGAGCGTTTGGGGAATAGAAATCGGCAACGAATCGTTAAAGGCCATAAGGCTCAATGCATTCGCCGATTCGATTCAGGTAACAGGATTCGATGTAATTCATCACGGCAAGATTCTCACCGGCAGCGGCATAAATGATATAGAACGTGACGAGCTGGTGGCACTGAGTCTGCGAAAATTTATGCGTGAAAACAGTGTAGGCAAGGAAGGCGTGGTAATATCAGTTCCGAGCCAGAACAGTTTTGCACGTTTTGTCGATCTTCCTCCGGTCGATGAGAAAAAGATACCCCAGGTGGTCAGGCTCGAAGCCGGTATGCAGATTCCGTTTGATATGAGCGAGGTTCAGTGGGACTGGCAGATAATAAACCAGACGAATACCGAACAGGTTCGAGTGGGTATCTTTGCGATAAAGAACGAGATAGTAACCAGGGAGCTTGAATATTTCGGCAATGAAAACATCCAGGCCAATATGGTCCAGATGTCCCCGATGTCGCTTTACAATTATCTTGTTTACGACCGTCCGGAACTGGTCAGCTCCGACAAGCAGGCAACAGCAATAATCAATATCGGCGTTGAAAATACGGACCTGGTTGTTTGCAGCAAATCAAATGTCTGGCAGCGATGTGTGCCGATGGGCGGCAACTCATTTACGCGTGCGATAGCGGAGTCATTCAAGCTTAACTTTACAAAAGCGGAAAAGCTCAAACGCACCGCGGCAATGAGCAAATACGCCCGCCAGGTGTTCCAGGCGATGCGACCGATTTTCTCCGATTTCGTATCTGAAATTCAAAGGTCAATAGGCTTTTACAGCAACAGCAATCCGGACACAAAAATAACTCATGTAATAGCACTTGGCGGCGGCACCAAGCTCCGCGGGCTGTTAAAGTATCTGCAGCAAAGTTTACAGATACCGGTTGAAAAACCGGATGCCTTTAAGCGATTGACTGTGAGCGGGGATGTATCCGCGGCGAAGCTCACCGAGAATGTGGCCGACCTCGGAGTGGCTTACGGTCTTGCTCTGCAGGGTCTTGGTCTGGCAAAGATAGAAAGCAACCTTCTGCCTCGCGCAATCGCAAGTTCAATGGCCTGGGCGAGCAAGGCAAAATATTTGACTCTCGCCGCCTGTGCACTTTTAGCTGTCGCGGCAATGTCAATAGGCAGAACAATATTTGACGGCGCGCAATACAAGACACAGCAGGATGTCAGAGATAAAGTCCAGTCAATAATCGGAGATGCTGAAGAAGCCAAGAGAAAATTAAATGAGCAGAGCTCTCGGACATCACAATATCAACAGGCAATCGCTTCTGTCAGCAGTATTTTTAAAGACCGTAACGTCATACCAAAAGTCTGCGAAACGGTACTTTCCGTACTTCCCAACGCGAGTAATAATCCTCAACAGAAAGAGCTTTACGAAGCCTTTGAGCACGGCGATATAGCAACGGTAATGGAAACACCCCGCAAACAGCGGAAACAGCTTTTCATTACAAGTATGCAAGTCAGATATGCTGGTAATATAGAAACAGCCAAGTTCGGAGAAATCGAAAAAGCCACAACTAAAAGCAGAAGGCCAGGCGTTCCGCTGGAAATGATGGACTATTCGTCGGAGTATGGAGGGGCAAGAATAATGGAAACAGCGGGAGTAATGGAAGAAACAGAGGGCCCAAAAGATAAAGAAGGTTTCTTGGTTACTTTGACGGGCTATAGTCCATATGAGAGTATTCTCGATCTTTTAGACCCAGCCAATGTCAGAGGCAATAAAAGCCTCTGGGGTGTCGTAAACCACCTTATGAACCTTGATGAAGCACTTAACTACAATTGCCCTTTTGAGCTTTTTGAAAAAACGAATCTGGAACATTTTAAGCTTGATACTGGGACTGTTGGTACTGATACACAAATGCCGGAGGGTATAGGAATCAGAAAGCAAAATGAAGACAGTAAAAATACAGGCGAAGGGGAATATATTCTGATAGACCCTTTAACCCAGGAAGTTATCAGCCGGCAGCCGTTAAAAGATGAAACAGGCAAAATCAAAGTTGACACAAGGGGCAGAGAAATCTACAAGGAAAACGACCATTGGTTTGTTTTAAACTTCAAGCTGCGCTGGAAACACGAACCTTCTTCTGCTTTAACAGAGGCCGGTTTCGCAATTGCGGACGTTAATGACGTCAATGAACCATGATAATAAAAGTATCTTAGATATTGTCTTATAAAAGTAAAAAAGAAATCTATAGAGTAAACGGAAAATGGACACATCACAAATTAAACAAATGCTGGGGAAACTGTCGTTTATCAAAAATTACTCGACGTTTGTTTTACCGGTGGTTTTATTGATAGTCTTTCTAATCCTGCAGTTTGCCGTCGGCACACTTATGAGCAAAAACCTTACAAGCAAGATAACCAAGCAAAGCGTCCAGAAAGGCAAACAAATTCAGAGCTTAAGCTCTCAGGATATATCAAGCAGGCAATTTGAAGAAGAGAAGAAATATATGGATGCTTATGAGTCTGACGTAAACAAGATCCTTAATTTAGTCAAGCAAACCAGTCAAAGAGAGCTTTTGAGCTATAAGATTTTTCCTGAGCCCAAAGATACTTCAGTTCTTATTTTCAAAGAGTTCGGGAAAAACTATCGGCAGGCAATTGAAAACCTGCTGGAAAAATACGGTGCCCGTCAACGACCGACCGATACTGAGATTAAAAAAGCATTAGAACAAAGCAGCTCTCCAGTTTCGGCACGTTCAAGAAGTACCACCTATACGGATATTCCCATAATGGCGGCCGGTTCGGACTTTTCATTGGAGCGGCTTGATAGCCTCGGCCTTAAAATAGTAAATTATCTATGTGAAGCAACGGCTAAGAAGGCATCATTTTACGCCAAAGCCGTGGATATTGGAGGCTATGAATTCTGGGACGATGTATCTGTATCAACAGATAAAGACCGTTCATCACGTATCCAGGAATATTATCAATATGAATCCATTAAGCAATCGGTCAAGGACTGTTGGTTTTGGCAGGTAGGGTACTGGATAATTGAGGATGTTTTCAAAACAATATCCGCAATGAACAGCGAATATAATAATGTTTTGGATTGCCCTGTTAAGCGCCTCTTGACTGTCAGTTTTGGTTCTTCGGGTTACAGCAGGGGCAGTGGCTTTCAAAACGAGTCTTCAAATCCACCAAGCTACATAACCGAGGATAATTCCGGACTTATACCGTCATTCACAAACCGCAAGTCAGATGAAAATCTCGACGTGGTGCATTTTAAGTTCAGGGTTATAATAGAATCAGAATCAATACTTGGATTTATGCAGGAATTGTGTTCCGAGAAAGAGCACACTTTCAGGGGGTGGACAGGTCAGCAGCCTCCACAGACATCCAGGCATAGCCAAATTACCGTCCTCAGAGCAAGCACTCTTCCGGTAGATAAAAGCAGCAAGGAACATAAATTTTTCCGTTATGGTGATGATGCGGTTGTAGAGCTTGAACTCATATGTGAATGTATCTTTGAACGCCAGGGATATAAATATCAGGATTCAAGCGGAGAAGAAAAAATAATAATGCCGGACTTTATCTGGAACAGAGAAAAGATTGAGGAAGGTAATAAAAGTTACTAAAGAGTATCGTAAATTTATTTTAATTTGGATTAATAACTAAATTGCTGTTCAAGGAAACTGAAAGATGAAAATAAAAGGCGGCAACTCCCTGCTTGAACATTTTGAGAAGATTATTTTAGCAATAGCGGCCGTTTTCTTTTTTTTGCTTTTAATCTTCAAGGTAATAACATCTCCAAACGATGTTGAATACAACGGTAAAAAGTATTCACCCGGCGCCATTGATAAGGTAATCTATAAAAAGGCTGAAGATGTGCGCATTATTATTGAATCGCCACCAAAGCTGAAAGAACTTTACAAACCGAAATCCAAAGAATTTATTGCGAAGTTCAAATCGCCGGTGGATGTTGATACTTCACTTTGGCCTCCTTTACCTGCTTTTTCCTCTGGTAAAATAGACCGCGGCGAACGATACGCTGTTCCTTCCGGACCTGAAATATCAGACGTCCAGGTCGAGCATATCCGCGCGGTTGCTTATATCCCTGTGGAAGAGATAGACAACGATACTCCATATCAAAACGTCGAAACAGAACCAAATGACCTTGACATAGTAACCGTCGAAGCCAGAGTCAATATTCAAAAGCTCTATGAAGCTTTTACGGAAAATTTCGCCGGCCCGGCGGTCAAACCAGAATGGCAGGACCCTGATCTTGCCAAGCCGGTATTTGCAGCGATACAGTTACAGCGTTCGGAGCAGTTATCAAACGGCCAATGGAGCGATTGGAAAGATGTTCCCCGGATAAAAACCGATAATATGAGTAATCTGCTTAAAATCATCGAAGATGTACACGAACTCCCCCGTGGCGGCCTGGAAGTACGTTTACTTCAATATAGAAATTCCGCAGTAAAAGCAAATCTTCTTCAGTCCTGGGCTTACGATATCGGCTCAGCAGAAGAAGACTGGTTTCCGCCAACGCTTCATCGTGAATTCACCAAGCGAATGCAGGAAGAGGAAGCTGCAAAACGACGAGCAGAGATGGAAGAAAGAAGACAAGAACGGGAACAAGAATTAGAAGCAGCTCGTTCAGAAAGAAGCCAAAACCGTACAGGTGAAAATACAAGGTCCGGCAGGACTATAGGAGGAGGTATGGGCGAACTTTCATCGGGAATGGGCGGCGGCAGGCCAAATTCACTCGGCGGCGCAGGGGGTGAACGTCCAGCCAGGGTGGACCGCTCGCAGGAGCTCGAGAGAAGACGCCTCGAGCGAGAGGAGAAAAAACGCCAAAGGCTGGAAGCCGGACAGTCCCAGCAGGAAGATAAATCTATTGATGCGGTATATAAAAAATTCCAGGAAATCCTTATTAATGAAGATACAGATCTTGCTGAAATGACCGAGCCACTTTTGTTTTGGGCGCACGATGACACGGTCGAAGTGGGTAAGACTTACCGTTACAGGATACGCCTTGGTGTGTTTAATCCTATTGCGGGAACAAAAAAAATTAAAAGCGATTACGAATCATACAAAAATCAGGTTATTCTCTGGAGCAACGCACTGGAGACGGAAGAGATTGAAATCCCTAAAAAGCTTTACTTCTTTGCAAAGGATATTCAACAAGCTGCTAACACAGTTAAGGTTGAAGTATTTCGATACATACTGGGTTACTGGTATCCGGCTGAATACGCGGTCGAGGCAGGAGAAGCTATCGGCAAGATAGATGAAATTAAAAAAGAAGAGTCCGATGAGAAATCTGAAAGCTCCAGCGACAATGAAAAAATTCTAATGCCCGAAAAAGTGGATTTCAGGACAGGCGCTATTATGGTAGATACAGCCGAGGCGGAAGACTGGTTCGGCAGTAATATCCTTTCACCCAGGCGTTATTTTAACTTTTACTACAGCTACGACGGAAGTAGTATTGAGGAAATGCCTATACAACAAAGTTTCTGGGCTTTGAAAACCCGTGAACTGCATAGCAGTATAAGCAAAGCTTCGAAACAAGAAAAGAAACCTCTTCGCCCGAGAGGTGAAGGGATAGAAGGTTACGGCCCGGAATTCCAGCCGCAGGAAGGAACAAGAGGCGTCCCACTGGAGTTAATGCGAACCGGACCGATTTCTTAAGGAGATTAAAAAAACAAGCTGAACACCTTAATCTTATGTTGAACCTCATTAACAGAAGATTCAAGCTTCAATCCTATCTGCTTTGGCGTATTAGGTAAGAGGTTTATATAATTATCACCCGGTTCGGCGTGATGCCGGCTTTCTATAAAAACATCTCTTGTTAGCACTTCAGAGGTGAGAGTTAAAACAGCACGTTTTTCGCCGACGCAGCTAAGCTGTTGGTTTATATTCGCTTTGGGAAACGGTATATATTTATCCGGCAGATAAAAGAACAGATTCGACACAGCATTGCCTTTATTAGTTTCAAAAACCGCGTATAAAGCGACTTTTTCCGGCTCGGCGGGGAAGGTCAGGGCCTTGGGAAGTTTGACCGGCCGTGAAACGCTAAACGGTCCGACAGCAGCCGGCAACTGAACTCCATCGATTTTATTACCATAAAAATCAATAAGCTGGCAGTTAATTGTTCCGGTAACCGGCTCGCAGCTATCATTGACTACGACTACACCGAGCCAATCCAGCTCCGGCAGGACACAATTTGTTTGTTCTTTGTATTGTGCAATTACAGTAATCAATACCGGTGCGAAGAAACGCTTTGCGTAATAGTACAACGCCTTGGGTGTCTTTTGATAATCCAAAGCGGACCAGCTTACAGCAGGACAGGCATCATCGAACTGCCAGAAAAGGACGCCGCTGTTTCTATAGTTACAGGCCCTGAGGTATTCGACATACATTTTCGCCGCACGAGCCTGTGCCAGTTGCGTTAAGAAAACGAACTTCTTAAAGTCAGAAGTTGCCCCGAACAAATCACCGCAATATCTATACAGCCTGCTGTTGCCGTCTGTCTGGTAGTTATGCTTTTCAACTGCAAAACTGCCGACGTTCAGTTTTTCCACAGGACAAATATCGCTTAGTGTTTCAACTGAAGGCAAAGATTGAGTACCGAATTCCGTAACAAAACGGGGCACGGATTCCGGTGATGTAATATAATGTCTTATCGGCTTATGCCCCGACCACACATCCCAGTTATGGATTGTACCCGAATCGGGATCGTCAGGCTGTCCTTTAACTGAAAAAGGGGTCGTCGGAATATACGGGCGGTCGGGGTCAAGCTCACCGAGAAGTTTAGGCAGAAGCTTATCGAAAATGACTTTGCCGTGGAACTTATGCCCCCTGCCTTTTTTCTGATTCTGAAACTGCCAGTGAATTTCATTATTACCGCAATACAAAACTACCGAAGGATGATTATATAGACGGCTGACAACAGATTTTGTTTCATCCGCAATTTTTTTAATAAACCACTGCCTGTCGGGATAGTAGGCGCAGGCGAACATAAAATCCTGCCAGACCATTATTCCCAATTCATCACAAAGCCGGTAAAACACTTCATTTTCATAATACCCGCCACCCCATACCCTGAGCATATTGATATTCGCATCGGCTGCGGCGGCCAGAAGTATGCGGTAATCGTCTTCTGTTACTGAGCCTGCAAAAATTGATGCAGGAATCCAATTGGCACCTTTAGCGTAGATGGGCTGTGAATTAATTTCAAACTGAAACTTATTTCCGCCCCTCTCGTGAGACTGGTTTAAGTTTACGGTCCTGATACCAAAGCTGCCCGATTTTCTGTCTAAAAGCAAACTATCGGCCAGCAGGTCAATCTCGATTCGATAAAGACTTTGCCTGCCGTATCCGTTAGGCCACCACAATTTAGGATTTTCAACATGAAATACAACCGAGCCTGAACCTTTATGAGGCTCGAATTCCAGACTGTGGGTATTATTATCATCAGGGTCGGAAATTTTTACCCTGCAGTGATTTTTTTTACTTGTAACCATATCAATTTCAACCGCTATTTTGATATCAGCAGATTTTTCAGTGCAGTTTATTGTTCTGATATGATAGTTTCTTATGCAAGCGCCCTTAATTCCTTCAAGATTGGCATCCCTCCAGATACCGCATCCGGGCAGCGAGGGACAAAAATCCCAGCCGAACTGGTACTGGGCCTTCCTCACATAGGCCCGGTATGGGTGCGCGAAATCCTTTTCACTAAACGGTGTGTATCGCTCCATTAAATTTTGCGCATAAGGCACAACAGGCTCGAATTTGACCGTCAGGATATTATCCTGAGGCTTTACATATTCGGTAATATCGAAGCGGTGAGGGATGAACATATTATCGGTTTTGCCGAGAAGTTTCTCATTGAGCCAGACACTGGCAATTGTATCAAGTCCGTCAAAAACCACCTCGACCTTATCTGATTCAAGCATCTGTTTTGACACATCAAAGTGCCTGCGGAAGACCCATGGCTTGTCACTTACCCAGGCATAGTTTTCAGGATTGGCGAGCAGTTCCTTTTTATTTATCAGCCCGGCTTCGGCAAGATTGATAAAAATGGAATTCGGGCAGGTACATTCAAACCAATCGCCTTCATCGAGGTCGCGCATCCGCCGAGCGGAAACCGGATATTCCTTAAACCGCCACGAGCCGTTCAGTTCCAGTATCGAATGAGCCATTTACAGATTCCACCAGTTATTGTTCTTTAGAAGACCAAAGGAACATTGAATAAAATCCAAAGTCGGATTCGTTAACCGTTGATCGGTTGCGCTGCTCGTATCAGTGCATCAGGATATTAGGTTATCAGGTAGTGGGCATCATCCCTCCCGATGCATCGGGATATCGGGAAGGCCAACAG
>JAFGGH010000048.1 GCA_016930645.1 Sedimentisphaerales bacterium
CCGACCTGTCCGGCGTAGCCCGCAGGGCGAAGACGGAAGCCGCAACAGGCATAAAGCGAACACTAAAACTTAAATTGCTCTAATATCGTACCGTGTATAATGTATATAGATTGCTTCGTCCGCCTACGGCCTCCTCGCAATGACAAGTATCAAGCTCTTGCCCGCCGAAGAAGGACCCGGTATCTATTCACTATTCACTAACGACTATCGACTAATTAACTGCATCCCATCGAGTTTCCGCAGTTATAACATTTATAGCAGGTGCCGTTGCGGACGGTTATCGAGCCGCAGACATCACAGGCCGGGGCATCGTCCTGGAAGTGCTCGAACTGGGCGTTGAACTGCTGCATTACCTTCTGGCTTTTAGCTCCGTCATCTTCATCATCGGCTCCGACTGTTACCAGCACTTTGGCACGGCTGCCTGTCTCGGCGGAGTGCCTCGAAGCCGGGCCTGCCTCGGCAAACCTGTCTTTGACAGCAGCTTTCATCTGGCTAATCGCGGTTTTAATCTGCTCAACGGGTTTGTCCTTTTGGCCTTTGCCCTTTACTTCAGCGATTTTGTGAGCGAGGTCTTTGGTTTTCTCTACAAGCTGTTTTGCCGTGGTGGTATTTTTATTCTCTGCCGCAGGCGGCGTCCTGTTAGGCGTGTTCTTTTCGGCGTAACCGGGGATAAACTGGCAGCCCATCCAGCAGAAAATATAATCAATCAAACTCTTGGCGAACGGTATGTCACGGTTGCTTGTCATACCGGCAGGCTCGAAGCGAGCGTGGCGGAACTTATCGACCAGGGTAATCAGCGGCACTCCATACTGCAGTGCCATCGAGGTGCAGGTCCCGATTACATCCATAAGACCCCCGACGGTGCTGCCTTCCTTGGCCATAGTGATAAACAGCTCACCAGGCTGGCCATCCTCATACAGCCCCACCGTCAGGTATCCTTCATGGCCTGTAACGGAAAATTTGTGCGTGATACTTTTCCGAGTATCGGGCAGACGGCGTCGGTAAGGCCTTGCCGGAGGAGTTGATTCCTCGGCCTTGGTCTTGCCGCCATCTTTGTGTTTTTTGGTCTGGACGGGCTGGAGCATCTTCGATCCGTCACGGTAAATCGCTACCGCCTTGAGACCGAGTTTCCAGCCTTCGATGTACGCTTCCTCTATTTGCTCGGTCGTACTTTCTTTAGGCATATTAATTGTTTTGCTGATTGCCCCGCTGATAAACGGCTGGACGGCGGACATCATTTTAAGATGGGCAAGATAGCTGATAGACCTTTTACCGTCCCGCGGTTTGAAGGCACAGTCGAAAATCGGCAGATGCTCATCGCTTAGTTTCGGCGACCCTTCGATTGTTTCGTGCTCATCGATGTAATCAATGATTGCCTTTATATCCTCAACATTATAACCGAGCCTTTCCAGTGCCATCGGAACGGTCCTGTTAACAAGCTTGAGCATACCGCCGCCTGCAAGCAGCTTGTATTTTACAAGGGCGATGTCCGGCTCGATACCGGTAGTGTCGCAGTCCATCATAAATCCAATAGTACCGGTTGGTGCCAGCACTGTTGCCTGGGCGTTTCTAAAACCGCCCTTCGAACCGGCGTCGAAGGCCTCATCCCAGATATCCTTGGCAGCATTACGAAGATAATCCGGGCAGTGCGACTCGGTAATGCTGCCTGCGTGCCGGCGGTGCATATTTATAACGTTCAGCATCGGCTCTTTATTTTTCTCGAATTCGCTGAACGAACCCTTAATCAAAGCTATCTCGGCACTTACACAGTATGCAGCGCCTGTCAGAATAGCACTTATCGTCGATGCCAAGGCCCTTGCCTGGTCAGAATCGTAAGGCATAGCAAGGCTCATAGCCAGCGAGCCTAAGTTGGCATAACCCAGGCCGAGCGGTCTGTATTTATGACTGTTAATAGTAATAGAGGCTTCGGGATAGCTGCCGTTATCGACAAGAATCTCTTGGGCGATAATGAACAGGCGAATCGCCTTTTTAAAGGCCTCGATATCGAAAGAGCCGTCGTCTTTGCGGAACTTTATGAGGTTCAACGATGCCAGATTGCAGGCTGAATCGTCGATGAACATATATTCACTGCACGGATTGGAGGCGTTAATCGGGCCGGAATTCGGGCAGGTGTGCCATCTGTTAATCGTGCTGTCGTACTGCAGGCCGGGGTCACCGCAGATTCTTGTGCCTTCGGCTATCAAATCCATCAGCTCGCGAGCGTTGTGCTCTTCAGCCTTTGTACCGGTTGTTACCGCGTAGGTTGTCCATTTCGCGTCCTTTTCAACAGACTGCATAAACTCATCCGTCACCCTCACCGAGAGATTGGAATTCTGAAACATTACACTGCTGTAAGCATCATTGTTGTATTCGCCGCCGTAGCCGGCTTCTATCAGTGCCAAAGCCTTTTTTTCTTCCTCGGTCTTGCAGGTGATAAATTCCTTAATGTCAGGATGGGTAATTTTCAATGACTGCATCTTCGCAGCGCGTCGGGTCTTTCCGCCTGATTTGATTACCGCGGCAATCTGGTCATAGACCCGCATAAAGCTCAACGGGCCGCTTGGCTTACCGCCGCCGGAAAGCTTCTCTTTGCTGCTTCTCAGTGTTGATAAGTCGGTTCCCGTACCCGAACCGTGCTTAAAGAGCATCGCTTCGCTTGAGGCAAGACGCATGATGTCTTCCATCGAATCCTTCACAGATTGAATAAAACACGCCGAAGCCTGTGGATATTCGTATGAATTATTGCAGGGAACAGGTTTTTTGCTTTCCGGGTCCCAGTGGTAATTATGTTTACTGCCGGCAACGCCGTAAACATCATACAGGCCGACATTAAACCAGACCGGCGAATTGAAAGCACCGTACTGATTGACGCACAGCCAGGTTAAATCGTTATAGAAATTTTCCGTATCTTCATCACTTGCAAAATAACCATCCTTTTTGCCCCGGTCCGCAATGGTTCGGCAAACGCGATGAACAAGCTGCTTGACCGAGTTTTCTCTTTCGCCGGTTTCAACATCGCCGTAGAAATACTTGCTTGCCACAACCTTGACGGCAAGCTGACTCCACGAGGCAGGCACTTCGATATCGTTCTGTTCGAATATCACCTTACCGCTTTCGCCGGCAATCTTCGCCGAACGCTTCTCCCAGATAAGCTCATCGAACGGATGAACTCCGGGTGCTGAAAAGAATTGCTCTACTTTCAGACCTTTTGTCTGTTTTGTAAGCATTGACGCCTCGGTGCTTTTTACTTCGGTTTTGAATGGGTTTTCGGGACTGAATTCGACTGCCATTTTACTTGCCTCCCTGCAAGAACAGGCCCGCCACGGGCATACAACATCTTGAAATTCAATTAAGTGAGACACAAGATATAGTTGAACATCAACTGTTTCCGAATATAAGCGATTGACTGATAACTGCCAAGAGGAAACTGGAAATTTTTTGATATTTGTTTAAAATTCTTCTTAGTCCTTACCGTTACTATAGCTACGAAAGAAAAAACTTTTCACTTTTCTTATTTGAAAACTGTTTAGCCCCGCCACCAGTCTGCCCTCCGTAGTATTAACGAAGGATGGGTGAGCGGGGAAAAATTTAGCCCCGCCATTTTAACCCTGAGCTTGTCGAAGGGTATGGCGGGGTTACTGCTTGTATCAGGCCGCATACACCACCTCGTGATTTCGCAGAATCTCGTATTTGCGGAAAGGATTGCGCAGGGCCTCTTTTTCCACGAGGTCAACCTCCCTGCCGAATATCTCCTGCAATTCCTGGCGCATATCGAAAAGGTCCCACAGGCTCCAGGGAGCATCGGCCTGAAATGATACCAGAACATCTATATCGCTGTCGGGGCCGAAATCGTCGCGCAGAACAGAGCCGAACAAGGCCAGCTCTACTACTTTCCACCGCAGGCAGAAAGCTGTTATCTTGTCCTGCGGCAAATCTATCTTGTGAAACTTCATAAAAATCGCCTCATCTACGGCCGGATTATATCGCTAATCTTGCAGAATATATAACCTGCCCGGGCGGCAAAGTCAACTTAACGATTTCACCGCAGAGATTTTAACCACCAAGACGCGAAGGATATTTGAAACAGATTTATACTATTTCAGAGGGTATTTTCAAATCCTTTAAGAAATCTATCCATTTAACTAAAAAGTCAAAGAAGTCGTCAGGATGTACCATCAACATATCGTAATTACCAGTGGGTTTATTATCATTCCTAATTTTCGAAAGAAATATGATATGCTCAATTTGGTCCTCCGGATTCTGCTTCCTCGGGTATGTAAAAATGCTGCCGTGAGCAAGAGCATTCCTAACGATACTTAGAACTTTTTTAACTTTGACGTCTTTGCTTAGGGGATGGGCATTGTTTTTCCACTGATCGGTATCCTGCCACAAATTCTCTTTTTTTACTTCTCCCATCTGCCAGCTTTCTAAATCAACGTTCCATAAACGTGATTTAAGAAAATACTTACCGCAAAGTTTGTTAAATTTTGAAACCGCTTTTCCATAATGTCCATTCATTTTGTCGCCCGAAGGATGATTGTTATCACGAAGTCGTGCAAATGGAATTGTAATAGATGCTGACGCAATCGCAAACATATGTGTAACTTCCAGCCCATTCTTGCAGGCATCTTTTCTGTATTTTTCTAAAATCGTTCCGCAGCGACTTGGGAAATCTTCAATAAAGTTATCATAGTTGGACATTGTGCTTTTCCCTTCTATTTACAAACAACCATCGAACCTCATGTGTCTCATTGTATTATGATCCTTTTGGCGAAATGATGTGTGTCGGGTGCTGGTAGGCCTGTCTCGCCGGTTAAAAATAAGTGATTTACGCAAATGTTATATCGGCGGCAAATGAACCCCGCTTAAGGCGAAAAACACCGATTTATAAGATTAGTGTGTCTTTCGTTGAACGGTTGCGCTGCTCGCTCTCGCCTCGGCGAAGCGAGGCGAAGCCGGGTCGTCAGTCGTCTAATGGTTGCGTTTGAGATACCGATCGCCGGTTCACGCAAACGATACGCGCCGCGAACCTGTCCTCCATAGCTTTAG
>JAFGGH010000049.1 GCA_016930645.1 Sedimentisphaerales bacterium
CACTTCAAAATCCTTTTATGCGGCCTGTGAATTTAAGATGACGGGAAAGGGCTTTCATAGAAACACATTTGACCCTGAAGGAATGATAGCGAGAAACGTCGGTGATTTGAAAGAAGGAGAGACGCTGAAAAATATGCTCGATTATATTAAGTTTGAAGGACAGGGTGTTGGTCTTATTGAGGTTAAAGGAACGATTGCCGGTTCTAAAAAGGCCGTTACCGAGGTGGATATCTGTTTTCACAGGAAGGGACAATTAAGCCCTGTAACGATTGGGCTTTATAGTGTTAAACCCCAAAACGGCCAATATAAGTACGAAAACAGATACAATGAGATAATTGCAACAGTGGACATACTTACATTCCGCAGGAGCCCAGAGAACCCCAAAATGGGAATAGAGATATCATCTATCCGCAAGAAGACTGAGGAGGTGGGTTTCTGGAGTAAGGTCAAAGGATTAATAGCCAATTTCTTTATAAAGCCGCTGGAGGTGGATAAGCTCGGCAATGATACAATGCTCAACTTTGGGTATGCGATACTGCAGCAAAAACCTGAGTTTACTTTTCCAAAAGCCAAAAATATAAAGGAAAACAAAACGGTGGCAATAAATAATAAACAAAAGTGAGCCTTGGCAAATCCGGATTATTCTGGTAATATCTTTCACTGTTCCGGTGGACTAAACGAAAAGCCGCTTTCTATTGCCCGCGACGCCGCCACCGCGTTCGATCGTATCACAGAAAGGGATTCGCCGTCCCTTGCCGAAGACCAGCGGGGTCAACCCGAATAAACAGTCATCGATTTATTTTTTCAACGGTTCGTAAAACCGTTGCGGTCTTTCGCCGACTGTGTTGGTCAGCGTACCTATTTTTTCAATTGAACATTCGATAACATCGCCCGGTTCGAGGAACCGGCCGTCGGCCATACCAACACCCGAAGGTGTGCCTGTCGCGATAATATCGCCCGGCTCTAAAACCATAAGATGGCTGATAAATGAAATAATATCTTTTACCTGGTGAATCATTTGGCTGGTGTTGGCTTTTTGACGAGTCTCGCCGTTTACTTTTAGCTCCATATTCAGGTTTTGCACATCTTCTATTTCATCTTTGGTTACAAGGTAAGGCCCCATCGGGCAAAAGCCGTCCGACCACTTGCCGTTTAGCCAATCGAAGAACTCATCCCATGGACGCTCTTTTCTGTCTTTTTTGAATGTTACTGAGCGAGCAGAAACGTCATTTACAATCGTATAGCCTGCTACACAATCGAGAGCTTCATCCCGACCTGTCGGGACACATCTTGCCTTTTTGCCGATTACAACGGCAAGCTCCACCTCGTAATCAACCTGCTCGCTATAAGCAGGCCAGGGAATTGTATCGCCGTCACCGATTACGGCTGTGGCGGGCATTATAAACGGTCTGGGTACTGTGGTCTCTCTTGGTGTTTCAGAGAGGCCAAGTTTCATACCACCTTCTATAATGTGTTTAGCGTAATTACCTGCTAAAGCTAATATTTTGCCCGGCCTTGGTATCGGCGGAAGAATTTTCACTTTATCTATAGGAATAATTTCAGTTGCTGATTGAGCTAAGCTGTTTAATTCTTCCAGATATTCCCGCCCGTGGCAGAGGATTTCCTTGATACTGATTGGCCTGCCTTCATTAATTTCGATAATTCCTGCATCGGTTACTAAACCGAAGCAAATTTTTCCCTTGTTTGAAAATGCAGCAAGTTTCATACAAGTCTCCGTATAACAATACTTTACCCTGAAAATATAATGGTATCAGAATTAGCTTGAAATCCAAGTGCAAAAGGCTTAACGTAACATGGGCTTCCAGCCCATGTTACCACGGCCTGGAAGGCCGTGGTACTTGTATGCTTTTTTGATAAAGGACAGGAGCATGGAAACAGCAAAAGGCAATTTCAAAACCAAGGTCAAAGATTTCTTTACTAAAACAGGTAAGCGAATCAAGCTTGATAAGATAATCAAAAAGAACAACTATAGGCCTGAAATTACCGATAACGGTCTGCTTAGCGACAAAGCAGCTAAAATCAAAGATGAGCAGCTCGAAAATATCGCCCAGGCCGAGAAAAATGTCCTTGCTAAACCGGTCCCGCCTTCGGAAAAAAACGTTCAGCTTGAAAAACTGCAGGAAGGCTTTAATAATCTCATCGGCCAGCTTCAGTCGATAAATACCAATCTTAATGAACAGGTCCATCACCAGCAGCAGCTGATAGAACGGCTGGATAAGCTGCCGCAGATGTTCGAGAGTTTCGCGCCTTCTATTCTCAACCAGCAGAAACTCACAGAGCAAATGATAAATGAATTAAAATCGGCTTCGATAAAAAATCATCAGTTCATCGAAGCTGTCGAAAGTATTCCGATTGAGACAGGAAAACAGACCGATGCACTTGAAAATATCGACCATCAGCTTGCCGCCGCAGCCGACAGTGACGCCCAGATGGCCCAGGCCTTTAACAGATTTCATCAGAGTATCGATAAGCTCGACCAGAGCACGGCAAACCAGACCGACGGCATAATGCAGATGAGCAAGACATTCGCCGCAAGCGACCGCTACCTTAAATATATAATGACCCGCGACAAAAAACGGATGTTCTGGACTTTCGTGATTTCGCTGAGCATTTGTATTATCGCTATTCTTTCAATGGTCGGAATAATTCTCTATCTTAACAATTGAGCTGAGCTGAAGTTTAAAATCGTTCGATTTAAGAAAAAAATATTAAAAATTCATTTTTTCTACTTGCTATTTTCGGACTTGTTGTTATATTGTGATTGTTCTTTGAAACTTGTATATCCTGATTGCAGGAAAAGGGAACTCGGTGAAAATCCGAGACGGTCGCGCCGCTGTAAGCGACGTTCCGCTCCCATGCTTTCTTGCCAAAGCAAGAATGGGGGTCGGAAATCCGAAAGATATTATCCCACTGCCGATACCGTAAAACGGTAAGACGGGAAGGGATCTTGAGGTAGTCGCAAGTCAGAAAACCTGCCTGTAAACAGTTCGTCAATAATAGTGTTCTCGCGAAATGGAGCACGGTTGACAGTCGAGAGATTTTCTTTGAAAGACACAACAGGAACGTTCTCTCGTCTATCATATCGCGGTCAAAAGCCGCCGTTTCCAATCGCGGAACGGCGGCTTTTTTTATTGTTTCATGTTCTCGCGACAGGATTGTGAACCAAAGGCAAGAAAGGAGAGAGCAACACAAATCTTTTATGCTTTAACAAAAGCAGCACACGGAGAGTGATAGAAATTTTAATCAGCAACTTTAGATTATAAAGACAGAGGAGTGTGATATGGCTTCGGAGTCAGTGGTGAAGTTAAGTGGTTTTTTTACGATTTTAATTATGACAATAATGCTAAATAATTCGGTTTCAGGCGCTTTTATAACCAACGGTTACGCATCAAGTGAGATTTACTCGGTAACCGGTGATGGTAATCCGCTTGTCGGACTTGATATCGAAAGCGACAATCTCTATTTCGGTCACTATGAGAATATCAAATCATATAACATAAGCGGCGGTTATGTATCAACTGTTGGTACTATAACATCAACTGTAACAGACACGATTGTAGTACAGAATGGAAGCGTAACTTATACAGGCTACTCGTATAATTACGACTTTCCGCCGCCTTACGCGACCGGTTACTTTGACACGGGCGGCACATACATTCAGCAGACAACAATTTACGGTCTTTATGATGCAGCGGTTAATCCCGCCGGAGACCTTTATATTGCTGCTTATCCCGATGCTTCCGGAACAAAAATTTACAGGTACAACTGGGCCAGCGGTAATACTACCAAAATTGCCGATATAGGCGGCTACTCAGGCGGGCTGGCTTTTGACAGCTCAGGCAATCTTTACTACGCCTATCAGGACATTATGAATCCGGCTATTCTCAAGTTTACCGTCCAGCAGGTCGCCGCGGGAAACTTGACTAAAAACGATGGTGTTTCCGTTCTTGATATTTCAGGGGGGTATCTGGCTTTCGATGAAAATGACAATTTCTATGCCACTACCGGTTATGGCAGAAAGATTTCCAAATATGATTTAGGCACGGGAATCGAAACCGTTATCGCAAATGCCGACCCGGACTGGAATGTGGACGCTATTGGAAAATTCGCCATAAATGGTGACTACATTTACTCCATTTACAATGAAAGAGATGTCTATGGCGCTATCGAACAAATTACAATTCCCGAACCAACCACAATATTTTTACTTGGTTTATCAGGATTGTGGCTTCGGAGAAGGAGTGTATGAAAAGGTGATTTAGCAACTGTTGATTTACTCATCTCAACTAAGCGGATGGGACAAGTTAAATTGTCCCACCCGCTTTTCAGGAACAAGGGTAATGAAAAAGACTGTATTGATATTTTTTTTATTTATTTCGAGTTTCGCAATGGCAGAATTTAACCCATTTGCCAGTGAATTGATCAACATAAGCCTTAACGGCCCGAACGAGCCGAACTATCTGCCTGCGCCAGGTTATTGGCTGGGCGATGAAATGTTCAACAAGCCTGAAAAGGCACTTGGTGCCCCATTAGGCGGTGGAACGGGCACCCCAAATAATAACAGCGTAGTAAGTCTGGGCGGTTTCGGGGGCCAGATTGTCCTGGCATTCGACCATGACGTTGAAGATAATCCCGCTAATCACCTCGGTCTTGATGCGATAGTTTTTTCCAATGCGTTTTATTATGGTGGGCTGTTGTACATAAATTATCATTGGAGCGAACCGGCAACGATTGAGATTATGCCCGAGATGAACGACAACAATACTCCCGGTGATGACCCCTGCGAGATATGGTTCGTTATACCCGGCAGCAACCTGCCGGACGGCAGCTCATGGCGAACGAGGCACTGGGACAGCAACGATGATTTTTATCCTCAATTTTACGGCTGGCCTGACGACTACAATACGGCCGCCTTCGAGCTGTTTCCAAACTATAAGGTTTTCGACCCTCTTTTGCTTTTAGTAAATCCCAACATAGAGGACAGCGACCCATGTAATGATAACCTTGAGGGCTTTTGGGGTTATGCCGAATACAGCCCGACACTTATCCTCGGCGACAGAAACGTTGACGATTTCAATGATAGTTTCGGCGATTGTCCCGATATGCCCGCTGAATTATTTTACACCATCCCCGACAATCCTTTCGTTGTTGGCATAGACGCCGGCTCGGGCGGTGGTGACGCCTTCGATATCGCCTGGGCTGTTGACCCGTGCACCTGGCAGCCGGCTAATTTGCAGTCATTCAGATACATTCGGCTCACCACCGCTGTCGATAGATACGGCTTTTATAGCGAGCTGTCCCCGGAAATAGACGCCGTCGCCGATGTCCGCCCCTATGGTGACATAAACGGCGACAATATCGTTGATTATATCGACCTTGATTTGCTCTCGCAGGCCTGGCTTAGCGAATGGCCGCAGGAGGAATTTAATCCCGCCGCGGATTTTATCGTGGATAACAAAATCGATTTCCACGATTACGGAAAATTTGCAATCGGTTTCAAGCCATAAATGGGGATGTAAAAATGAAAAAAGTGAAATTTAACGTACCTCAAAGGGCGTTTACCCTTGTTGAGATGTTGGTTACCTTAGCTGTAATATCTCTATTGATGAGTATTATGCTGCCATGTCTGGGTATGGCTAAGAAGCAATGTCATGCGACAATCTGTCGCAGTAATATTCGCCAGATATATATCGCCAATACCGGTTATGCCCTTAACAATAACGACTTCTATGTACTCGCTGCCAAAGATTTGAGCAGCGGTTCTGGAGGTAGACACCGTTGGCATGGCGTTCGACAAAGTAGCGGTGTCAGCCCCGATCCTGAAAAAAATACTTTCGATCCTAAAAAAGGACCCTTAAAAGCATATCTTCAGGGCGGCAAAGTTAAGGAGTGCCCGGCTAAAGTGAAATATGTTGAAGAAGGCTCTCTCAACGCATTCGAGGCAGGTTGCGGCGGTTATGGATACAACGCGATAGGGATTGGCTCAAGGTCTTATCAATACGGTTTCTCCAATAAAGCCATGCGGTCGAGTATGAAGATTTCCGAAATCAGACAAGCCTCACGAAAAATTATGTTTACCGATACGGCGTTTGCACAGGGCTTTCCGCAAAAGAGCTATATCATCGAATACTCTTTTTGTGAGCCTCCCAACTGGGTTATGGATTTGGGTAAAGGAATAGAAGAAGTCGGCGAACCCCAGCCTTCGATTCATTTTAGACATCTTGATAAAACCACAGTGGTCTGGTGCGATGGCCACATTACCGCTGAAAGCCTCGACTTTATTACTGCTAAAAGTCCCGACTTTCTATCTGCTGCAAATACTGAAACAGATGAATTCAAAATCGGCTGGTTCGGTCCGGAAAATAATTCTTTATTCAGGCCGAAATAAAGTCTTTAGACACCACGCCGGTCCGAAGCTATAATCGAACCGGTCTATGGAAGAAAAAACGCTGACAAAATCTGCGCGGTTTTTTTTACAAGTGGTCAATAACTTGCTCTGGCCGGCTGTCTGCTTTAACTGCAAAACTCATATCAGTGAAACAGACAACAACCTCTGCCGCGATTGCTGGGGTGAACTATTAAGCTCTACGGGCGGTTATTACTGCCGCCGATGCGGAAACGATACCACACCTTATGCTATAGTCAACAATATCTGCCCTAATTGCCGGGGAAAAGAATTCCATTTCGATTCAATTCTGCGAGCGGGAGTTTATTCGGATACTCTGAGGGATTTGATTCTGAAATTTAAAAATTCTCACAGCGAGCTGGATATAACGCTGGGCCAATTGGCAAATTCAGCTTTGCAGTCTGGCGCCTTTATTGAAAATATCGATTACATTGTGCCTGTTCCACTGCACTGGAAAAGGCGGTTGATACGCGGCTACAACCAGTCTGAATTGATTGCGAAAAGACTGCGTCTTAAATCCACACCTGTAAATACCGACTTTGTACGCATCCGCAACACGGCTGCCCAGCCGACGATGCCAAGCCCAACACAAAGAGCACGTAATGTCGCAGGAGCCTTCGCCGTAAGAGAAGGTCATAATTTCGAAGGTAAAAATATCTGCCTTGTCGATGATATTAAAACCACGGGTGCAACACTCAACGAATGTGCCAAAACGCTTAAAGAAGCCGGAGCTGAAAAAGTCTATGCCCTTGTCCTCGCCGTCGCCGGTCAGAATATATAGCACAAGCTTCTTCCGTAGGTTCACAGGACTTCTTGTGGCAGAGTCCTTAAGACGGCTCGTGAGTTAACTTCGTTGTTATAACCTCTGGTATTTAACCACCGCACGATACATACCGTTGATTCTTTTACCGTTGATTATCATAGGCGAGTAACTCTCGTTCCTCGGTTGTAAGCGCACACTCTTATCATCCTCGAAGAACACACGCTTAAAAGTTGTTTCGTGCGGCTCGGTGAATCTGACAAAGCAGTCATCTCCGTTTCTGACTTCCGCTTCGGGCGAAAAAACCACGATGTCACCTTCAGAATATTTCGGCTCCATCGAATCGCCGACCACTCGAACGGCAAAGGCGTTCGGGTCATGCAAATCCGGGCATCTAACATAGTCATCGGCAATGCCGACCGGGTAATCCAAATCATCGAAGTCCTTCGGATAGCCCGCCGCCACCTTGTTTATAATCGGCACTATACGGCCCGGAGTTATAGTTTCAGCTTTCTGCTCAGCTTTAACCTTACCGGCTTCGAGAATGGAATCGAGCTTTGACTTACCGCCGCCTTTAACCAAACCCTTGATAAGTGAGCGCAGCTTTTTATTCTCCGCTTCTGCCGATTCATATTGCTGCCGAACATCCGAGGGCAACCGTTCGATATGGGCGATATGCAAAAGCACACCCGGCTCGAACTGCAATACTTTTTCCAGCCCTCGAAGCAATTCATCGCTCGGCGGATTTTTGACTTTGCCGGTCTCAACAGTTGACAGATATGGTTTCGAAAAGCCCGTCTTGCTGCCGACCTCATCGAGTGTCAGCTTAAGCTCTTCCCGCTTTTTTCTGATTATTTGTCCTAATGCCATAATTGGAATTTTACCACCTCTGTCCACAAATTCAAGAAAAAGTTAAGTTAATATTTAACAAATTTTAAAAAATTTGAACATTTTTTTAGTGCCTTTTTAACCCAAAATCCCCATTCCCGCCACCATAAAAGACCTTTTCAAGGATCTGGGGATAATTTCTATCTACTTTTTTGTGCCTTCGTGTTTTGGTGCCTTTGTGTTAAAATCACAACCTGACTAAATCATATTCCATTGTTCCCATGCCGATTTTCTGGGCATGCTCCATTTGGGGATATGGATCGAGCTCCTTTCTTTTTATGAGTTCCGACATACTTTTGCCCCCTTTTTGCTCGACTAAATCAAGCGAGGCCTTATCTATCGCGACCGGGTCGGCTGAGGCGGCGATTCCTATATCCGGTACTATTATTCTCAAATCCGGCGTATCGAAGCAATCACATTCGGTAGCAATGGACAATATGAAATTAAAATAAACACACCTGTCTTCTTTACCCTTGACCGCGCCGAGTGCGTGCTCGGCTATACTTTTACCGAGCATTTCATTAGCGCATCCCCAGTCATACTCAACAGCGTCGAACCTGCAAACCGCGACACATTCGGCACAGCCGATGCACTTATCCGCATCGATGTGGGCCTGAACATTTCCAAGTGTTATCGCGTCTGCCGGACAATATTTCTCGCACTGTCCGCAAAGTGTGCATTTTTTATTGACGCTCGGTTTAAGAGCAGAGTGCTGCCGCATCTTGCCCTTCCTGCTGGAACATCCCATACCAAGATTTTTCAAAGTCGCAGCGGTACAGGTAGCTATATGTCCCTTGAAATGTGAAAGACAGAGAATCGATTGACACCTGACGATATTATCTGCGATTGATACTTCCTTATTCAACGGGCAATCTATCCGAACTGCTGCTTCGCTCGTACCGAAAAGACCATCCGAGACAATAAATGGAATACCGAGAGTTTCTATATTAAAACCATGTTCATCGGCAAGCATCGCATGGTCAATAGCGTTATGCCTGCTCTTTACATATAGCGTGCTTGTATCGGTAAGAAACGGTTTGGCTTTCAGGCTTAAAAGCTCATCAATCAATCCCTTCAAGCACCCCGGTTTTATATAAGTCGTATTACCCTTCTCGCCGACGTGTACCTTGACCGCGGTAAAATCATTCTTCTTAAAACGCCTCCCGAATTTCCCCGCCCTGAAAAGCCTCACCGCCTTTTGTGATACTACCTCAATCCCTTCACTCAGTGACGCTTCAATAAAATATACCTTCGATTTCATAACATAATCCTCTTATGAATACATCAAAGCAAATGTTCCAGCAGGATTTTAATCCCTATACCTATTAGTACAAGGCCGCCGACCGCTTCGATTTTATTTTCAAAAAAATGACCTATCCTTTGCCCTATATATACTCCAGCGTAAGAAAGGATAAATGTAACCATCCCGATAATCACAGCAGCGGCCGCTATCGAGCTTTGAACTATTCCAAGCGTTACCCCAACCGCCAACGCATCTATACTTGTCGCAACCGAAAGACCGAGCAGCAACACAATACCAGAAGATTGACGGTTTTGGGATGACGATTTTATCTTTACCGATTCATATATCATTTTCGCGCCGATAAAACTCAACAGGCCGAATGCTACCCAGTGGTCAAAGCCTACGATATATTGTTTGACCGCGACTCCGCAGAAATATCCGGCAATCGGCATAAAAGCCTGAAACGCGCCGAACAAAAACGCTATCCGAAACGCGTGCTTTACATGCAGCTTTTGATATGTCCCCCCTTCGACAATTGATACCGCGAAGGCATCCATCGCCAGTCCAACCGCAATTATTGTTATCGTAACAAATCCCACCTTGCAGTACCCAAACAATTCTCGTTTCAAACGCAACCGTTCAACGATTGACGACCCGGCTTCGCCTTGCCCGTCGTGCCTTCGGCTTGCCGAGGCAGGCTTTGCCGAGGCGAGAACGAGCTGCGCAACCGTTGGACGAAACACGTTTTCTTAATCCTTCTGAGGTACTATATCAAAATCGATTACCCCAGGACTAACAAAAAATTCCACATTCAATTTGTAATTCTCATCAAATAACCTTATAATCTCATCATCCTTTATAAAAACAGTTTATAACAGCCTAAGAGGAAAATATGGCTTGGCTTATGGTAATTCATACGGTGAAAAAAATCTCAAATCTCAAATTACATATGCAGAGCGAAAAATGAAATATGAGCGCTTCGAGGATTTGCCTGTCTGGCAATCGGCCATTGAATTGGCTGTGCGTGTATATATCCTGACCAAAGACAGGTTCTTTAACCAGCCGGGCGACCTGCGCGACCAACTGCGCCGTTCATCGCTTTCGGTATCAAATAATATCGCCGAAGGTTTCGAGCGAGGCTCAACGGCTGAACTGCTGGCGTTTCTTTATATATCTCGCGGCTCATGCGGCGAAACACGCTCGATGCTGCTTTTTACGGAACGCTTCTCCGAAGCCGCCCATCTGAAATCTGAAATTTCAAATCTCAAATCTTTGGCTGAATCATGCTCACGTCAGCTCCGTGCCTGGGCAGACAATCTCCAGAACAGTGATATCAAAGGCCAGCGGCATCTAAACGACCAGGTCCGCATTGTTTATCAGGGAAATAAAAGCAGGGAAGCATTTGAAAAACGGCTTGAAGAGACTCTGCGAAAGGCAAGGCCGCAGGATTACGCCGATGAGCAATGAAAATCCCAAATCCAAAATCTGAAATTTCAAATCTTATATCTCAAATTTCGAATTTCAAATCTTAAATTTCATTTCGACTCAAATCAGGATTTTCAGCTTGATGCGATAAACACCGCAGCGAATTTGTCATTTCGAGCGCAGTCGAGAAATCTATTTGTTTAGTAGCCATCGGTTTACCTCGGCGTAGTCCCGATTAATCGGGACGAAAACGGGTCAAGCTACATCTTAATTTTACCTTGCCGCCAAACTTATCCCTGTTATACTAAACAAAAATGTAATATACTGTTGGAGAAACACACATGAATTCAAAAACTTATATATCTTCTTTTCCGGCTATCACGGCAATCTTCCTGTCCTTAATGTTCATACTGGCATGTTCTCCCCAAAAAACCAATTCAGAAACAATCAATACTCCCGTAGAAAAAGTCACTAATCCTTTTATCGAACAACGCGCAGACCCCTGGTGCTTCCGTCACTCGGACGGCTACTATTATTTCACCGCCACCGTACCCGAATACGACCGCATCGAGCTTCGCCGCGCCGACACTATAGCGACCCTGACCTCAACTGATGCCAAAGTAATCTGGCAAAAACACGATAAAGGTCCTATGAGCTATCATATATGGGCACCGGAGATACATCACATAAACGGAAAATGGTACATCTATTTTGCCGCAGGCCGTGCTGAAAATATCTGGGACATAAGAATCTACGTCCTCGAATGCTCCGACCCGAATCCTCTCACAGGTCAATGGACCGAAAAAGGCCTGCTCAAAACCAACTGGGACTCATTCTCTCTCGATGCCACAACCTTCGAGCATCGCGGCAGGCGTTATCTCGTCTGGGCACAGCACGACCCTAAAATCGGCGGCAACACAAATCTGTATATCGCCGAAATGGACACCCCATGGTCTATCACCGGCACTCAGATAATGATTACCAGGCCCGAATATCCGTGGGAAATTATTCGCTACCGTGTCAACGAAGGCCCCGCAGCCCTCATCCGCAACGGCCACGTCTTCATTAGTTACTCAGCCAGCGGAACAGACCACAACTACTGCATGGGCATGCTCACCGCCTCAGCCGATGCCGATCTGCTCGATGCTGCATCATGGAAAAAATCACCCACACCGGTATTCAAAAGCAGCCCCGCAAACAGTCAGTATGGCCCAGGCCACAACAGCTTCACAATCACCCCCGACGGCAAAACCGATATGCTTGTTTATCACGCCCGAAACTATAAAGAGATACAAGGCGACCCTCTCCGCAATCCTGACCGTCATACAAGAGTACAGCCGTTTTACTTCGATGCCAACGGCCTGCCAATCTTCGGCCAGCCTGTCCCCGACGGCCCGATTGAACTCGAATGATTATCCCTCTGCCGTTTGTCCACCGCAGGCGGATTAGGTATCCTATATCCAGCATCGAGTATCATTAACCATTCAGTTTTCAGTTTGCAACTCTCACCCTACAATCTTATAATTTTATCAGCTTTACAAAAACTGCTTATAACAGCCTAAGAGGAAAATATGGCTTATGGTAATTCATACGATGAAAAAAATCTCAAATCTGAAATCCCCCTGAACGCTTTAAATCCCGTAGTGGTTTTACTTAAACCTGCTTTTTCCTTGATTTGCACTACTAAAATCGTATCATACTGAGATCGATTTATGTCTTAGCTTAGGTGAGACACAGAGAAGATAAAATGGAATTACTTTTCTTTTTGGTTTTTGCACTTTTTTTTGGCATATCTTATGCCGTATGGGAATAGCACAAAGCTAACCAAAAACAAAAACAGAAAATCAATCTTGAGAAAATGAAGCCCGTAGTCGAAGCTCAGCGCAGGGATTTGCTGGCAAAACTTGACGCTATAGAAAATGGAACTGTTCAGGTTACAGAAGATACGGCTATGTATTTATATAGAGACTTACTTACAAACCATGCCCAATGCGTCGAACTTGGTTTCTTACAGGAAGAAGACAAAGCGGCTTTACGACGTGGGTATGAAATGATGTGTAAGAGTTTTCCACCGGATAAAGAGGCTTGTGAATAAAAGACAGCTAATTGCGACTAAACAGTGCCCTTTTTCCTTTGCTCCGCACAAAATCATTAAAACTTTTAACACAGGAGATTGCAATGTTAATAGTCCACGTATTCGTCCATGTAAAACACGACCAAATTGAGCAATTCAAAACCGCGTCTATTGAAAATGCCCGACAAAGCCTTCAGGAGGAGGGTGTTGCTCGTTTCGATGTGCTTCAGCAGAAGGATGACCCTGCCCGTTTCTTACTGGTCGAGGTTTATCGTACCGAAGAGGACCCTGCAAGACATAAGGACACCGAGCACTACAAGAAGTGGCGCGATACAGTAGCTGATATGATGGCTGAGCCGCGCAAGAGCATTAAATATGAAAACATCTTTCCTGCGGACGGATAGAGGTGGGAGAATATTTCTCTGCTTACCGAGGCGTGAACAAGCCCCCGTGGTCCCGATGTCAATCGGGAAGCGAGAACGAGCTGCGCAACCGTAAAACGAAACACATGTTCCTAATCTTTCCCAGTTACTATATCAAAAAAGGCCTGCTCATCAGAACAGGCCGTTGAATAAGCAAAACTATTTTCCCTCAGCGTATATAGACTACGATTTCTACTCGGCGGTTCTGTGACTTGCCGCTCGACGATGTATTGGATGCGACCGGCTGACTTGCCCCTCTGCCGGACGCACGTATTGAATCCTCGGAGATACCTTTCTTGACCAAATACCTCAGAACAGCCAAAGCCCGCTGCGATGAAAGCTCCCAGTTGTCCGCCCATTTCGATTTTTTAATCGGGTCGGAATCCGTATGGCCGACTACCTCAATCTGCATCCCTCCGTATTTTTGCTTTAGAACTTCGGCTATATGATTAAGTTCTGATGTGCTCCGTAAATCCACCTTGCCCGCCGCAAACAAAATCCTGTTTTCAAGTGTTACCGTTACCGTGCCCGCCGTGGGGTCAAACGCGACATCATACCCTTCGCCGAAACCTGTTGCTACGGCTGGGCTTTGATTGCGTTCTGCGATTTGCCTTTGCAGCTCTTCGATTGTCTGCTGGCCCTGCGCAACCTGGCCTGCAAGCTGCCCCTTCTCGGCGCGTTCACGTTCCAGGAGACCTTTGAGGTTCTGGTACTCGACGTTCAGGGCGTTGTACTTTTTCTTCCAGTCGGTACAGCCTGACAGGAACATTACAACAACGGCGATGAGAATTAGAACTGTGGTTTTTCTTGCGGACTGCATTTTGAAACCTCCTTATGTATATCAAATTTTAATCCATTACTTATAGCCGAGCACTGTGAAGAAATAATCATAAATCGCATTGTGTAAGATAATAGCAACAAATGTTCCGATTGACAAGAAGGGACCGTAAGGAATTTGCCGGATTTTTTTAAAAAACATCTGAAATATTGCCCAGCCAAGTCCGAAAAACGGCGCGATGAAAAACGCCACCACAACCGCCACCGGCCCAATCACAGCCCCAACCGCTCCCATCAAATGCACATCACCCAAACCCATCGCTTCCCGACCGAATCCTAACGTGCCGAGGATGCGGGTTGCCCAGACGGTGCCGCAGCCGATAAAATACCCGAAAACGCTGCCTAAAAGGCCTGCGACAAGGGGCTTTTGCGAGAAATCTATCCAGAAATCGCGTGCCGTGCCGAATTCGGCGGTCAGGCGATAGGCGGCATAAGAACATACTACTATCGGTAAAAGGAAAAGCACCTCCTTGGCAACCTCAAGGCGATGGTTAATTCGTGGCTCAGTTTTGGATTTCGGTTCAACTTCGGGCTCTGATTTGCTGATCGATTCTTCGGGAAATTCGTAGCTTTGCTTTAGAATACCGGTAAATAACAGTAAAAGCGAGATGCCCAGGCCAAACGCGGCGCCGGCGGCAAGGGCAGATGTCTTGGCGGAGGCGTAAGGTAAAAGTCTGTAGCCGTCAATTATAGCAGGGTCTATAACAATTGGTGCAATAGCCGATATAATCAGGCCTGCGGCGGTTACAACCCAGCAAATCGAAAGCGGAATTATCCACAGCTCAAGGTCAATAGCAGAAGACGCAATTAAAGCTGAAAGCAGAATTATCGTGAGCAGGTAGAGCAGCCAGCCGCCTTCGGTGAAATTCGGCATACCTGTCCGGAGCGGCGAGCTAAAAAATAAATAATAGGTAGAAACAAACATAAGCCCTGTTAAAAGCTCGATGACAAAATATCGCGGCGAGATTGGTGCTTTGCAGTAGCGGCATTTTCGGCCTAAGATTAGCCACGAAATCAGCGGGATATTGTCGTAGAAACGGATGTGCTTATTGCAGGCCGGGCAGAATGAGCCGGGCTTAATTAGTGATTTTTCCTTAGGCAGACGATAGATGACGACATTCAAAAAGCTGCCGACGCAGCAGCCGACAGCAAACGTATATATTAGCCAAATCCATTGTGGTAATGCCATAAAGCATCCTTGCAATTAATCTACGATGATTTTACCACGAATGAACACAAATTAACACCTATTTTTTCACCGCAGATCCCTTTGGGTGCCTTAGGGGGAGAACGCTAAGACCACAGAGCTTTGTATTTAACCATGAAGAGTACGAAGGGATTAAGATTTACGAACAACGAATAACGAATGCCGAATTACGAAGTGAGGGCGGAGGACAAAAAATGAATATCCAATATCGAATCCTTCGACTTTGCTCAGGACAGGTGTAGAATGATCAATTTTGAAGTAAAATTAGCCTCCGTGGCGTCGTCGCTCGGCCCACGGCCCTCGTCGCGAGACGAGGGTGGGCGGGCTAAACAAATGGATATCGAATAAAAAAGGCCCGGCGTTTTGCCGGGCCTGGTAGGTTCTCAAGGTGTATCGGCATTTATGCCGGTTTTACGTTTGTTGCACATGGGCCTTTCTTTCCCTGCCCAACTTCAAACTCCACCCTCTGGCCTTCGTCTAAGGACGCATAGCCCTCGGTCTTAATTTCCGAGTGGTGGACAAACAGGTCTTCTCCGCCGTCACTCGGGCAGATAAAACCAAAACCTTTGCTGCCATTGAACCATTTTACTGTTCCTATACTCACTTGAAATACTCCCTGGCCAATACACAGGCCATAAAACATAATTCCCCTCATATTTAATTTACTGGGAAGATACTCTTGAGAGGTGTTAGAATATTACCCACAGGCGATATTAAAACACATCTTCCGGCATAAGTCAAGAAAAATAATTCAAATTATCCAAATATTTTAAAAGCACGAATTAACAAGGCCAAAGACAAAAGACTGTTTAATCGCTAATCCGCCTTCGATTTCTGGTACGCTTTTCCCATATAGTTCCACATGAAATATCCCCAGGCTATGCCCCCAAGAGGAAATACAAGAAGACTTAGGCCAAGGAGAGTTAACAAAAATGAAGTCTCTTTATTCATTCGGGACACGATAGTACTGAAAACAATGCTGAAAAGTATCGCGGTGGTAACACCCCAGCCGAGAACACCGTATTTTATTATATAATCGGCCTTTCCCTTTTCTTTGATTTTCGCCCATTTCTCAAATTTGCTATCCATTTTTATCCCTGCTAAATTCACCCGCCAAAGGTGGCTCGTGAAATGAAGATGAGTTATCCTGTCTAATTATTTTTCACTTTTCTTTTTGACCGCCCCTGCGAGGCGCATCTGCAGGCCGAACAGCTTAATGAAACCCTTGGCGTCGGTCGGGTCGTACTCGGCGCCCATCTTGAAGCTGGCAAGGTCGGTGCTGTATAAGCTATAGGGACTCTTTGTGCCAGCTAAGGTACAGTTGCCTTTGAAGAGTTTGAGCTTAACCGTGCCGGTAACATTTTCCTGGGTTTTATTGATGAAGGCATCGAGTGCCTCTCGCAGCGGGCTGTACCACTGGCCGTAATAGACAAGCTCGGCATATTTTAGCGCAACAAGCTGCTTATAATGCGCGGTCTCGCGGTCAAGTGTCAGGCTCTCTAATGCCTTGTGAGCGGTTACTAAAATTGTCCCGCCCGGCGTTTCATATACGCCGCGGGACTTCATACCGACTAAGCGGTTCTCAACCAAATCGACCTGGCCGATTGCGTGTTTGCCGCCGATGGCGTTTAGCTCTTCGATGATTTTGACACCGTCGTTCTGTTTGCCGTTTAGCTTGAAGGGTATTCCTTTTTCAAAACCGATTTCGATGTATGCCGGTTGAGCGGGGGCTTTAGAGACCGGATTCGATATTACGAACAGATGGTCCTGCGGCTCATTTGCCGGGTCTTCGAGGTCTGCTCCTTCATGGCTGATGTGCCAGAGGTTGCGGTCGCGCGAGTAGATTTTCTTTTTGCTCTGCTCGATTGGTATTTTGTGTTTCTTGGCGTAATCGACGGCGGCCTCGCGGCTGGTCAAATCGAATTTCGGGTCTTTCCACGGCGCGATGATTTTCAGCTTCGGGTCGAGCGCCATATATGTAAGCTCGAACCGCACCTGGTCGTTGCCCTTGCCGGTAGCCCCGTGCGCGACTCCGGCAGCCTTTTCGGCTTGAGCGACTTCGACCTGATGCTTTGCGATGAGCGGGCGTGCGATGCTGGTACCGAGAAGGTAGCCGTTTTCATAGACGGCGCCGGATTTGAGCATCGGCCAGATGAAGTCGGCAACGAATTCTTTGCGGAGGTCCTTGACGATGCACTTCGAGGCGCCGGAGGCTAAGGCCTTTTTCTTTATGCCGGAAAGCTCATCGCCCTGGCCTAAATCGGCGGCGAATGCGATAACATCATAGCCATACGTCTCTTTCAGCCACGGCAGGATGACGGAAGTATCCAGCCCGCCGCTGTAAGCTAATACCACTTTTTCTTTCTTTGCCATAATTTGACCTCACTGAAAATCCCTAAAGAAAAGATTATAGCCGCAGAGATAAATAAATGAAAGTAATTTTTGAGCCGCAGAGGTTTTTAGCCACAGAGTGAACAGAGGCCACAGAGATATAAAAGTAGTAATAACGGTTGCGGTTTCGTCCCGATAAGTCGGGATATCGGTTGAGTCAATCGTAAAACGTTATTGAATACGTAATCGAAAGACGTTCGACGACCCGGCTTCGTTAAAGCTACGGAGCACAAGTCGCAGGAATGACAAAATCAATTTCATGAAATTTTATAACTGTCGGGTATTTCGTCGATTGACGAAAAAACATCTTTTTCAGGAAATGCTGCTTTGGCTAATGGCTCAACAAGTTTTTTATCACGAGTTAATAAAGCATCGGCACGACTTAGAAGTAAAACATACTCCATATCCTGGTAATCGTGTTCAGCCCTGTTGTCTCCTGGCGGCCCTCCCATCTGGTGCAGATAGTAATAATTCATCACGATTATATTGGTCAAACGTATATACTGCCAACTTATCCAGTCAGGCGACAGGCAAAATTGAGTGTCATTTCTAATCCAATCTTTAGGTACTAAATCAACTCCCATCTGGTGCAGATCAATTAAGTCAATTCTCTCCGTCAACTTCTGGAATCGTGTAAGAGGATCTGACGGCAAATCTCTCATTGCTTTGCCAACTTCAGGATTTTCTGAACCCAACCTAATCTTTAGCTTTTCGCTTAACTCCAAAAATATCTTTTTTGCAACATCACAACGTGACTGATACACTTTATTTATTGTATTCGGACCGAGCAAATCTTTAAGGCGGGCTCTTCGAATTTTTTCTGTAGCATCTAAATCGGGTAGGAACCGCGGGTAAGGACTCCCATGTTTACCTTCGTATTGCAAAAACCCAACGCTGCAAGAACAGTGGTATGCTCCAGCTTCCATGATTTTTTTGTAACGATTTAGTATTTTCCCCCGTTTTGATTCGGATGTTGTAGCGCATTCATACAGCAACGTGTCACATGCAAGCAGATAGTGGTTTTCTGCAAGATTGCATAGTTTGTCGATGTTAACGCCGACAAGTGACTCCTTGTCTATGACTATCTGCAATGGTTTGGTTAACACTTTAGATGTTCCAAGAAAATTTTTCGCATCAATTTTTTTTTAGATTAAGACTCGGGTTCGTCGGGCGGCGGTACAAGCGGTTCTAAAATCTTAATTAACTCAGGTATATCTTTTTGAACCACTTCCCAGACCTTCGAAGGTATGATGTCAAAATACTGGTGCATTACGGCGTTTTGAATAATCTCATCTATCTGAAACTGACTGAATTTTATTTCCTGAGTGAATTTAATAACTCTACGTGCGGCCGGGAGCATGTCTAAAAGATACGCATCATCCCGCCACATAGATTGTCTCCATCGAACTGAGAATATGCTTTTTGCGAATGTAGTTCCGGCCTAATTTTATGGAACGAAGCTCAACCAGATCGACTTTGTGACCAAGAATTTCCGATAGTCGTTCTTCAAGGTCGATCATTTGCATCAAAGAAGGCTCACTACCCTGCTCAAATTCTACCATTATATCAATATCACTACCGGCGCTGAAATCATCGCGCAAAACAGAACCAAAAAGAGCCATGCTTTTAATATGATGCTCCAGACAAAAATCTTTTATCTGCTCTTGTGATATTGCCAGTTTATTTGTCATACTATCTATACAAGTTTAACAATAGTAATATCTAATTATACCAGAAAAGTACATCAAAAAGCAATAATCAGAGAACATTATTTTATCAGGCCGAGAGATATTCAGAGAGGATTTTTCGCATAAGTTTAATGTCGGGATCTTGTTTTGTGAAGAGTCTGAATTGCTCTGCGGCAAAATGACAAAAAAAACAGTTTTAGCTAATTTCCAGGCCGAGTGATTTTCGTGCGGCATTTCTGAATTTTTCGCAGCGCCAAACCGCTTCTAAAGCAGAATTATGGTCTGCCGATTCGCCGGGATAACGGAAAGACACAGAAAAATCAGATAAATAAGCGAGGTCTTCTCGATATTTTTCCCAATCCGGTTCAATGTCGAGGGCATATTCCAGCAAGGCAACAAGGTCGTGGATTTTCCCAAATTGCGCATCAGCCTGGCAAAGACAGGCCTTAAGATATTTTTCCGCACACTGCTGGGCGTGAAAACAGACGGCGTCATAGGCAGGTGCAACCTGAACCTTTATCTCCCGCTGCATAACAGCAAAATCGTCTTCGGCTTTTTCTATCCATTCAGCGGTTATCGGCTTCATAGAGCACCTTTCCATTCTCGAGGATGTCACGTATAAAATTGTCACCCATATTCAGCCGCTGATTGACCATTTCCGGCGTGCGTACAAGCAGGTCAACAGGAAATTGCGGTCTTAATTTCATCCTGATTTTTACGGATGTATCAACCGGTCTGCCTTCAAAGCTGCCGATGATAAGAAGGTCAACATCAGAGTCGGCATCGGCAGTACCTTCAGAATAAGAACCAAAGAGTATTACTCTTTCGACTGGAAACTCCCTTCCGATACTTTCACCGAATCGCTCTATTTGATTAATCGCAACCATTTTAATTTATTATATCGGAAAAACATGTTAAAAACAACAATTAAAGAAACTGATTCATTATAAAATCTGTAATGTCTCTGTAAGGATTCTTCTCATGAGTTTGGTGTCGGGGTCTTGTTTTGTGAAGAGGTTGAATTGCTCTGCGGCCTGGTTTATGAACATTTCCAGTCCTGATATGATTTTACAGCCCGCGGCTTTTGCGTTTTTCAGTAAAAGAGTCTCGGCAGGATTATAGACGGTATCAAAAACGAGCATGCCGCTTTTCAGGCAGGTCAAAGGAACGGCGGTAGCATCAATATCGGGGTACATACCGACACTGGTGCAGTTGACGAGTAGCTTGACATCGCAATTTTGGAGCTGGTCGAGGCCGGCATACTGACAGTTGAATTCATCGGCGAGTCGATGGGCTTTTTTCACGGTGCGATTATATATAGTAACATTCGCGCCGGCGGCGGTCAGGCCCGCGACGAGAGCGCGTGCAACGCCGCCTGCACCAATGACGGCGGCGGTGACATTATTCAAATTTTTCGTACCGGCTGATTCGATTGCTTCAAGAGCACCTCCACAATCGGTGTTGTAGGCGCTGACACGGTCGTCGGGGCCGAAGATAAAAGTATTGGCTGCGCCGATTATGTCGGCGACAGGGTCGATTTTGCCGTCACGCATCCGGACATAATTGAGCACGTTTTGCTTGTGTGGGATGGTGACGCTAAAGGCCTTGAAACCGAGGGCCTTTCTGCACATAAGATTGTTTATAAAATCATCAAATTCCTTTTTGCCGCCTTCGAGCAGTATAGGCAGATAGAGCTTATTAGCCTTGATTTTGGCAAAGCAGGCGTTGTGGACGGCAGGGCCGAGTGAATGAGTGATGGGTGAGCCGATAACTCCGTAAAGCTCGGTATCCTTATCGATATCGTCATAGCGATAGACGTTTTTCAGCACATCGATTGTCAACTGGCCCGGCGCGGTGGCGGTATCATCGGCAAGGGAGGCGAAGGTAACATAGGAGCCGAGCTTTTTGGCGATTATTCGGGTGATAATCCCCGCTTCGCCCATACAAAAGATTATTCTGTCGTCGCTTGTCCGCGATAATAAATCCAGCGCGTAGAAGCAATCGTTTATATGGTCGGCTTTGTAAACCAGCTTGGGAATCGCGGCGGAGTAGGTATTAACAATATGGCGATACAGCTTTGCGATGTCATCGAAAGGACCATCGAAATCGTGTGCTGAAAGTATCAGGCGGGTTTTTGCTGTTGACGATAAGGCGACACGAAGTTTTTCCTGATTATCGAGATTGGTGAAACTATCGTATTCAAAATCTATGTACTCGGCGCCGGCTTTGATAGCGGCAACGAGGACTTCGATTCGGAGCTTGTCGGGCCAGGCGTTAGAGCCGCCCTGCTGCCTGCTGCGGCAGGTAACGATAATGGGCAGCTTTTTTTTACAGATGTTTCGAGCTTCGTTGATGAGTTTTATGACAAGCTCGACACTGAGGTCTTTGAGGTAGTCTGTGCGTAATTCGAGCACTTCGGCTTCGGCTTCATAGGCAGATTTTATCTGAGCCGTTGCCGATTCGAAATTATCAGCGGCAATTGGGACGGTTAATCTTGTCATAATAAGAAGATTAGCAATAAGACAAAAAAAAGTAAAGAAAAAAGACAATAAGTGAATGAGTTGATGAGTATATGAGGAAAATATCGAATATCCAATTTCCAATTCAAAATTTAGAAGTAATGCTGAAGGATGAATCTGTGATTAACGAATGAAAAATAAAATTTGAATAATCCGTGTTAATCCGTGAAATCCGTGGTTTCTTTTATTTATTATTTAATCCGTGGTTGCGTTTATGTTGTGGCGTTTTGCGGAGAGGATTGCGGCCAAGGCGATTGCAGCGGTTTCGGTTCGCAGGATTGTATCGGTCAATCTTACGGGTTTTGCGCCGAAACGATGGAGCAGGTTTACTTCGGTATCTGTTATACCGCCTTCCGGGCCGATGAAAACAATCACATCATTATCAATTTCGATATCCATTACCGAAGGTGTTTCTTTGCTCGAATCGCCAAAAAGAATCTGCGCATCGGAGTAATCGGCGTTTATGATTTCGAGCGCTTCGGACAAAGTAAGAGGCAAGTCGATTTTGGGCAGGTGCAATCGTTTGCACTGTTTGGCTGATGAGATTGTGATATTCTTCCAGCGTTCAGTAATCTTCGGATTTTTCGGCTGTTTTACGGTGCGCTCGAAGATGACAGGTGTAATTCTATCAGCGCCAAGCTCAGTGCATTTGGCAATCATTATATCGAACCTGTCAGATTTGGCGATGCTGGAAGCGATAACAATACGAGGTTTGTCGGATTCCGGAGAAATTTGCAGAAAATCAACGGCAACTGTGACCTGGTTTGATTTTATTTTTTCTACTGTCGCTTTTGCGAGAGTGCCTTTGCCGTCGAATAATTCGATTTTGTCACCGGAATTGAGCCTCATCACGTTAATCAGATGATGGGCCTCGGCGCCGGTAAGCTCGGTTTGCGGTTGATTTATCTTTTCACAATAAAATCGATGTATCTGCATAATATTAAGAATAACCTATAAGTTACTATAAATAAAACCTAATTCTGAACTTCAGTTATTGCACGGGCAGGATGCCCCTGCCACAAAGGTATTGACATTGAAGGCGAGTTTGGTTAAATTCACTGTATTATAAATTGCCGCGTACCGCCGTTTTGCCCCGCAAATCGAAGCAGCGGTGCTCGCAATGACAATAAACCATTTGATATTTAAGGATTTTGCCGGAAAACGATATGTCTAAAGTAAAACTGCCTGACGGCAGCGAGATAGCAGCAAACGGCATTACAGCCGGACAATTAGCAGAGCAGATAGGGCCGAGACTTGGCAAGGCGGCGGTCGCGGCGAAGATAAACGGACAAATAACGGATTTATCGACACCAATCAACGACGTCGCGGAGGTTAAAATCCTGACAGGCAAAGACGCAGAGGGCATGGATGTGATGCGGCATAGCTGCGCCCATATTATGGCAGAGGCGATATGCAGCATCTGGCCGGAGGCAAAACTGGTTTACGGCCCGACCGTCGAGGACGGATTTTATTATGATATCGACCTCGATGAGCCGATTCGGCCTGAAGACTTCGAGAAAATCGAAAAGAAGATGGCTGAAATTGTAAAGGCAGATGAGCCTTTTGTCCGCAAAGAGATGCCGCGGGCGGAGGCATTGAAAAAATTAGCAAACGACAAATACAAAACAGATAATATCAACCGCGCGGACGGTGATGTTATCAGTTTTTATACTCACGGAGAGGGTTTTGAGGATTTGTGCCGCGGGCCGCACATACCGAGCACAGGCAGATGCGGAGCGTTCAAGATAATGAGCGTGGCGGGCGCTTACTGGCACGGCGACCCGACACAGAAGATGCTGCAAAGAGTTTACGGTACCTGCTGGCCGACAAAGAAAGAATTAGATGAGCATTTGAATCGTCTGGAAGAGGCGAAAAAGCGCGACCACCGTGTAATCGGTAAACAGCTCGACTGGTTCAGCTTTCACGAGGAAGGACCCGGTTTTGCCTTTATGCACCCCAAGGGCATGATTATCTGGAACGAGGCTGTCGATTACTGGCGCAGCGTTCACAGGCGATACGGGTACAGCGAAATCAAAACACCGATTATTCTCAATGAAAAGCTGTGGCATCAGAGCGGCCACTGGGACAACTATAAAGAGAATATGTACTTTTCAGAAATCGATGGCGTCGGATATGCCGTCAAGCCGATGAACTGTCCGGGCGGATGTTTAGTTTACCAGAGCCGCAAGCACTCCTATCGTGAATTTCCAATGAAGGTAGCCGAGCTTGGCTTAGTGCACCGGCACGAGGCAAGCGGTGTTATGCACGGTCTTTTCCGAGTAAGGCAGTTCACGCAGGACGACGCTCATATATTCTGCAATCCCGAACAGATTGAGCAGGAAATCATCGGCGTTATCGAGCTGACCTTCGAGATATACAGGACATTCGGATTCGATGATTTTCATATCGAGCTTTCGACCAAGCCGCAAAAACATATCGGCTCGGATGAAATATGGGAGACAGCAACCAACGCGCTCGAGGGCGCACTAAAACATAAAGAGATTGATTACAAAGTCAATCCGGGTGACGGAGCTTTTTATGGGCCAAAAATAGATTTTCATATTAAGGACTGCCTGAAGCGCTCGTGGCAGTTAGGTACGATTCAACTCGATTTTTCCATGCCGCAACGATTCGGGCTGGTATATACCGATAAAGACAATACCGAAAAGACTCCGGTGATGATTCACCGTGCGGTACTCGGCTCGTTCGAGAGATTTCTTGGTATTTTGATTGAACATTACGGGGGCAATATGCCGTTGTGGCTTTGTCCGGTGCAGGTGAGAGTTCTCCCGATAAGCGAAAAAACAAACGCCTACGCAGAGCAAGTTCAGAGTAAACTAATCAAGGCGGGTCTGCGGTCTGAAACAGACTCAACGGACGAAAAAATAGGGGCAAAAATCGCCAAAGCACACGGCGAGAAAGTTCCTATAATGTTTGTAGTCGGTCCGAAGGAGGCGGAGTCGGCCACCGTAAATGTGCGAATCCGCGGCGCCGAATCCAGCAGGACCGTAGCTTTAAATGAAATTTTGAAGATTTTAGGCAACAATGTTGTCGATAAAAAACAAGAACTGAAGCTCGAATAGAATAATGTTTTTTGAAAGGAGATATGTTTGTCAAAAGACAAAAAAGGTTTAAGAATTAACGAGAAAATTCGAGTCCCTCAGGTCAGACTCGTTGATGAAAACAATAACCAGGCAGGAATAGTGGAACGCAACGAAGCCCTGAACAGAGCCAGGGAAACAGGCCTGGATTTAGTCGAGGTCGCACCGACAAGCAACCCGCCCGTTTGCCGTATAATGGATTACGGTAAATTTCTTTACCAGCAAAAAAGGAAACTTAGAGACTCACACAAAAAACACAAAGTACATTCAACAACCTTAAAAGAAATAAGACTAAGGCCTGAAATCGAACAGCACGACCTGGACATAAAAATCAATCACGCACGCGAATTCATCGAAAAAGGGCACAAGGTCCAATTTACAATAATGTTCCGCGGTAGAGAGATTCTACACCAGGAAAGAGGCTATGAAATATTTCAGTCAATTAAAGAGAGCATGGAAGATATAGCCAAAGCCGAAAAATCGCCCAGAATGTCAAATCGCCGTATAACCATGACGATTATCTCAAACAAATAACCGTGGTTTTGGGCAACAGAATCAATTTTTAAACAATCTGCTGTTTCACCACGTTGTAGATTTTCTGCATTGCGCCCTCCAACGTGCCGGACAGAAGCACGCCAGCAGCCATAGCGTGGCCTCCACCGTCGAAATTCTGCGCAATCAGGCGTACATTAACATTGCCGCTGCCGCGGAGTGAACAGCGAATCTTGCCGTCTTTTTGTTCCACAAACAGAGCGGCCACTTCCACCGTTTTTATCCTTCTGCACAGGTCGATTAGGTTTTCGGTGTCCTTATACGAAGCACCGGTTTGCTCAAAGGCATTAATTGTCAAACATTGCACAGCATAGCGGTCGTCGAAATGAAGTTCGAGACTGTCGAACATTCGTGTCATAAGTCTGAATCGCTGGGGTGTGAAATTCTGATAAAGTCTTCTATAAAGGTCGGAAGGTACAAGGCCGTATTCAATCAGTTCAGCAGCCTTTGCAAAGGTGCGGCTGTCTGTATTTGAAAATTCGAACCAGCCTGTATCAGTCGAGATTGCGACAAACAGAGCTTCAGCGATTTTATCGGTGATTTGCCAGCCGGCGTATTCAAGAAAGTCATATACAATCAGGCCTGTCGATGAAGCGGTCGAATCGATAATCTGAACGTCACCGAGGCCGTCATTGGTAATATGATGGTCGAACACGAGAACTTTAGCACCATCCCTGCCAGTTTTCAGATAATCGCAAAATTCAGGAAGCTGATTATCGCTGTTGACATCAACAAGTACTATCAGGTCGATTCCAGTAAGGTCACCGGCCTTTATATCCTTATTATAAATCAGCGGTTTTTCCTCGAAGAGAAATTCGTACCATTCGGGCAAATCCGAGAGGAGCAGGTACTTTACGTTTTTGCCCTGTGCTTTTACAGCCTTTCCAATTGCTACCATACAGCCGCAGGCATCACCATCAGGGCGGATATGGGTCGTTATGAGAATATTACTCGAATTGTTGATAAGCTCAACAGCACTTTGAAAATCATCATTTACAGCCATATTACTCCTTCTACATATGCTTCTTTACGGTCTCTTTCAGTATAGGTGAAGAAGGGATTATAAATATCGGCCGTTTCTGATTCAAGGTTTTATAATTATTTCTCTTTTACAGCAGCTGAATGCAAATTCGCTGTTTTCTTTTGGCGTTTCAGGTGCCAGCTCAATTCAAACAACGTTTTCAGTATGACAAAGACTCTAAGCAGGCCGATCGGCAAGCCTATAGCCCAGTACCACGGCCTTGGAGGTCGTGGAGTTCACGGGCAAGATGCCCGTGACACGAAGTGTTAATAGTTTTGAACGGTCGATTGTCATTGAATCATTATCAAGCTACTGTCCCTGCTCGTCTTCTTCATCGTCCCTGATATTTTCCAGTATTTTGACATCTTCAAGGTCAACGTCTCTGCCAGCGGCACGTTTGGATGTGATTAAATCATCTTTTGAAAGAACATAAAATTCTTGTCCGTGATAATTCATAACCTTCCGCTTTTTCCAGGCATTTGAAAAAGTAATGCCTGAAGTTGAAGTTTGCACATCAATACGGACTCTATCTTCAAATACAGTAATTTCATTTGCAAGAACTTCCTCTACGTTAGTCATAGATGCTGTCGCAAAACCGGAACTTATCAAAGCATTAGAGCACTTTAAGATTTTATGTTCAGGTTTAGGCCGTTGTGAGGACGAGGCTGGCAAAGAAGATTGCACAGCGATATTGAAATA
>JAFGGH010000050.1 GCA_016930645.1 Sedimentisphaerales bacterium
CTGATGCCGACAGCCGACCTGTCCGGCGTAGCCCGCAGGGCGAAGACGGAAGCCGCAACAGGCATAAAGCGAACACTAAAACTTAAAGTGCTCTAAACTGCATTTGAGCAACGGATTAGTACATATTTTTTTCGGCAAATCGAAGAAGTGTCTGTTGAGTGGTGTCTTAAAATCTTACGATGAGCTATTAGTTCGATTCGAATATCTTGACAGTATTCTTACCCGCCTGCTTGGCGGAATATAACGCCTGGTCTGAATGGCTTGTGATATCCTCGGGCCTTGAATGAGAATCATACTGCCCCAAACCGACGCTAATTGAAAGCCGTACCTCTTCACCCTTAGCTGTCATAGTTGTGCTTGCGACCGATTCTACCATACGCTCAGCCACAACAATCGCTTCAGACTTGGCTGTATTGGGCAGAATCACGGCAAATTCGTCTCCACCATACCTTGCCGCAGTATCAATCTGGCGGATACACTGCTTAATTCTGTTGCTGATTTGCTTTATCGCCTTATCACCAACACGATGTCCGTAGGTGTCGTTTATTTTCTTCAAACTATCGATGTCTATCATAATCACCGAAATATTTCCGCCATAACGGCGTGAACGCCACAGTTCCTTTTCAAGAATATCGTAAAAGGTTCTGTGATTGGCCAATCCCGTAAGGCCGTCAGTCGTCGCGTGACGCTGTGTCTTTTCGAACAATTTAATATTGCCTATTGAAGCACCTATCAACTGACCTAAAAGTTCAATCAGTGCTATATCTTCATGCCCAAAAAATTTTAAACCTATCTTATCGGATAAATTTAAAACGCCTACCACCCTGTCCTGGCAAATCAAAGGTAAAATCAGACAGTTTTTTGTCTTATAGTTATCAAGAAATCTCCTTTGAGACCTTTTAATAATCGGCTCTTTGTGTGCATCAATGTCGCCGCAAAGGATTATCTCTTTACTTGTCACTGCCATTACCATCGGCGACGGTGGGTTCTGATTCAGAGATACAATATTATTTATCAGGTATGGATGGTTGTGACTCAGCAGATGAAGGATATTACTTATCTCATCAAGGATATATATTGACGCGAACCGTACACCGACCAGCTCTGGGATATTTTTTATGCATACTTCCGCTATCTTTTGAATATCAAGACAGTTTATTTGCCTGGCCAGCGGTGTTATCTGCTCCAGAAGAGTAATATTTTTTATGGACCGGCTATCCTGCAGGCCTTTTGTCGCATTTAAATCTTCCGGGAACATCACTTTTACGTCCTATATAAAATACTTATATAACCAACAGACTGTAATCCGCCTTTCGGAATAATACATCGGTTATTTTCCTTAAGGGATTTCCCTAAAAAAACATAATTGCCTGCAAAAATCCCAAACAAAAAAATTTTCAAAAAATTCAAAATAAAGTTGACATCCGATAAATTAGCCTTTACATTTTACAAAATGTAAAATACATTTTAATATTGATTAATAAATCATGGGATTAGGAACCTTGGCAGAACAAGAGATAACTATACCTGAAAAAATGTATCGTATCGGCGATTTAGTTCGTTATACCCCGTTCTCCCGGCAGACTATTCACAATTATACAATTATGGGTCTTATCAGCGAAAACCAGCGAACCGAAGGTGGACACAGGCTCTATGATGAATCTGTTTTCGGCAGACTGGCCAGAATAATGGAACTTAAAAAAACAAAAACTCTTCCTCAAATAAGAAAAGTAATAAAAAAAGAAGAATGTTAACTCTCAGCTGATAAAAGATATATGAAACAAAACTAACTTGACAAAAAGGATTTGGAGAAAAAAAGGTGTTCAAGGATGAAAACCTAAAGTCTCAGAGCTGTCCTGCTTTGCAGAGTCACACCTTTGACTGTCGGGACAATCTGACGGAGTTATTAAGCTTCATCATCACATTCACGCAGGCACGTCAAAAAATACTCATCAGAAACATTAACAGCGCCGACAAATCCGGTTTTATGCCACAGGACCTGCCTGTCGATGAATTTGCTCAATTATTAGACGTCGCTCTTGATGAGCATATTCAAAGAAAAAGGCTGCTTCTATGCGATACAAGCAGTATTAAATTCGGACAGAACGGATTATTCGACGTAAAGCCCTGTCCCGACCATTGCTCCGAGCGGATTTTAAGAAAAGGAAAAGACAAGTACATTGAGCTTCAGATAAATAAACTCCTGGAAAACACCCTTAACCAAAAATTCGCAGCAGAAACACTTAAACAAAAACAAATTATGGCAAATTAGCCTGTCTTTCAGTGATTGAAGTTAAAGTTACATACGAAACATTCGATAATTAAATAATGAAGTTTTTCTTAATGATTAACATGGATGTACCAAGTCAATGTTATGGGACCGTACTACATATCTGTCTTTTTAATCACTGGAGGAAATGATGGAATCGACAAAACAGCTTAGTATCGAGGAAATCTGGACAAATTTTCATAAAGAGCACGACGAACAATACAGGAACCTGCTTCTTGAATATTATCGTCATCTTGTCAGATATGTAGCTGAAAGACTTCACAGCAAATTACCCGATAAGGTCGAATTAGACGACCTTATAAGCGCCGGCACTTTCGGCCTGATGGATGCCATCGAAGCCTTTGATCCCGAAAGAGGGGTAAAATTTGAAACCTACTGCTCGCCAAGAATCAGAGGTTCAATACTTGATGAGTTAAGAAGCATGGACTGGGTGCCGAGGCTTGTTCGTGCGAGAGCTCATCAGCTATCCAGAGCCACACAATCACTCGAAGCACATCTTGGCAGAAAACCAACCGAGCAGGAAACAGCGGAGGAACTCGAACTACCACCCGAAGATTTCGATAAGCTCAAAAAAGACGCATACGCAGTCAGCCTTGTTTCATTAAATACAAAATACGGCGACGAAGAGGGCGATAAAGAGCTTCGCGAAATCGATATTCTTAAAGACGACAGAAGTGCCGACCCGCTTACTGAAGCTCAAAAAAGAGACCTCAAAAACCTCCTTATAAAAGGCCTGACTCGTGCCGAAAGACTCATCATAGTGCTCTACTACTACGAAGAGATGACAATGAAGGAAATCGGAGCCACTCTCGATTTATCCGAGTCCCGCGTCTCACAGATGCACTCTTCCATCGTTGCCAGGCTAAAGGCACAGCTAAACACCCGCAAACGGGAATTCTCTGTCTAACCTGATATCCCGTCCTTCTGCCGTCTATAAATCAACAGGTTTGATTTAGAGCACTTTAAGATTTTATGTTCAGGTTTAGGCCGTTGTGAGGACGAGGCTGGCAAAGAAGATTGCACAGCGATATTGAAATA
>JAFGGH010000051.1 GCA_016930645.1 Sedimentisphaerales bacterium
GGAGTATCTCTACGGCGAGAACCGGTATCGGGCATTGACGAAATTCAATCCCGAAGCTGCGGCTGCGTTGCTGGCAAGTGCTAAAACGGATGTCGCCGACCGGTTTGAATTAATGCAGCAGCTCGCCGATATGAAATGCCCGCTTCGCCCGCGAAGCGAGGCGAGCAAAGAGTGTTCAGACGACAAATAATTAAAAAAAATTGTAATACTATAAAAACCAGCATTATTTAGTGATGCTGATAAAGTGCTGTTTATAAGACGTAAAAATTACTTGCCGGTGAACAAATCATCGGCATATTGAGTATATCCGCTATGTTGCTTGGTTTACCACTTCGAGACCACCGGAAGGTCTTTTTTCAAGCATGGAAGTAAAATCAATGTAAGTATTGTGACAACAGGTACTTGGAGTAAACTATGAGGTTTTGATGCTGTTAGCTGATGGTTGATTCACAAGGTACGTAATCCGTCCTTTTCTGACGTTTTTTGCTGCTTGTGGATTTGGTTCAACCCATTGTCAAATAGGAGCTTAAATTGGTTAAGCCTAAAGGATTGCTAACCGATACATAAAAAGCAGGTTTATGAAGAAAAAAGTATCCCGATGTAAATCGGGAGGAAAATCATCTGGAGGTTAATCTTCAATGGATAGGTTTTTTATGCAGCGTAGAATTTTAATCCTTGTGAAATTTGCAGCTATCGTACTAATACTGTTTTTGAACGGTTGTAATGATAAATTTTGGGATCCAACACAAATCGGCAGATTCAAGCCGGTACCGGCTGTCAATGTAATTCTTGATTCTTTGGGAGTCGCTGACGAGAAACCCACCGAATGGGCCGGTGCGGAAGACCCAAAGCCTGTGGACATAATGGTCTTTGAGAACGACTATGCGTTTGCTTCGGGTGATACAATCCAGATTACAATCTTTGAATTACTGCAGCAGGGGGAAAATTACTTTAATCAATTTATTGTTACGGAAACCGGCAAGATTTCAATTCCAGAAGTCGGGGTTGTTGAAGTTGCCGGCCTGACTGAATCACAGCTTGAAGAGGAAATAAAGAGAATACTATCGCCTACAATCCTGAAAACCCCAATCGTGTCGGTTGTATCGGTTGCTTCGCAAAAGCGAACTTTTTCGATTATGGGCCAGAGTCAATCAGTTCCAAGAGCCGGGAGATATCCTATACCGAGATATGATTTCAGACTGAAAGATGCACTGGCTACCGCAGGTGCGCAAACTCAGTATAATGCAAGCTATATCTATGTTGCCCGTGCTGTCAGCGAAAGAGACCTTGGTTACGGGCCATACAGGAGTACACAATTCCAACAGAAAGAGCAATCACCGCCGGATGTTCCTGAAGATGAAATGCTGGAAATTATAGCGCCTACGGCTTCGGCCAGACGGCCGGGTTCGCAGCTTGTCGTAACCACCGCTGAATTTGCAACTGATGAGCTTACCGATATAGCCAAACCTTATGGCACGCGGGAAAAAAGCTTAGTGCTCGCCACGACGGAGCGTGTCGCAGCCGGGCAGGAACAACAATTTTTTAGAGATTCAATCGAGACACCTATTGAAAACCAGAGTCAGTCTAAGATTGAGTGGGTTTTTCGAGATGGCAAGTGGGTGCCGGTTTCTGTAGGTCCGGTTATACCAAAGAAAAAAATCGAACAGGAGCGATTCGAGCAGCCTGCATACGCACAGCGACAGCAGGAGATTCCCGAGGAATTTGACTGGGACCAGATAGGTACAGGCGGAGTACAGACGCGTGTTATCAAGATTCCATCCGACAAACTCAGCGGCGGAGACCCGAGATATAACATAATAATCAGGCCTGGGGATAATATTCATGTACCTCTTGATGTAATTGGTGAATTTGCTATTATGGGTAATATAAATGCTCAGGGTTATATTCCTTTGACTGGAAGAAAAATGACCCTTAAAATGGCGGTAGCGGCTGCCGGCGGGCTTGGACAGCTGGCCTGGCCGAAACGCTGTGAGGTAACAAGAAGAATTGGAGCAAATAAAGAAGAAACTGTAATGGTTGATTTAGATAAAATCGCGAGCGGCGAAGAACCTGATTTCTATATTAAGCCGAATGACCTTGTAAATATTGGTACGCATCCTACAAGCAGATTTCGTGCTATTTTAAGGAATTCTTTCAGGGCTACCTATGGCTTCGGTTTTCTTTACGACAGAAACTTCGCCGACAGAGAGTTTGGATTACGTCATCCATTAAGCCCCTTTGGATTTTAATGCATATATAGTATTATGACTGAAAATTATATCTCCCTGGCATCTGACACAGCTTTATCTGATAAAAAGCTGAATCAGTGGCAACAGCTTGGACTTCATTCCTATATTAAGATCGCTGCTATTGGTGCAGCTTTTTATTTGGTCTTTCATATTCAAATCGACAATATAGTAGGGCGATGGATGAGCGACAGCAGCTGGTCGCACGGCTTTATAATTCCGTTGTTCAGTTTGTACTTTTTAAATCAGTCAAAGCACGAAATTCTTAATCTGAAAACAAAGCCGAATTATCTCGGCCTGCTTTTCGTGCTTTGTGGATTGTTGTTTTACCCCTTTAACTTAATTCAGTTCAGATTCGGGTATCTCAATCCGCTCGCTATGATTGCCACTTCAGGTGCGATAGTTTTATTTTTAGGCGGCTGGAAGCTGGTTAAATATACCTGGCTGCCTGTATCATACCTGGTTTTTGCTGTTCCATTGCCCGACCGTTACTACCGCAGTATTACAATCCCAATGAGAATATGGGCGGCATCAGCGGCGGGAGCTTTGCTGAATATGGTTAAGGATATCGAAGCAGATGTATCGGGTGTGTTAATCGATGTTTATTACAAAGGTCAGAAGTTCGAACCTTCACTTGACGTTGCCGAGGCGTGCAGCGGTATGAGGTTGCTTATGGCTTTTGTAGCTCTGGGTGTTGCGATGGCATACCTGCATAAAAGACCGTTCTGGCAAAGGCTGGTATTGCTCTTAAGTACTATTCCAATTGCTATTTTCTGTAACATTGTTCGTGTAACGGTTACCGGATTCATTCATGTTCTTATAGATCCGAAATATGCGCAGGGCATATATCACGATGTGCTTGGGCTTGGTATGCTCCCGCTTGCCTTTGCACTTTATGGTGCAATTGCGTGGTTTATGTCAAACCTGGTTGTCGAAGAATGTAAACTTCAGCCGCCTAAAGAAGATGTGGTTGTAAGAAAAGATAATACAAAGTGAGAGAATGAATAAGACAGTAAAACAATATACTCAACCGGCTTTTGTGATATGCCTTGCTGTTCTTTTATTGGCGGCAGGGGGAATGACCTTTATTCAAAAGTACTTTAAGTTCTGGTTTGAGAAGGAGCCGATACCGCCTAATAAACCTTTAAGCTTGTTGGATGAATCAAAACTGAAGCCTTTCGAGGTGGTTGAAAAACACCAAATAAAGGACAAGGACATCCTCGACAGCCTTGGGACGGAAGAATATATTCAATGGGCAATTAAAGATTCCCGGGATGAGGCTGTGAATACGACAAAACTTGTTACTGTTTTTATAACGTATTATGAAAAGCCTGATGCGGTACCTCATGTTCCGGAAGAATGCTATACAGGCGGCGGTTACCAAAAGACATCGTCCGAGGAGATTATATTTAACGTTGAGGATATAAGAAAACCAAATTGGCAAACAAGAAAAATACCCGGAAGAATTGTTATGTTCGAAAAGGCTGGTACCGGTTTATCCGACAGCGGTTTTCCGGTTTTGTACTTCTTTAACGTAAACGGCGAATACGTCAACACTCGTACAGAAGCAAGGATTATCCTGGGTAAAAATATCCGCGGCAGGTACTCTTATTTTAGTAAAGTTGAGATAGTTTTTAATAAGACAAAAGCGTCGGGAAACGAAGAAGCTGTTCGGATGACCGAAAAAATATTATCTGTCCTTCTGCCTTTACTTGAAGAAGAGCATTGGCCTACCAAAGAACAGCTTAAAGGGACAAAATAAGTCTTTTAGAAACCATATTACTATAAAGGATATGAATAACAGAAAGGATTAAAATGGCCAAGAGATTAAATAAAAAAGTAGCTCTTATAGGAACACTGATTCTTGCAATTATTGGTATTGTCGGTGTCTTTGTAGTTTTGAGATTTACGCAGGACCCTGCCAAGTTTCTGGCCGACGGTGATGCCGCTTGGGAAGCCGGAGAGCTTACAAAAGCCGAGCGAAATTATCTTCGCGCCCGCGCAAAAGCAAAAAACAACGAGTCCAGGCTAAAAGCTGTAAATAAATTAATTGACTTTTATTTAGAGACTGAACAGTGGCCTCCGCTTCGGGGTATGTGGCAGGAGGTGCTTAACATAAATCCAAAAGATTATGCTATAAGGTATGTTCGTTTAAAATATTTTTATGTTGTATGTGAAACGGGTATGAGAGGTCTTTGGAAAGATGTTGAAACCCAGGCGACTGAATTTTTGGAAATGTTAAGCGATGACCAGTTAAAAGAAGATACCGCTCAATGGGAAAGCCCGTATTATGAAAAAGTACAACTGGTACATGAGCCGTTAGCAGGAAGCGATGGGGTTCAGAGAATCGGGCAGTATCTGTATCTACTCAGAGGCAGAGCGAGATTAATGATTGCCAGTTCCGGCGCTGCGACCGAACCGGATTTGCTGCTGGATGATGCAGTTAACGATCTACAAAAAGCTCAGGAGTTAGAGCCTACAAATATTGCTATATCAGAAAACCTTGCGCAAGCCTATATTGCCAAGGGAGATATTTTAGCTACAAGAGGAGCGATTAATGAGCGGCAAAAGGCCCAAGACAATGCAGTTGAAATCTTGTCAAAAGCAGTCGAAACGACACCGGATAACCCGCAAGCAAACATCAATTTTTTACTGGCTGAACAAAATATGCAACTAAGCCGAGCGGAGGCGCAGGATAACAGGGAGCTTTTGGCTACGTTTGAGCCACGATATGCGGAATTGGTTGAGCGATTCCCTGATTCCGATATGCTTTATTATGCACAGTCACAATATTATTTTCGTCGTCTTGGGGCAGAGAATATAGACAAAGCGATAGAAGCCATTGAAAAGGCCAGACAGATTAAGCCTGAAGAGGTTAGGTACTCCATAAGCGCAGCAACCTATTATGATTATAAATCGGCGTTTGAGGATGATTTTTCCGCTCAGCAAAAAGCAATTGATATACTAAATGAAATCCTTGATTTACCTGCTCTTCAGGAGACGCAGGGTCCGCAGCATTACAGAAATATTAATAACCGTGCAATAACCTATTCAAACTTGGTTTGGATGTACCTTGACAGAATACTACATGAGTCTGACACGGTTACGGAAGAACAAAAGGAGCAGTGGATGGCCGCTTCAGAGCGGGCTATACATGAAATTGAGCAAATCTTAGGAAGTGGAGAGGACCCAGCTGTTATAAAATGGCAGGGTGTTCTCGACCTGGCAAAAGGTAATCACTCACAGGGTATTAAGAAACTATATGCTCTGTATCAGCAGCAAAAAGCCGCCAAAAGAACGGATACGCAACTTGCGTATTTTCTGGCAAAGGAATTTGAAAACAGCAGGGAAATTGGAGCGGTAATTGACTTTTATGGCACGGCTTTGAAACTTGGTGAAGATAGCAGAGATAATCCCAACGAAAGTATTATTAATCGAAGACCAAATGTTTTGCTTGATTATGCTTTTGTTTTACTAAGAGCTAAAGCGGCGCTCACGGCATCAAGGGTTGTAAACAGCTACGAATATACTTTCGGCGCGAATGACAGAAGCAGAAATATTTTGATTGCAGCATTGATAGATGCCGGCGACTATGAAAAGGCACAGGAGATTCTTGACGAAGTTCAAGAGGATAACTTCGAAATTATGCAGTTAAAAACGAGGCTCCTTTTGCAAAAAAAGTCGTTAGCGGGAGGAAAAATTGCTAATGAACAACTGAAAGGCATGGAAACCGATATCGATCTGGGTGAAAATATTGAGCAGGAGCAGGAACCGGCACAGGAACCTGTCGATGTAGAAAAGCTCAAAAAGGATGTTATTGCTTACAATGAAGAAATAGTTACTTTAGTCAAAAAGTTACTTCAGGTTGAACCAGATTCTATTTCTGATGCCACTATAATCGACATTTGCAGAGGCTACGAAAGGTACGAAAACAAACAAAAGGCTGAAGCTCTGGCACGACATTATCTTACATATCATCCGGATAACGTCATTATAAAAACCTATTTAGAAGTTCTAAAACAAGAAGGTGAAATCACACCTGAACAGCGAAGACAAATCAATGAAAATGTTATATTAAACCTTGAAGATCCATTAGAAAAGGCTTTGAGACTTGGAATTTTATATCGAGAGCTTGGTGAGAACGAAAAGGCTAAAGAACAATTAAAGAAGGTTTTTGATAACTATACAGCCAAAATAGATAGTGAAAGTGTGGGTAATGAAGAAGCTATGGGACGACTATCTGTCAGCTTTCTGTTTGAGACGGTGATTAATCTACAGGAATGGGAGCTTGCTCAGAAACTTATTGAAATTGTACAAAAGCAAAATATGGACCAGTGCAATGGTGACTATTTTAAGGCAAGACTTGCAGTTATCAGAGGTGAAAATAAGCAAGCCTTGGGATTGCTTGACAGGTGCCTGCAGCAAAGACCGGTCTTTTCCATGGGATATTTGATGCGGGGACAGGTAAAACGGGAGCTTGACAGGGATGATGAAGCAATTGATGACTTCAGGCAGTCTGTTAAGTTGAACCCCTTCGACTCTGCAACTGTCAGGGCTCTTGCTGTTGCTTTATATCAGCGGAACAGCAAGCTTGGAGAAAATGTAACAACCGACCAGTTCATAGAAGCAAAACAGGCGATCGCAAGAGCGGTCAGTCTTGCCCCTTCTGATATGCAGCTTCTTAGTTTTTACGCATACTACGTAAGAGATGATGAACCTAAGCAGGCTTTGTCAATCATCCAGCGGATTTACAGTTACTCGCCGACCGCCCAGAACGCATTGAGGTTGGCTAGTTTAGCCTTTGAATTGGCTCAAAAAGAAATTGACGAAAAAAAGAAGCAGCTTCTTTTGGATTTAGCTGAAAAAACTTTTGAAGAAGCGTTCCAAATGGACCCCTCAAGTGGAACTACTATCACATCCTATGCTCAATTCTGCCGCTCTATAGGCCAACAGGAAAAGGCGGAAAATTTGATTAAAAATTCACAGGATAAGGAGCTTACCTGGAAATATTATGTTAATTCCGGAAAATATGAAGAGGCCAAGCAGCTTCTTGAAGAAATGCATCAGCAGCGGCCAAAAGACCCTAATATTATCAAAGGTTTATTGATTGTTGCAGAAAGGACCGTAAATGGTGAAGATTTTAAGAAAATGTCCGAGGTCTTTCTCGAAGTTGATGATACGAAGGAAAACCGCCTAATCCAGGTGGCAGGCCTGATTAATACGGGATTGATAAACGATGCTGATATGAAACTCCAGAGTTTTATGGAGCAATATCCGGATGATTCCGAGGCCCAGCTTTTGGCTTCAGAAATCTCAATGAAGCAAGGCAAACTTGATGAAGCCCTTGAGTTGGCAAATAAGAGTCTTAATACTGAGGAAAATAATGCTTATGCGTGGCTTTTAAGAGGCCAGATTAATACAATGAAAGGGAATTATTCTCAGGCTATAGCTGATATTAATAAAAGCAGGTCGATAAACAATGATGTAAAATCCAGAATAGCACTTTCCAGGGTTTATATACTTAGCGGAAGAATGGGTGACGCTAAAACCGAATTATCAACGATAGCTTATGAGCCAACAACACCTGACATGGCAAGGTTCTTGCTGGAGGCTGTATATTATCAGACCAGGGATGACACTGGATTGCAGCAGTTTTATCTTCGAATGATTGGTATATTTCCCGATAGTGTTCTTTGGCTTGCTAAAGCGGCGGATTACTCCATGAACAGAAGGAACTATGAAGATGCACAGAAACTCTATAATCTTGTGTGGAAAAAAAGCGAGCAACAACAAAGACCGAATGTTAATGCGCTGATGGGGTATCTTTTCTCGCTTGTTGAAGGTGGTAAGCTTCAGGAAGCTGTTAAGCAGGCTCAGAAATACGTTGATTCTTCTTATTCTTATATAGCTTTAATAGCTATAGCAAAAGCCAAAAACGCAGAGGGTAACAGCCAGGCGGCTATCGATTATTTCAAAAAAGCGGCTGATAATATACAGGATAGGCCTGATATCGCTGTTAATGTATTAAACGAGATGGGAAGAGTTGTTGGTATGGAAGAGGTGAAGAAATATTGCAGGGATACAATTTCGGTGAATCCGAATTCCATTGTCGCCAATTATGTCATGGCAAGGTTGTCTCTGATGGATGGCGATTTTAACAAAACAGTTGATTATCTTGACAAATGTGTTGATATTGTTGGAGAAGACAGCCCGCAAGCCGTTCAATTTCTTTCTGAAAAAGCAAATACCATTGCAAAAGCTTATGAGAGAACTTCCGATAACAATTATTTCAACGAAGCAATTAATGTCTGGGAAGGACTCCTTAAAAGAAATCCGGATGATATTTTTGTGCTAAATAATATTGCCTATATGTTGGCAAACAATGAAAAAGACCTTGAAAAAGCCCTCGGATTCGCAGACACCGCCAGGCTGAAAAGTCCGAATAATCCGGCTATTTTGGATACCTATGCTTATGTCTTGTATAAAAATAGCCGATTTGAAGATGCAGAGCAATACTGTCAGTCGGCTGTACAACTGTTTGAGGATAGACAAGCTTATGCACCGATTGATGTTTATGAGCATCTGGGGATGATAAAGGAGAAAACGGAAGATCCAAACGGAGCAATCGAGGCCTATAAAAAAGCTCTCGAAATTGGTGGTGAGAATATACCGCAAAAACAATCCGAGAGGATAAACGACGCTTTAACGCGAATAGCTGAAAAGTAGTAAGTTAATGAACTGAAATGTTTGATTAAACGTATAAAAATAGAATGGAACAACAGCCTCAAATGCCGATTCAGCGTATGACCAGGCTGCCTATGACCAGGCCGCCTCAGGCTGTAAGTACACTTACTCCTAAAGATATCATATCGATATTAAAAAGGCACATCCTGCTTATGATTGTTATGACAATCATAGGAGTTATAGCCGGTGGAATAAGCTGGTATTTGTTATTAACATATGCGCCTAAATATAGGGCGAGTACGTATATAAAAATACTTCCTCCCGTAGAAAGAGACCCGCTGACAATTGGTGGAGGCACTGTTGCCAAAGATATTCAATATGGATACCGCTTAACTATCGCGTCAATAATTAGGCAGCAGGGCACGCTTGAAAATTTGTTAAGACGTGACAAAATCAAAAAAACTCAGTGGTATCAAAGCTTCGGCTCCGAAGAAAATGAAGCGAAAAGGATAACTGATGCTTTGGATGACCTCGGGAAACATCTTGGTGTGTCTGCTCACAGAGACGCTGAATTCGTAAGCGTTTCTATGACGTGTGCTGACGCTCAGGAATCTGCCGATATTGCTAATGAAACGGTTGATATGTTTATCGCCTCTCAGTCCGATACAAAAGTTGGAGAAGTCAGGAGGAAACTTGTTGAGCTTGAGGCAAGACGAAGGTCAATTGAGCAAAATCTGGATTTGGCTGAAAGAGCACTTGATGATGTCAGAAGAAGTTCTGGTATAGGTGATCTCGAAGAGCATCAATTCCAGGATACAATCACACTTCGAATGAACGCTCTCGACGAGGAACAAAGGGATTTAATGCTTACGGTTTCACAGCTTCAGTCGCAGATTGAAAGATTCGAGGAAGTCGCACAGGGACCAATCAATGAGCAGATTGAAAATTCCATTGAGCGGGACCCGACTATGGTTATGCTTACACAGCAGCTATTCTCAACAAAAACAGCTCTTGCACAGCTTCAGACAAAATTCGGTGAAGGACACAGAAATGTAATAGAATTAAGAAAGAGAGCCCAGGAACTGCAGGAAAGAAGAAATATCAGAAAGGCTGAAATTGGTGAGCAAACAAGACAGGCTAACTTACAAAATGCTAAGGATCAGCTTGTTGTTATTGAAAGCAGGTTCGAATCAGCTAAGGCGCAATTACAGCAGGCGGCCATTGAGAAAAGCCGGCTTGATGCGGCGAAGGTACAGTATGATCAGAGACTTCGTATAAGAGATCAGTTACAGGATACGCTAAATGGCGTAAAAGGACTAATTGAAAAACACAGGATTTTAGCTGAAGACCCCGAGACGCCAAAAGTGATGAAAATGGGAAATGCGCTTAAGCCTCGTGAAGTCAGCTCACCGTTATGGTATGTATATTTCCCGGGCGGAACTTTTCTTGGATTTGCCTGCGGAGTTGGACTGGCGTTTTTAATCGAATTGCTCAATGACCTGCTTCGTACCCCAAGAGATGTAGTCAGGTATATACCTGCTCCACTGCTAAGCGTAATTCCAAACGCCTCGGAAGATAATCAGACCCATGGTATTGACCTCTGTCATGTAGTAAGGCTGGCACCATATTCGGTTGTAAGTGAAGCTTTCAGGAAGTTGAGAGTGAATCTCAGGCTTTCACAGAGCCGAAAATCTGTGAAGGTAATATTTGTCAGCAGTTGTGGCGCAGGAGACGGGAAAACCACTGTTGCAGTAAATCTTGCTACTACTTTGGCAAATGAAGGTGAAAAAATACTTATAATCGACGCTAATTTTTGGAAGTCAATGCTGCACAAAGCTTTCCCGCAATCTGGTCTTGATACAAAATATGATAAAAAAGCTAAATCTGATGTCGGGCTTAGTAATTATCTGCTCGGTCAGACTTCGGTGGAAGAAATAATCAGACCGAGTGGTATCGACCGGTTTGATGTTATCGATGCGGGCACTACTTCGAAAAATCCGACCGAGCTTCTTGCTTCCGAGAAGATGGTACAGTTACTCCAGGAGCAGAGACAGTTTTATGACCATATTATAATTGATGGACCGCCTGTTTTACTCGTCATAGGAGCCAAAGTACTTGCCGGTATTTCTGATTGTACTATGATGGTCTTCAACGCTGACAGAACAAGAAGAGGAGCCGGACAAAGAGCGGTTCGTGAATTAAGAGAAATTGATGCGGAAATAATTGGCTGTGTTCTTATGGGAGCAAGAACACTTAAGGGCGGCTATTTCCATGAGCAGTACAAGTTGTATAGAAAGTATCAGGAACCGCTTATGGCAAGTTAATCCTTGCCCTGTCATTCCTTGAGTATTATGTTACGGAAATATTTCCTTTTTAAGGCATTGTTTTATGGATAAGTTTTTAGTTACGGGAGGCGCTGGTTTTATTGGCTGCAATATTACCAGACAGCTCGTCCGGCAGGGATGTTTTGTCAAGGTCATTGATAACCTGCTTACAGGTAAAAAAAGCAACCTGGCTGATGTTATGGATAAAATTGAATTCATCGAAGCTGATATGGGCGATATAAAGGTTGCCAGGCAGGCTATGGAAGATATTGAGGTTGTTTTACATCAGGGTGCACTGCCGTCCGTCCCAAGAAGTGTCGAAGACCCGGCGGCGACGCATAAGCACTGTGTTGATGCCACCTTCAATCTTTTATTAGCGGCTCGGGATGCGAAAGTTAAACGCTTTGTTTATGCAGCAAGTTCCTCGGCTTACGGTGATACACCTACACTACCGAAAGTTGAAAATATGCCTCCAAATCCCCTTTCACCTTACGCTGCGGCAAAACTCATGGGTGAATATTATTGCTCGGTTTTTTATAATGTTTACGGACTGGAGACAATATCGCTTAGGTATTTTAACGTCTTCGGTCCAAATCAGGACCCGACAAGTCAATACGCTGCGGTTATACCGGCTTTTGTAACCGCTATCCTGCGGGATAAATCACCGACAATTTACGGCGACGGCGAACAGAGCAGGGACTTCACATATATAGATAATGTTGTTGAGGCTAATCTTCTTGCCGCGAGGGCAAAAAAAACACAAGGCCAGACTGTAAATATTGCATGCGGTGAATCTGTAACGGTCAATGAAATTATCGATATTATTAATGACATCGTGGGCAAAAAAATTAAGTCGATTTATACTGCCTCAAGACCCGGCGATGTTAGGCATTCTCTTGCTGATATATCGCTCGCGAAAAAGATTATAGGTTACAAACCGGTTGTACCTTTTAAGCGAGGCCTTGAAAAAGCCATCGGCTGGTATTCTAAAAATCTCATCTGATTTTTGTATTCAGTCATTCTAATCTGCGTTCTCTCTGCCCTGAGCTGCCTTTTGAACAAGCTCATATACCCAATCTTCGAAGAATAACGGATAGATATGCAGTTTCTCTGTTGCCAGCCTAAGACCCTCCCCGGACAACAGCACTTCTGTTTTATCCTTATATGAGGGAAATTGCTCCGCTATGCGTTTTGTGTAAAGGTCTGTTAGTATTTTTGCACGTTTTTCCTTAACCTCTTTGTCCATACCCATTGCTCTGAAAAACTTTCGGACGTCTCTGACGGAAATTTCATCCTGATTTGTAAAGTATGGAACCAGCCTTTGGGGGACTTTGTCTTTGAGCGTAAGCTTGCTGTCAACGCGGAGATTTCCCTCTTCCTGGCTTTCGTAGTGTATAAACGGGTCGAAGAAAAACGCCGCCTGGGAATAATCAACTCTGTGTATGCTAAGGTAAGTTACAAACCTGTCCAAATCATCGTTTTGCTCGAATAAACCGACCGGCCCGTCACCGATTAGTATTATAAAGCAAAGCTTGTTCAGGTCTTTTCGGTTATATCCGACCACCTTGTTATACGCCTGCTGAAGCCTTGGCAGGGTGCTCTTGCGCACATCTATAACCAACACCCTCGAAGAAACAGTATCAGTAGCCATTTTTTCGATTTCCTCGGAGGCTTCTCTGATTGACGCTTTTTCCGGTTTAATCAGAGTGTAATGGTCCATCCTGAAATCATCGTGTATTCTCTCATATATGTCATCGGCGAGAATTTTGTCGACGGTAAGTATATGTACGCTGTTTTTGCGCCTTTTGTAGCTTAGTATATCTGGGCCTTTGTATTCAACTTGCTCTTTTTCTGAAAAAACCATATTGCCGCTTTCTAATTGGTACTTTGCCTTCCGGTAATCTCCTTGTGATTATATTAATATCTTACTGATATTTTTGCAAGATGAATAATCATAAATCGACTACGATTAAACAGTGGATAAATCTATAATCTTCGCTGAAGGAATTTTTGCCGAAATTATCTCATTAGGAAGATTTATCCAGCCGCTGCATCCGTCTAATACTGCGCTGTCGCTGCTGGCAACAATTGAAGAGCCTAAGATGAGTTCCTTATCAGGATTTGAGAAGAGTCTTACATTCCAGTATGTGCCGGTTTGCTTTGTTAAGTCTTCTATTAACTTTTTTAGCTTTCCACTGTTGGAAACAGGCTTATCTAATAATATTGTAACTTCATCAGGCTTGGCCTTGCTTACAAGCTCGATTATCATTTCCAGCGCCGGTATTGTCTCTGTAACCTTTCGATAAGTACCGTGCAGACTGGCAAGGTCACGCAGGCAGCCGTCTCTGCCTCTGAATAATAAGGCCGCGCTTAAAGCCGCTTCAATGGTTATAAGAATGTTATAGCCGTCAATCGCTAATGAATTTCTCTTTATAGCTGATAATTTGATTTGTTTTTCCTTTCGAAGCTCAAGCCGGCTGTCCGAACAGGAACACCGCATTACTGCGATGCGTTGTCTTTGTGTCAGTTCAAACCTGTCACCTACCAGTTTTAACGCGCTTTTTTCAGCATAACCTTTGGTTAGCAGAAGAGAGTAATCTTCAACCGCATGACGGAGGTTTTCAAGAGCGGCTATACCGAAAAGAATATCATCTTCTGGGGCCGGGCCTCTATGTATTCGTTTGTCGGGCATCATATATAGATTAAAACGAAAAAATGAAAAAATCAAAATAAATTGACAGCACTTTCCATTATTTCTAACATTACATCTTTATTGGTTATTTGGATGGATAAGCCATGCCCAGTCATAGCCTTGTCGAAATAAATATCGATAATCTGGATATAATCGGTTATTCGGTCGCAGCCGAGGAGACGGTAATCGCAATGCCCCAGCTTGACGTCTGCTTCGATATCGGCAAAGCTCCCGACCAGATTATATCGATAAACAACGTATTTCTCACACACGGCCATATTGACCATTCTGCCGGCATTGCCTATTATCTTTCTCATCGGAACTTCTGCGATATTAAACCGGGCACCATTTTAGCGCCAAATAATCTGCTCGACCCTATAAGGCAAATCATAGATGCCTGGGGCAAGCTCGACGGCAGTAAAATTCCCGTCAATCTTATCGGCGTCAAGCCTGGCGATGAATATCAGGTTAAACCGAATCTCTTTGCCCGTGTCTTCCCGACTAATCACAGTAAAGCTTCGGTCGGATACACCGTTATTGAGAAAAGAAAAAAGCTAAAATCCGAATATACTAAGCTTTCCGGCCCTCAGATAGTCGAATTAAAAAAGCAGGGCGTCGAAATAGAATATACTTTGGAAATCCCTATTGTTACTTACTTTGGTGATACTCAATATGCTGATTTTGCCCAGTTGGACTATATCGCAAACAGTAAGATTTTAATTACCGAATGCACTTTTTATGAAGACGAGCATCGCGAAAGGGCTGATGTCGGAAAGCATATGCACATTGACGAGTTGGCGAAATTATTAACCGCCATGAACAATGAGCATATAATAATAACTCATGTTACCCATCGTACTTCAATAGCCGCGGCAAACAGAATGCTGAAAAAAGCCTTACCGAAAGATATATTCAAAAAAATAATCCTCTTTATGAACAAAAAGGAGTATTAGAGCCTCTAACAAAATGAGATTTAATTAGCCACAGTCCCGATGTATCGGGATTTGCCACAGAGAGCACAGAGATATATAATATTTGTGTGTTTATTTGTGTTCATTCGTGGTTACTTCTTTTTTCATTATGTTATATCTTCTTAGTTGAACTAATAGCAGTAGGGCATAGTGCAGTCCAGCCAGTCCTCTTCTATTATCGCTAAATCATTTATATCAACGGTACCTTTTTTATCAAGGTCGGTACCACCGCAATAATCCGGCGTGCCGCAGCCGGATTCAGTCCACCGCTGTGCAAATAAAGCCAAATCATACATATCCACATAGCAGTTTTTGTTAATGTCAGCATCGGGATAAGGATGTTTTTCATCGCCGCAAATCACTTCATTTGCATACTCAACTGTACGTTCGAATGGAATAGTATAAAATGCATGTGGCCGGTCAGAGCTGTCCATAGCCAATGATGAATATTTACAATATTCGTATGTGTCTTTTACTTTCTCCGTATTCCAGCCGGCATAGTCGCGATAAGCATACTTAATCATTTTCGCACCGTATGTTGTGTCACTATAAAAGATATGCGGCCTGTTGTTAGAATCAAGGGCCATTGAGCAGTATTCCCCCACTAATCGACCATTGTCAACCGTTTCGATTATCCAGCTTGCGTCGGGTTTTGTTGCGTATTTCAGGTTTGTATCGGTAATATGATAATAACTAATATGAGGTTTGTTATTACTGTCAATAGCTATGGATATAGAGCCCCATGAAAATGTGTCACTGCCGTCAAACTCTTCAATAGCTTGATCACTTACTGAATTATAGTCGGAAATGATATATTTAATAAGCTCGTGATCGGCAACACTGTTAATATCGTAGTATGCGATATGATTATTACCGAGGCTGTCTATGGCGATTGAAGAGGACTGGAAATTTCCGTTTTCTCTTATTATGTATTTTGAGAACGAAAATTCCCTGCCTACTGCCAGAACAAGTTCGGAATCATCTTCGTTTAGATCCGGCGGTATTCGTATATAAACAATATGCAGCAGACTGTTGTTGTCAACAAGCATATCGTAAATAAGGCAGATGCCGGTCCCGTCGATTAGATATGGCACTTCCCACCCTTGAGATGTCTTGCTTGTGTAATAAATACTGTCGTCAGATTTAGAAAAAGCAACATACAAAACGCCGTTTGCGTCTATGTCGATACATGCTTTTGGATGGTATTTTACCTCATCATCGCAATAAAAATATTCACTGATAACATCGGATTTATTCCAGCCTCCACCTGACAGATAGCAGTGAACCAGGCTTAAAAGCGGGTCATTATTCCATCTGTTAAAATAAATCAGGTGGGGAACTGAATTACCGTCGATTACTAAATCAACATTTGTGTCAAATGAGTGTTTTAAGTCTTCTTCTATGGTTTGTATGTCCCAGACGGCGGCATAACTAAAAAAGGATTGAAAAAATATCAATGTCAGAATTGAAATTATTTTCTTAACACACTCCATACCGGACCTTCTCGCCTCACTAAGCTTAACAGGTACAGAACAATCCAGAGCCATTGTTCCAATTTTGGTTGCTAAGTTTAATGTCAGGGTACACGGATTGCAAGTATTTTTTCAGGTTTTGATGGCCTCAGAATTCCCCTTTTTGTGCTGATGAATCAGAATTTTTTTGTCGTCTTTTTCTTGAAAAAAGTTTGATTATATATAAATATGCCGTATAATTAAAATAATATACGACACTAAGCTGTATTTTTAACCACAAAACAGCATTTTAATTCTTTATCTATTATGTGTGCACAAAGTATCAAGTGTTGTTTAACAATAGTCGGAAACTTGTTCCGCGCTGAATTTCTTTTCTTTAGGGCGTTGTTGGAGTGTTGGCCCCGCCGCCGCCACCACCACCTCCTCCTCCTCCGGCTGCAACGCCTCCTACTGTGCCACCAACGATGGCTCCAACTGTGGTGTAGCTCATACCCATGAATCCCGATGGCGCAGCTAATTTCATAGAACTAATGGCTTCAATGCGTCTTGCCAATAAACCAGCCACTGTCTGCTGCCCGGTGGACGAAGCTATATGGCCCAAACCTTGCATAGCGACCATCCGACCACCCGGGATACAAATCGTCACCGCCGGATTGGAAGCACCTTCACAGGCAAGTGCCGCGCATGTATTCGCCAGTCCTGTGACGCGCAGGCCGTCACGGCGCACCCACTCCGGAAGATGTGTCGGATTTTTTATTTTAATATCTTTGTCAATCAATCCAACTTTCCTGACCGGCTTTTCAAAGTTCTTACCAAGACCGCTGAAATCGAGCGGCGTTGCTTGGTCGTCTGTCATATAGGTCGCCAGCTCGTGTCTCAGTGTCTCTTTAAAGCCGTTGACGGTTGTTGTCGCTTCGAAAACCGATACGCTCAGATAGATATCCTCCATTTCGGGGTCAAAAACATAAACAGCGTTAACCTTGCATGTAACCTTACCTGCCTTTCCGGTTGCTCCTGCCGTATCAAAAGCAAAAGGCTCCGATAGTGCCCTGGCCGCTATCATATCACCCAGAACACTTGTCTGAAGCCTGGCGGCTGTAACGGTGAATTTCAGTCTGCCGGGCAAAGGGGTGTCGAGAGAAGGTAAATCGAAAGATTGTTTCCACGTCTTGCCGATATTATCCTTTGCCGCCGTTGTTAGAGACCTTACACAGTCATTATGAATTAGCTCGAAAAATTGCAAATCCTTGTTTTCCATAAGTAGATAGCCGCTGGCTTTATCAATCACGAATACTACTTTATCGAACGACGATGGAATTGAAGAATCCGGCTCATCCATAGAAACGGTATAGTGCCGCAATTCGTCCTCGGGTAAGCCTGTCTTGTGCACCGTAAATAGTGATTCGGTTCGGTGCTTGAATTGGCCTTTGCCGCTGTATTCCAGCGACGAAATCATCTTAAAATGATGTGTAACTTCATCCTGTGCCGAAGCAGGCCAGGCAAGAAATAGCAGGATTAAGCTGGCTGCCGTAGCTGCAAGTACGGCATTGTATGATTGATGATTTTTCATATTTGTTATCCTTATTAAAACTGCGGTTCTCATTAACCAAATCATCTTGGTTGCTCTTTTATCCTTTTAGGCCAATCCGAATGATTAAGAGCTATTTCGTCAAATTCTGCGCAAAAGTTGAACCCAATGTGCTTAAAACGGCATTTAGTCCTATAATGTATCTGTGGAAGCTGGAAATACTTGAAGAAATATGGATGTTATTCCGTTCGTTTGCTAAATATTTTGGTTTTCAGTGACTTATTTAACTGGTAAAATAATTTTAAGTGATGAAATTTAAACATGAGTTGATGGAAGCTTATTATGACTGATAAAAAATCCTGGCGCCAAAAACTAAACAACAGCAAAGACCTGCCTAAGGTACAGAAATTCACAAAAGCTAAGTCAAAATCTATGCCCGCCGGCACCTACGTTATACCGGCACCCGTCGAAGTTGATGAAATTATGAAAATGGTGCCGAAAGGCAGGCTAATCACAATTAATGAAATACGCGAGCATCTTGCCAAAAAGCACAATGCACAGTTTGGCTGTCCTATTACTACCGGCATATTTGCCTGGATTGCCGCCAACGCCGCCGAAGAAGCTGCCGCAGAGGGCAAAAAACGAATTACTCCATACTGGCGGACACTCAAAACCGGCGGCGAGCTGAACCCTAAATACCCTGGTGGCATTGACGCTTTGAAGAAGCTCCTGCAAGACGAAGGCCACAAAATAATCCAGAAAAGCAAACGCTTCTTCGTCGCTGATTACCAGAAAAAATTAGCAAAAATAAGAGTATTTTTTTAAGACCTCAAGGCAATGAATATCAACAGAAAAAAGCTGCTTCTTGTAATGTTAGTAATTTCTTGTCTGGGCTGCTTTTGTTTTACTGCCGGTGATAAGGCCTTCAGCATAAACAAAAAGCTGGGCAGGGGCATAAACCTTGGCAATGCCCTCGAAGCTCCAAAAGAAGGGCAATGGGGCATAACTTTGCGGAAAGAATATTTAGAGCTGATAAAACAAGCTGGTTTTGACTCTATTCGTGTGCCCATCAGGTGGTCCGCTCACGCCGAAAAAAATGCGCCTTACACAATCGACCCGAATTTCTTCGAAAGGGTCGATTGGGTAATAGATAATTCTCTCTCCAACAGCTTATATGTAATAATCAATATGCACCACTACGAAGAGATTTTCAATGACCCTAACAGTCACGCCGAAAGATTTATCGAACTGTGGAAACAAATCGCCGAACAATATAAAAATCAGCCGGACAGCGTCCTCTTTGAATTTTTAAACGAACCTCATAATATGCTCGACGATGATAAATGGAACAAACTTTCAGCGGAGACCCTGAAAGAAGTCAGGAAGACCAATCCCGACAGGATAGTCTTAATCGGTCCCGGCAGTTGGAACAATCTTGGGAAACTTGACAAGCTCCAGCTTCCCGCCGATGATGATAATATCATAGTAACAATCCATTACTATGAGCCTTTCCAGTTTACGCATCAGGGCGCAAGTTGGATCGGTGAGCAAACGGAAAGCTGGCTTGGTACGAAATGGACGGGAACCGATGGCCAGAAAACTGCCGTGATTAAGGATTTTGAAAAAGCCTGCCGGTGGGGCAAAGAGCACAACAAACCTGTCAACCTTGGTGAGTTTGGAGCCAACAGCAAAGCCGATATGGATTCACGGGCCCGCTGGACGAGTTTTGTGGCCCGCCAGGCTGAAATGCAGGGCTTTAGCTGGCACTACTGGGAATTCTGTGCTTATTTCGGAGTATATGATAAGGATAATCACAAATGGCGACAGCCCCTGCTCAAAGCTCTGATTTCCGATTCGAATGAACAGCCTGATTAATTCCGTGCTATGAACCTGCCCATAAAAGAAAACATCGGACGATTTTGGGGTCGTCCGACATCTTCCGGAGGGGAGAAAATTGTGCTTGATTTTTGAATCGGCAAAAAGGTTGCCTATTCTTTAAATTTTACCCACTTTTATTCTTCCTTCGTAATACTACGTCCGTAAGGGCGTAGATGGAAGTACCCGCTGTCTTCCTGTATAATTGTCGTCATGGAATAC
>JAFGGH010000052.1 GCA_016930645.1 Sedimentisphaerales bacterium
CAATAGGTCATAGAGCATTTGTTGCTCAGCGTCCATTTTCAGCAAAACATGCTGCACCTGCGGATCATTTGGCAACTCAAAACGCAGCTCATACATCGTTTGTGTCAGTTCAATGGCCCGTTGTGGGCTGATAGGCAGCTGTCCCTTAGCCAACCGCCGTTCCAGTTCCTTATAGATTGTGTAGGCGACAAACGCTATCAGCACATGTGCCTCTATCCGTTTTCGCAGCCGGCGTATGACCATCTCTCTCTTATTTTTCCCGCGGCAGCTTTTTCTTGCCGCGGATTTTACCCCCATTTAGCGATAGCTCTAAAAGCCCCCCAAACCGTATGTTGACGACAATACGATTTTCGGGTATTGTTGGTTAGGATAAATGTCTTATATTATATAACTTATAGGAGCATACTGTGCCTAAATTCTGTATTATTGGTGAGGGACGAAATAGTAATAGGAAACGCAAACGTATTTACCAGGCATTTGACAAAGCAACGGCGGTTGCGATGGCTGAATCTGAGGAGACTATTGTAGAACAGGTTTCTCAACTCCAAAATCCCTCTGCAAGTCCAGAACAAATTGCATATGCTCAATCTCTTGGGCTGACGCTGCCAAAGGATGCAGATCGTATAGACGTTGTTATGTCAATTCTTTTGGTTCTTGCTGATGAGAAGCATAAGGTTCGCGCTGTTTACTTAACAGATATTAATAATGAGCCTTGGTCTCCGATTATTGAACCTTACAAATTCCAGCGATCTAAAGAAGGAATTCGCCTTAGATGTTGGGTCTATGAGCCGAAACCAGTTCCAGACGTAGTAGCAGATTACCAGACTGAAGGGTGGCATCTTTATCTTGTAGATGATATTGAATCTGTAGTAGATACGGGCGAGTCTTTTATCCCACGCGAATATAATGGCTCAACCACAAAAGAACTTATAGTTAGAATTGGTGCGGAAGGACCAGATATTCAATGGTAATAGAATATTGTATTACCACAGTATAAATCTTTGCTTGAGATGTTTAAAGGAGCAAATAAATGGGATGGGATGTACAAAAAATAATAAGTGAACGGTTGACACTTCGCATATGGATGGTTGCAGTTATAGGCACGCTTCTGGGCGGTGGAGTTTTGTTTTTAACTGCTCATGAAAACTTATGGATAAACCACAAAGCATGGCAAGTCCTTTTGGAACAGGTTGGCAGCCTGACATTTATCACTGCTGCAATAACTCTTGTGTGGGATTTATTTGCCAAACGGGCATTTTTAGAAGAAATTTTAGCAAAGACTCGACTCTCCCGCGATATCGAAACTTCCGGAATAATTCAAGTTTCAGATTCTTTTCATGACACAGTAAGATGGGATGAATATATCAGAAACTCAGATAAGATTGATACGTTCTTTGCGTACGGAAATACTTGGCGGGAAGCACATCGTGATGCACTTAAAGCAGCTGCCAGAAAAAAAATTGTGCGTATCAGAGCTATTTTGCCTGATTTTGAACATGAAGAAACTATCGCTAACTTAGCAACAAGGTTTGGGTATACAAACGAACGTTTAATAGAGTATATCAAAGACGCTGAAAAATATTTTAGGGATTTACCGCCTACAAATGGAACAGGTGCACAAGTAGATATATGGTTTTATCAAGGAACTCCTGTCTTTACATTTTATCGCTTTGATAAAATAGTTGTTCTAGCTTTGTATATGCATCGCAGAGAAAGAGCAGGTGTTCCTACATTCGTATGCCGACAAGGCGGTACTTTATGTGATTATATCCATAAAGAACTTGATGCTATGCTTGACCTCAATAACGGTTTAACAAGAAAAGCTTGATAATAAGAAAGGCTATGAAATGGATATTTTGCAGATTAACGGAACCGAAGTTAGGGTCCGTTATACGGACATCACTGAAGAAGAAATGACTGCGGCATTAAAAGCAAACCGCGTAGCGTGGGATATCGAGACTTCAGGTCTTGACTGGCAAAGCGAGAAAATAGGTATATGTCAACTATTGATTCCATCAAAAGGCGTCACTGTTGTCAGGATTACAGAAGAAAAACCTGTTAACTTGTGTTCATTGCTAGAAGAACAATCGGTTATGAAATTATTTCATCATGCAATGTTTGATCTTAGATTTATGGCTCATAATTGGTGTATTGTTCCTCAGAACATAGCTTGTACGAAAATAGCCAGCAAACTACTTGATAAGGAAAATAATCAAGACCATAGTCTTATATCTCTATTAAAAAGCCATTTAAAAATTCAAATTACTAAAGCCCAAAGAACTTCTGATTGGCTATCGGAAAAATTGACAGAATCACAATTGTCTTATGCGGTTAAAGATGTTTTGTATTTATTCGAGCTTTTTGCTAAGCTTGAAGGTAAGCTTAAAGCAAAAGAACTTATGAAACTTGCCAACTCTTGCTTTGCTCATATCCCGACTCGGGTAAAATTAGACATATCCGGGTATAAGGATATTTATACATACTGAATGCTATCAAGCCTCTGATCACCGTTACTAAAAATACTCTGGCACCTCTTTGCAATGAATGGTGTCCGAATGGCACGGAAATAATCCAAGATGACTGGTGAAACACAACATCAGAACTGATTCTGATGAAGGTAGTGGGTAGTGTCAAGAGTCTTATGGCAGAACGACCGAATCAGCTTGGATTTTTTTGTTTTTAGACTTGAAAATAATAATGTAATGGTTGTCTGATACAGTCTGTCATAGAAATGGCCTTTCTGCTTAAGCATGATGTTTGATATAATCCATTATACTACAAGCAGTTAGGCCATTTTGCAATCAAAAAATGTGGGGATTCCATGAAATATGCGGATTAATGGCATAATCGGCGTTTCTGCCGCATATACGCAGATGAATAAAGCTTTGTTCGGACAATAACAAGCAAGACAACGCAATAATAATAAAAGACAGATTTGCCGTCCTTTGAAGGCAAATCAAATAATAGGGTAAAGTTTAGCTATCTTCCGGCTCATTGGCCTCGTCGATATTGACCTCTTCTATAATTTCCTCCGTTTCTATCGGTTCATCTTCGGCCTCAACATTTTCTTCCTGCTGTTGTTGGCTTTGAAGCTGTTCATATTGCTCTTGAACATTCTTAAGCTCTTCCAGTTGCGATACTTTTTGATGCATATCTTCGTTCATCTTCTGAACTATCCGTTCCATTTCCTTCAACTTGATAAGTGCTTCGTCTCGTTGCCGCGTAATTTCGTTTATTTCCAGGTTAGCCGACAGAACCTCCTGTAGCTGTTCCTTTAGCTCGTGTAGTTCATCGTTAGCTTCCGCTAAGACCTGCTCAGTGTCTGCCTTTTCCGCAATAGTCTTTTCGAGGAGACTCTTTACTTTTTCAAGCTCTGATTTGGCCTGCTCGGCTTCTTCAATAGCCTTTTTTTCTTTGCTGCTTTTACAGCCGCCGGTTATTAATAGTAATGATAAGACCGCACAAAAGACTATCCGTGATGCGTAGCTGTTCATATACTTTTCCTTTCAAAATTAGACAGGCAGCCTTGATTTCAACGTCCGCCGGTTTACTCACCGTGCGGCAGACTATAGATTTGATTATATTTCAGCAAAAAGTCAACTTATTATTAACCGTATTAGATGGGTTTATATAGGTTCGTAATTTGTTGTTCCGATACCGGCGTTTTCAGCCAGTGTAAGGTAAGGCAAATCACCGACTTTCATATCCAGCAGAGTCGCCCCAAAAGAATCCGCCGCTACCGGGTCTGTACTTACAATCATCGTATCGGCCCGCTTCAAATCGGACAACGAGCCGCCTGTAGGCCCGTTGCTTTTCATAACAACTGTCCCGTCCAGGATTACAAGAGTCGGCTTAACCAGCATAGCAAGCTCCGAGATTATACCGTTTATGTCCTGGTGGAATATATTGCGTCTGCCGCCAAGTAGTCCGTAGAAGTTTTTCATACTCATTGACGCGCCGCTGCGGTGGTGGTCCTTGACCGGTGAAATTCCAATGAGCTTGTCGGCTTTGGCCAGCGGCCCGTAGTACAAAGGCCAGTCTTTAATCAATGTGCCATTTGCTAATGTGGTATTGGAAAAATCGGAGTCTTTCGGCATTATAACATTGGCACCCGCCGCCGATGCCGCCTTGCCGATACCGCTTATTGTAAAGCAGCTTGACGGGGTGTTTATAGGATTGTCTGTAACAATTACCTCCTTAGCGCCGCCTCTCGAATAGCAAAGCCGCACCACTTCGGCGACCAATTCAGGATTTGCCGTGGCGCCAAGAGATGCCGGAGTGGCAAACGCGATATTCGGTTTTATCAGGACAACGTCGCCTTTTTGTACGAATTTTTCTATACCGCCCAGTTTGTCAATTGCTTGCTGAACGGTCTGAATTCGGTCCGGGCCTTTTGCGATACTGAGTTTGCCTTTTAGTTGTGGGATTGAAAAATCGGGCACTGTAACCAGCTTCTTATCCTCTTCTATGGCAGGGGGATTATTGGTATACATTATTTTGGCGATAGCAACGGCTGCCGTGATAGACAAGCCCGCCTTGACCGCTTGTGATATGAACTGCCGCCTGCTTATCCCGATGTATCGGGATTTTTTGTTTTCAGTCATTATGTCTGTCTGCCTCTTTTACAGGTAAGTTACGATAAATCAGCCTGAAAAGTTCGATTGATGGCTGGCCGGGTTCGAATTCGTGAATACCGAAAACGAAATTCTCCCGGACTACAATCATTTCATGTATTCCGAATATTTCAACATAAGTTATATTTGGGTTATCTGATTGTGTTTTTATAATCTTACCACCGTTATCGACGAGGAATTTCTGGTATTTATCGAAAAGCTGTCTTGCCGAATCGTTATCTTTTCGCTGAGAAATGAATGCCGTCAGTGTCTGGCCCTGGATTTTGTATTTCGCGGTGAAGATATTATTTAAATCGGCGCAGCCGAACGCGCTGCTTAGATATAATTTGATGCTGCCCTTGATGAGGTTTTCCTTTGGAAAAAGCGCAAGTTCTGGTATTTCATCAGGCCCTGCGTCTTTTAGATTGTCAGTAAGCAATTGTGCTGTTTTTGTTATTGCGTTGAGCAGTTCCGGCCAATCGGATGAGCCGACGATTTCGCAGTAGTATTTACCTTTTATAAAGTAAAGGGCGTTTTCTGTTTTGTACGCGAATTTCAGGTTTTCAATATCTTTGGCATCGGGGCGCTTCTGAATGCCGTAAACGCTGAACGCGTTTTTAATCTCCCCCATATCAAAAAGATATATCTCGAACGACAGTTCTTCATTTTCAGTACTTACGAATCGCTGCGTGGTCAGTTTCACAAAACCTGATTCTGTATATTGCGGTGCCTTGCCGTTGATTTTATTATAGAGATTGTCCTCGCTATAGGTTTCGGTTGGACCTGAAGACTCGAAATTATCCGGCTTAATGTCTGCAAAGATATCTGCCTTTTGCGATACTGGTTTTTCGGCTGCCGCCGGCTGGATTCCAAAACGTGCCAAATCAAAATCCTGCTGCATTTTGAAAATTGTACCGGCTGTTATGATAAGAATAACCATAATAATAACACTGATAATAGTCTGGAGTTTCGAATGTTGTTTTTGTCTTAAGGCCATTAAACACTCCCAAAAAACCGGTATTTTGGCGAAAACTATAGTATAGTACCGAAAGCTGCCGATGTCAATTTGTGTCGAATTGCTTTTGCGTTAGTTCTTGACCTTGCGTTACTTGCGCGATACAATAAAGCCTGAATTTTTAAGGAGCAAAAAATGAATATATCTGCTCAGTCAGTATTGGCTTTTTTAAACATGCCGGGCTATAGCGAATGGCTTATTGTTCTTCTGATAGCTCTATTGATATTTGGACGTCGATTACCGGAACTTGCCCGTAATATAGGTAAAAGCCTTACCGAATTCAAGAAGGGCCTGCACGAGGCAAAAGAAGCTAAGGATGAGGTCGAAAAGGATGTCAAAGAAATTAAAGACGAGATAGACGAAGAGATAAAAAAGACCGGCGAATCTGAACAGGATAATTAGTACATTCATAAACACTCCCAAATGGATAAAAACGAAGAGCTTTCGACAAGCACAATGAGTCTGGGGGACCACCTCGAAGAATTACGTGCAAGATTAATTCTTGCATTGCTTGGTCTTGCTGTGGGAACAATTGCATGTCTGATATTCGGCAGATATTTACTGAGGTTTCTTCAAAGGCCTTATTATAATATTGGATCGGTACCGCCTTTGGTCGTATTGGCGCCTGCTGACGCGTTTGTCGGTTATATGAAAGTCTCGTTTATAGCTGGATTGATGCTGTCGTGTCCCTGGGTGTTTTATCATATCTGGATGTTTGTCGCAGCGGGACTTTATCAAAAAGAAAAGCGGTATGTGAAAATAGCTGTTCCGTTTTCTGCGGCACTCTTTGTGGCAGGGGCATTTTTCTTCTTTTTTGTGGTTGCCCCGATATCCCTTCGGTTCTTTTTGAAATTCGGAGACATAATCGGAGTAACAGCTTCGTGGACTTTTCAAAAGTACATCGCTTTTATAACAACGTTAATGCTTGTGTTCGGCCTGGCTTTTCAAACTCCCATAGCGATATTTATTCTTAATAAAGTTGAGCTTGTGTCAATAGCTGCACTGAAGAGTTCCAGGAAATATGTATTGCTTGCGATGTTTATAATAGCGGCAATGGCGACCCCGCCTGATGTGGTTTCGCAAATCACTCTGGCGATTCCTTTGTATTTGCTTTATGAGCTGGGAATAATCCTTTGCTGGCTTTCTGCAAAGAAAAGAAAGAATGAGCGGTAATGCTGCGATTGGGAGAAATAGAGCTTGAGTATCCTTTTTTTCAGACCCCGCTGAGTGGATACAGCGATTACGCTATGCGCAAGTTGGCAAAGGAATTCGGCTGTCCTTTGACCTTTGCAGGTGTAATGCTGGCCAAAAGCGCCGCAAATGAAAAGGTATTAAAAAAAAATGCGTTTAGACCGGGTGATGACGAACATCCGGTGGGCGCGCAGATTCTCGGTGATGAGCCGGTGGTTATGGCTGAAGCGGCCAAAGGCCTGGCGAATGTCGGATTTGATATCATCGATTTGAATTTCGCATGTCCTGCGCCAAAAGTCTTGAGACGAAAAAGAGGCGGAGCGCTCCTCGATGAGCCTCAAAGAATAATGGAAATCTATAGACAAGTTCGTGACGCGGTTAGCTGTCCGGTGACGGTTAAGCTCAGAATCGGTGTAAAAAATTTAGAGAAGTCGAAAGATGATTTCTGGAAACTAATCGAAGCGTTTAATAATGAACAAGTCGATATGCTTACAATCCACGGCAGGACTGTTGATAAAAAATTCAGCGGCGATGTTGACAGGGAAATATTGGGCCAGGTCAAAAAACAATTTCCGAATATGGTCATCGCAGGCAGCGGCGATATATACAGCAGTGAAGATGTAGCCGATTTGTTGAAAGATAAAGGTCTCGATGCCGTAGCTGTTGCAAGGGGGGCGATAGGTAATCCATGGCTGTTCGCTGAAATTAAAGCGTACTTTGATAGTAACCAGGCACCCTCAAAACCGTCATTAAATGAGGTTAAAGATGTTATGCTGCGGCATTTCGGTATGGTATGTAGCCTGTATCCGTCTGTAAAAGCCGTCAGGTACTTTCGAAAGTTCCTGACAGGGTACTGTAAATATCATCCTGAAAGAAAAAAAGTTATAGTGACATTAATGGCGGTAAAAAAACCGCAACAATTACGTGAAAGTATTGATATATTATTTGCCGATAAAATATAAGCCCGGATGATTACACTTATCAACACAAACACGATGAAACCCCCAATCGCCCCCGTAGGCCTCGATTATATTGCAGGAGCCGTAAGAAAAGTGGGCATCGATGTCGAAGTCCTGGATTTGTGTCTTAGCAATGAGCCAAACAAAACTATAAAAGAATACTTCTCGATTATTCAGCCGGAGCTTGTCGCGATGACATTTCGCAATATTGATGACTGCTTTTGGCCGAGAAGTCAGTGGTTTGTGCCGGAATTAAAACAGCAAATCGAACAGATACGGCAATTCAGTGACGCAAAGATTGTTGTCGGCGGAGTTGGATTTTCAATTATGCCCGAGCCGATAATGAAATATTGCGGCGCAGATTTTGGAATTCGTGGTGACGGTGAAGATGCGATAGTGGCGCTTTATAATGAGCTGACTGGCGGGCAAAGATACGAAAATGTACCGGGACTGATTTGGAAAAATAATGGAAGCTTCGTTAGCAATAAACCTGCCTGGCCGGAAGAACTCACTTTGCCGACGCAGAGAAATGAAATTGATAATATCACTTATTTTAAGCTTGGCGGCCAGTGCGGAGTAGAAACAAAACGCGGATGTAATCGCCCTTGTATATATTGTGTCGATTCTTTGGCAAAGGGAAAGACACTGAGGCTGCGCAGGCCGGACGAAATCACTGAAGAATTTGAGAATTTACTTAAAAAAGGAATTGATGTTTTTCATATCTGCGATTCGGAATTCAATATCCCTATTAATCACGCCAAGGCTGTTTGTACAAAATTGATTCAGCGTGGTCTTGGCGGCAAAATCAGATGGTACACGTATATGACTGTAACACCTTTTGACAACGAGCTTGCTGAGCTAATGCGCAAAGCAGGATGTGCCGGTATTGATTTTACCGGCGATTCAGCAAATGCGATGATGCTAAGTAAATACCATCAGCCTCACCAAAAGGAGGATTTTCAAAACGCTGTTGAACTTTGCCGAAGCAGAGAAATTGCAGTTATGTTTGATTTACTCTTAGGCGGCCCCTGTGAAACCGTGGATACTTTGTCAGAGACAATCGATTTTATGAAGACTCTTAATCCGGACTGTGTAGGCGCGGCCTTAGGTGTCAGGTTATATCCTGATACGGTTATGGCCGATATTGTCCGGAAGGAGGGCAAGCCGGAAACGAATCCTAATATCAAAAGGAAATATAGCGGCCAGGTGGATTTTTTAAAACCGACTTTTTATATTTCATATCTATTGGGAACCAAACCCGCCGAACTGGTCAGGGATTTGATTGACGGTGATAAAAGATTCTTCGAGCCGATGTCCGAAATGGATGATACTCGGTCAAAAGACCACAATTATAATGATAATACCGAACTCTGCCAGGCCATAGAAGCCGGAGCAAGAGGGGCGTACTGGGACATCCTCAGAAAAATCCGCTCTTAATATTAAACGTGTGAATTTAATCGAGTGAGGCTTCCTCGCCGAATTCCGGGACAACAGCTTTACAGCCGATCTGCTTGCTCACTTCTTTCGCGAAGGCCTGTGAGCTTTCTTTTTCACCGTGCACAACGAAGATTTTGCGCGGACAGGCCTTAATCTTTTTAAGCCAGTTAATCAGCTCGGTTTTATCGGCGTGAGCGCTGAATCCGTGAATTCTGATTATATCCGCTATGACGTCACGTTTGCTCCCGAGAATACGCACTTTCTTAATGCCGTCAACTATACTTCTGCCCAGTGTCCCTACCGCCTGGTAGCCGACAAACATTATGGTATTTTTGGCGTCGGAGATATTATTCACAAGGTGATGTTTTACTCTTCCGCCCGTGCACATCCCCGAGCCGGCAATGATTATCACCGGACCGTTAATTTCATTGAGCGATTTCGATTGCTCGGTAGTTTCGACTATATTCAGCAAGGGAAAGCTGAACGGAGATTCATGGTTATTCACGAACTCGAGCATCGCTTTATCGAACATATCAGCGTGCTTTTTGAATACTTTTGTAATTCTCGCCGCCATCGGGCTGTCCAAAAAGACTTTTATTTGGGGTATTTTGTTTTTGATAAAAAGGTCGTTAAGATAGTAGAGCACTTCCTGTGCTCTTTCCAGCGCAAAGCTCGGAATAATAATCTTACCGCCTCTTTTGTATGTTGTGTTTATTACTTCCGCCATCTTGTTTGCAATATCTTCGGTAGGCTGATGTACCCTGTCGCCGTAGGTCGATTCGATAAGCACGTAATCAGCCTTCTCGAATGACGCAGGGTCGCAAACGATAGGACGCCCAGGCCTGCCGATATCACCTGAAAAAAGAATAATTCTCTTTTGTTCGTTTTTTGAAATCGTCAGCTTAATAATAGATGAGCCAAGTACATGACCTGCGTCATAAAAGCAGGCTTCGAGATTCTCGTTGACTTTCACACAGGATTTATAATCCACCTGTAAAAAAAGCGGGAAAGTTGCCTCGGCATCTTCAGTGGTGTACAGAGGTTCTTCCGGATACGGACCGCGGCGTCCTTCCTTCTCGTGACGCTTTTTCTTGTATGCGGCGTCTTCTTCCTGAATATGAGCCGAATCGAGAAGAATTATCTTGGTGATTTCAGCCGTTGCGTCCGTGCAGTAAATCCTGCCGCTAAAGCCGTCTTTTACAAGTTTTGGAAGGTATCCGCAGTGGTCTAAATGCGCGTGAGTCAGCAGTACTGCGTCAATGCTTGACGGCTCTACCGGAAATTTTTCCCAGTTCCTGTCGGCCAGATGTCTTTCCTGGTAGAGACCGCAATCCACCAACACTCTTGTACCGTCCACGTCGAGCAGATGTCTCGAACCGGTAACATTTTGAGCGGCGCCGAGAAATCGCAGTTTTGCGCTAATATCTTTTTTGTCGAACCAGACCATTATCTGAAATTGTAACCGAATATTCTTCTGGTGACAAGCTTTATGTACCACGGCCGTCCCTGCTTCGCGAGCCTGCTTAGCCCCGATGAATCGTGGCAGCTCAGGCCTGACCTTGATGCTCGATTCCTGATATGCCTTTGACAAAATTAAGAGCTTTTAATGCTCTTATTAAAACTTTTCCGCCTCATATATCGTAGCGTTTTATTTTTCTCAAGGACGCGGCTCCGAGACCGACCAGCAGTAATGACGAAGGTTCAGGTGTGCTGGCGCCGTAGAATTCCCAGGTAATATTTCCGCCGTAGTCAACCCAATAGCCGTCTTGGGATAAGCTTGTGCTGTGGACTTGTAAACGGATGAAATCAATTTGGTAACCGAACAGGTCGGGATTTCCCAGCCCCCAGGCTGATTCCGATATACCTGTTTCATTAGTACCGCCGCCAACAACATATACGGATGAAGATAGCGTAAAATCCAGGCCGTCTGTAAGGTAACTGGTGAAGGTATCGAAGTCTGGGGTGTTGTCAGCGTTGAAGTCACAGTATCCCCTATCACTGTTATGCCAGCTTGTGCCATCCCCAATATCACCGAATATTCCAGAGATATAATCCCAATTAAGGATATACTGCACCGCTGGCGGTGGTGATGAAGATATCAGAGAACCTCCACATGGTTCGTGATTAAAAGAAGCCAGCAATTCCGCCGAACTGGCATTAAATGTGTACAATGATACTGCTGAAAGAAACCAGAAAACTCTCTTGAGCATTTGTATCCTCCTCTTCTTTAACAAAACTTTAGGATATATTAGGTAACTATAAGGCAAAGGTCAACTAAAAAATCGCGAATTTATGCTGTATCCCGAACCTATATTACCATAATATATACTATAAGTCCTTATATATCAGTTACCTATGTTACTGGCGTTTTCTGAAAAATATCGGGGTCTTTTTAAAAAAAATTCAAAAATTTTACTTGACAAATGTTTGATATTATGTTATAATACCATATTGTTCACTGGACAGTGAACCACAAGAGGCGTTTTCACGTCAAAAATAGACATTCATAATTATTTAGCAGTTGTCGGCACGACAACTTATTTATTAACAAATTAACCTGTTTTTATGCAAAACCGCAATTCAAAACTAAAATTCCGCAATTCAAAACTTACTTTTTTTTGTGTCTTGGTGTATTTGTGCTTTAGTGTTAAAACTTGTCCTGAGCTTGTCGAAGGAATCCGTGGAAATCCGAGTAATCCGTGAAGATATAAAGAAAGGGCATCCTTTTTATCCGGCGAAGCGCAGCGAAGTCGGAAAGTATAATGCGTTTGTTTTATTA